>JBLHKS010000018.1:0-57025 GCA_047620505.1 Verrucomicrobiales bacterium | reverse complement strand
GAACCCACCACTACATGGTCGATCGGCGTCGGGCACCAAATCCGGAATGCCCATCCGAGTGATCGTAGTGATCTTGCCGAAGCCGCAAGACCTCGCGGAATCTCACATGATTGGGATCGTTGAGCCAGCCGAAGGACCTCGCCAATATTTTACTTTGGAGAAGACAATTTCGTTCGGCGATAAAGAAGATGCTGACGCGACGATGTTCTGCGGCTGGGACGTCGATGGAACGCATCTCAATTTCGGCGGTAGACCGAAACCGGATGTTGACGCGTTTGTTAAGCGGATTGAAGAGGCGCTGAAAGGCAACGACTAAGCAACTCGGTTCGGAATTTCTTCGTCTGCTAAGAATGCCCGGATGTTTTCGCAAACTCCGTCGAGTAGGCGCGTTCGCGATTCAACTGAAGCCCACGCGCTGTGCGGAGTGACGATCAGATTTGGTAAATCCGCGGTCAGCAGCTGCTGGTCTGCGGGCGGCGGTTCGACAGGGAGGACATCGAGACCGGCACCACCGAGTTTTCCGGATTTCAGGGCGTCGAGCACGGCGATTTCGTCTACCAGGGGACCTCGCCCCGTGTTGATCAGGACAGCACCAGATTTTATCATTTCGATGGTCTCAGCATTGATGAAACGCTCGTTTTCCGCAGTCAACGGGCAGTGAAGCGTGATCGCGTCCGCCTCGGCGAAAAATTGTTCGCGTTTGAGACGGGGGATTGGGCCTTCGGTGTTCGATTCGCCGCGGGCGAGCGCGATGATCCGCATCCCAAACGATTGAGCTAGCTCGGCGACGCGTTTGCCGATTGTGCCAAGCCCGACGATGCCGAGAGTCTTCCCGGATAGCTCGAAAATCGGGTGGTCGAGCCGTGTGAACATTGGAGATTTCGCCCAAAGACGCGCTTCAGCTGCGTAGCGATGAATTCCGGTGGCGAGGTTCAAGAGCAGGCCGATTGTGTGCTGAGCGACACTCTCGGTCGAGTAGCCGCTGACGTTGCTGACGGGAATGCCGAGTTCGCGAGCAGCGTCGAGATCGACGTTGTTTACGCCAGTCGCGGTGACGACGACATAGCGTAAATGCTCGGCCAAAGCGGTCAGTCCTTCGCGGCTTAGGACGAATTTGTTGGTCAAAATGATCCGACTGCCGCCCGCATGCTTAATGAGCTCATCCGGAGCGGTAAATCGATGAAGGATCAGCTCACCGAGAGTTTCGAGAGGCGAAAAATCGATGTCTCCAGCGTCGAGAGTCGCGGCATCAACGTAGGTGATTCGTGGGGCAGGCATGGTTAGAAAATGGAAGGCGGTGGCGGGACGGCGTCGGATGGAATGAGAAGGGGAGACCCGATGATCGTGAGGAATGCGATGAGTTTAAAGAGGTAGGAGCCTCGTGCTTCAGACCAGTGAGTCCACGCAAAGGCGGTCGCAACCAGAATTCCCGGAAGGAAGAGGAAAAAGGTCAGAATGTCAGCGAAGAGCTGGCTGAATCCCCAGCCAACGGACTGGCTGAAAGTGGAAAGCAGAAACAAGACGCTGCTGAAGAACCAAAGTATCGCGCCGCCGATCAGCAGGACGGGGAAGTGCCATGATTTTTTGTGTTCGTCAGGAATTACGGTGCTCATTTCGCGAATGATGTCGGTCGAGTAGCGCTCAGGATCGAGCAAAATGGCGTAGTAATCCGGGTAGTCTGACTGGGCAATGGGCGGCTTGCCGTCGAGCCGCTCGAACGGATTTTTGGCTACGGCCGGCGGGAATTGGCGCGGAGGCGTGATCGAACTCACGCCTTTCGAGCGAAGGTGCTCGGCGACGAATTCGTAGTCGTTTTTGCTGAGATCTCGGAGCGGAACGTGCAGCAAACGACCATCAGCAGCTCGCAAGGTCACCGTGACTCCATCAGCGCTGACGAATTCGGCCTCGACGTTGAATTGATTGCTGACGTCCGTCCAAACTCGGCCTGCGTTCGCTGGATCGGCTGAAATCAGCATGGCTGAGAGGACGAAAATGCAGAAGAATTTCACAACGACATCAGGCCAGAGCCAGCGGCGATTGCAACCAGCAGCTGCTGGGGCCGAAACGCAAAGTGGCGAACCGCATAACGCGATTCGCCACTCGAATTCATTCAGATGATGAAATTGCGATCAGTCGCGTCTGCCACGGCCTCCGCCGCCGCCGCCACGGCGATCACCACCGGCTCCGCGGCGATCTCCGCCACCACGACGATCACCACCGCCTCCGCGGCGATCTCCGCCACCACCGCCGCCAGGAGCGACTTCTGGAAGCTTGGCAGCTTCCTCAGCGAGTTCGGCTTCCATGCCCTTCTCTTTCATCGCCGCAACACGGCTCATTTTGACTCGTCCGCGATCGTCGATCCCGATGCACTTTGCCCAGATCACGTCGCCCTTCTTGACGACGTCCTCGACCTCGTTGACCCGGCAATCCGCCAGTTCTGAGATGTGAATCATGCCGTCTTTGCCCGGCATAACTTCCATGAACGCACCGAAGTTCGTCGTGGAAACGATCGTGCCCTGGTAGATCTCGCCCATCTCGATTTCCTTCGAAACGCGTTCGACCATTTCCTTGGCGCGATCGAGTGCCTCTTTCTTCGACGCGTAAATGTGAACCGTGCCGTCGTCTTCGATGTTGATCTCGGCGCCGGACTCGGCCTGGATGCCTTTGATGTTCTTTCCGCCAGGCCCGATGAGTTCGCCGATCTTGGCAGGATCGATCTTAACGGTTTCGATCCGTGGAGCGTGCTCGCTGAGCGCCGAAGGAACCGAAATGAAGCCGTTCATCATTTCGATGATCTTCATCCGCGCGTCGCGGGTTTTGTCGATCGCCTCGAAGAGGATGTTCATCGGCAAACCCTTCAGTTTGAGGTCGAGCTGGAAGCCGGTGACGCCTTCGGTCGTGCCACAGAGTTTGAAGTCCATGTCGCCGAAGAAATCTTCACGGCCGATGATGTCGAGCAGGGTCAGGTAGCGGTTGATCTTGCCGTCTTCGCCAGTTTCGGAAACCAAACCGCAGGAAATACCGGCGACGTGGCGCGAGATCGGAACACCGGCGTCAAGCAAAGCCATCGAGCCGGAGCAGACGGACGCCATCGACGTCGAGCCGTTCGATTCCATCACTTCGCTAACCACACGGATCGCATATGGGAAGTCTTCAGGCGAGGGCAGGACCGGAACGATCGAGCGTTCGGCAAGCGCGCCGTGACCGATTTCGCGGCGGTTGAAACCACCGACACGGCCAGTTTCGCCAACCGAGAACGGAGGGAAGTTGTAGTGAAGCATGAAGCGCTTCGAATCTTCGCCACCGGCGTAGTTGTCGACGAACTGAGCTTCGTCAGCCGGCGCAAGGGTCGCGACTGCGAGAGCCTGGGTTTCACCCCGGCTGAAGAGCGCGGAACCGTGGGCGCGCGGCAGCAAATCGACTTCGCCGAGGATCGGGCGGAGGTCGTTGTGGCCGCGGCCATCGGGACGTCTGCCCTGTTCGAGGGTCGTGCGGCGTGTCGCCTTTTTCTGGAGAACCTCGAAGGCCTGCGAAATCGCGCTGTCTCCGGTGTCCGGATGTGCCTCGAGAATCTTCGTTTTGATCTCATCGCGAAGCGCGTTGACCGCTTTGCCGCGGGCGAACTTCTTGGGAATGTTGATCGCTTCCTCGATGCGGTCACCCGCGATCTCGAACGCGAGGTCGAAAAGTGCCTCGTCGACCGTGATCAATTCTGGATCGCGCTTCTCGGTGGCGCCGACAGCAGCTGCTAGGTCTTCCTGAGCTTTGATCAGCGGCTGAATCGATTCCTGAGCGTAGGTCAGCGCCTTCTTGAACTCCTCATCTGGAAGTTCGTTGGCGGCCCCCTCGATCATGATCACATCGGTCTTGTTGCCGACGTAAACGAGGTCGAGATCGCTCTCTTCACGCTGCGAGTGAGTTGGATTCGCGACGAATTGACCGTCAACGCGACCGACGCGAACAGCGCCAATTGGGCCGTCGAATGGGATATCAGAAACGCAGAGCGCAGCGGATGCGCCGTTCATCGAGAGGATGTCCGCGTCGATCTCGCCATCAGCACTGAGCATCAGGGCGATGATCTGCGTATCGTAAAGATAGCCCTTCGGGAAAAGCGGCCGCAATGGGCGGTCCGTCATCCGGCAGGTGAGGATTTCTTTCTCGGTCGGGCGACCTTCGCGCTTGAAGTAGCCGCCAGGGAATCGGCCAGCTGCTGATGCCTTTTCCTTGTATTCAACCGACATCGGGAACCAGTCCTGGCCGTCGCGCATTTTAGTTTGTGAAACGGCGCTGACCATCACGATGGTCTCGCCAGAGCGGACGGTCACTGCGCCGTCGGCTAATTTGCCCATTTTACCAGTTTCAATGGTGATGGGTTCTGAACCGCTTATCTCGGCGGTTACGTTGTGGATACTCATTTTATTTTTCTTTCTTTCTGTTATGTGGAATTGTTTGGGAACCCGAGCGCAAAGCAGGGCAAAAAGCCCAGTAAATGGGCTTTAGCTGCGCGCAGCGCATGAATGCACTTCGGCGCGCAAGGTTGGATCAACCTCCGCGATGGAACCGGGATTGCCGAAGCCGAATGGGCTTAGCGGCGGAGTTTGAGATCTTTCACCAACCGCTCGTAGCGGTCCGGAGCTTCGTCCGAGAGATAATCGAGAAGCTTACGACGACGCGCGACAAGGCGAAGCAAGCCGCGGCGAGTGGAGAAATCTTTTTGGTGAACACCGAGATGGTCGGTGAGGTGCTTGATACGAACTGTCAATTTCGCGACTTGGACATCGGAACTTCCGGTGTCTCCTTCGTGAAGCTGAAATTCAGTGGGGGCGATGGTAGCGTTTTCGCTCATTTTGGATAATTATCGGGATTGGCCTCTCCCTGAGGCCTATTTTTCTGTCTCTTAGGTTTTCGCGCTGAGGAAATCACAGATTGCTCGGGATGCAACGGGAATTTCATACTGATAGGGTGATCTCGGCACATTTAATATCCTTAGTTCCGTTGTTGTTCCGCAAATGCCGAACTTGTGATCTTCGGGCACAATTCGCCGCGATTTTGACTTGCCAAGCGGGGTGCTTCTCGCGATAAAACGGCATGGCAAGACCCGTCACTTTGTTTACAGGCCAGTGGGCCGATCTCCCGTTTGAAACGATCGTTCAGAAAGCGAAATCCTTCGGATACGACGGTGTCGAACTCGGATGTTGGGGAGATCACTTTGAAGTCGACAAAGCCGACGCCGCTTACTGCGCCAACAAACGGCAGGTTTTGGAAGCGAACGGGATGACATGCCAGGCTATTTCCAGCCACCTGGTCGGACAGGCCGTTTGCGACAACATCGACGCGCGCCACGCTCAGATTTTGCCCGACTACATTTACGGCGACGGAGATCCGGAAGGTGTCCGCCAGCGTGCGGCTGAGGAATTGAAGAAAACAGCACGCGCCGCGAAGGAATTCGGCGTCAGCGTCGTCAACGGCTTCACTGGCAGCTCCATCTGGCACCTCGTCTACAGCTTTCCGCCGAATCTGCCTGGCCAGATCGACGCCGGTTTCGAAGATTTCGCCAATCGCTTTGGCCCGATCATGGACGAGTTCCAGAACAACGGGATCAAATTCGGGCTCGAAGTTCACCCTACCGAGATCGCCTTCGACATCGCTTCCGCCGAGCGCGCGCTTTCGGCGATCGGCAACCACCCGGCCTTCGGATTCAACTACGATCCGAGTCACTTCGGCTACCAGGGCGTCGACTACGTCGAATTCCTCTATCGTTTCGCCGATCGCATCAACCACGTCCACATGAAGGACGTCGGCTGGGCTGACAAAGGCTGCGATGCCGGTGTTTTCGGTGGCCACACGGATTTCCACAACCACAAGCGTTTCTGGGACTTCAAATCGATGGGCCGCGGCGATATCGACTTCGAGCCAATCATCCGCGCCCTCAACGACATCGGCTACAGCGGACCGTTGTCAGTCGAATGGGAAGACGGCGGCATGGACCGCGAGCACGGCGCGACCGAATCGGCCGCGTTCGTGAAAGCGATCGACTTTCCGACGTCGGATATCGTCTTCGACGAGCAGTTCGATAAGGAAAAGCAGGGCTGAGGAATTTCAGGAGCCTTGGTTTTCATTCGGAGCACGGACGTCCACGTCGGTTGACCGATCTGCTCAGAAACGGATGTGGACATCCGTGCTCCGTCGCCGCTTTAATCAAGCGGTCAGCTCTTCCCAGCGCGTTCTGACTTCTTTCATCGCGGCCGGAATGTTTTCTGGGACTTTGCCTTCTTCAACCAGCGTCCAGCCGGAAAATCCGGTCTCCTTTAGCAGCGCGAAAAACTCCTCCCAAGGATAAGCGTCGTTGCGCAGATCGTGGATGTGGATCGTCGAAATCCGATCCTTCAGCGCTAGATAATTCGCCTTCAGCCCGTCGCCATCCAAGTCAGCCGGATTGCAATTCCAGCAGACCGTTGAATTCGGGTGATCCGAGTGCCCCATGATCTTGATCATGTTCGGAATTTCGTTCGTCCCATGTCCGTGGACCTCGGTCCTGATTTCTACGCCGAAATCCGACGCAAACTCCGCGACTTCGTTCAGCGACTTGCCGATCTGCTCGAGCGTTTTTTCAACCGGCACGTCTTTCGGCAACCCGTTCGGCCGGACTTTGATCCCCGTTCCGCCGATGTCGTGACAGAGCCTAACGAACGCTTTGGTTTCTTCGATGTTCTTCTTGAGCACCGCCGGATCCGCCGAGTGGTATTCGCAGGCCGTTCCTGGCCCGACACATTCGACTGGGAACTCGCTGAACAAACGCTTCACCGCGGCGCGTTGGCCGTCGTTCAGATCCGGCTCAACTTTGTGGGCATGCGTTGAGCGTAGTTCGACGCCTTCGAAACCGGTTTCCTCGCAGTTCTTGAGCAATTCCGGCAGTTCCCAGGACTTGCCCCAGTTGTAAGTCACGAGCCCGAGCCGGATTTTCGCGTCAGCAGCTGCTGAAAGGGGCGAAGCGGCGGCGGCTGCGAGAGCTGCGGCTGAGGATTTCAGTAAATTCCGACGATTGATCATCGCAAATTGTCGAAGCGGGATCGGCCAGGCGCAAGTCCGAGCTGAAACTGGACAAGCGTCGCCTGGCGGGTCCCAACTCCGCGTGCTACCCTCAATTATGATCGCAGTTGCCTCGGATGCTCAGATTTGGGCGATCCTTCTTCAGATAGTGGCCCTGTTAGGCGTCGCCCTCCTGCTCGGCGTCGTCTTCGAACGCCTCAAGCAGTCCGCGATCCTTGGCTACCTTCTCGCGGGCACGATTCTGGGGCCGTTCGCCCTCGATTTTGTCCGCGCGGACAGCGGCGTTCCGATCGTAGCCGAGCTTGGTGTCTCGCTTCTTTTGTTTGCGATCGGCCTCGAATTCTCGCTTAAACGACTGATGCGGCTGGGCGCGATGGCGGTTGGCGGAGGCTCGCTGCAGGTCGTCTTGACCCTGCTCGCCGGAGCTGGGATCGCAGTCCTGACAGGCTTCGAAATCAGAACCGCGCTCGCGATTGGAGCCATCGTCGCGCTTTCGTCAACGGCATGCGTTCTTCGGATCCTGACCGATCGAACTCAGCTCGATTCAGTCCACGGACGATCCGCGCTCGGTGTGCTGCTCCTTCAAGACGTCGCCGTCGTCCCGCTCGTGCTGCTGGTGACCATGTTAGGGGGTGCTGGCTCTGCTTTCGACATGGCGCTCGGGCTCGGCAAAGCGCTTGGCCTGATCGTCGTGCTCCTCGCCGCATTTTGGTGGATCTCGAATCAGTTTCTCCCTCGTTTGCTGAAGGAAATCAACATCTCCAGAGATCGCGAATTGCTGATTCTCCTCGCCGCCGTACTCGCGCTCGGTTCGGCCTGTGCAGCCCACGCGCTCGACCTCTCGCCCGCCCTGGGTGCCTTCATTGCTGGGATGCTGCTCGCGGAATCCCCCTTCGCCACCCAGGTCCGCGCCGACGTTGGAGCGATGCGCGCGCTCTTCGTAACTCTGTTTTTCACCTCCGTAGGCATGCTCGGCGATCCGCAATGGATTCTGGAAAACGCCCTGCTCGTCCTTGGTGTCGTTGTGCTGATTATTCTGGGAAAATCGATTCTAATCACGCTGCTCGCCCTGATCTTCAAACGCACGCTCGCCCACGCCATCGCCACCGGAATCGCTCTCGCCCAGGTCGGCGAGTTTGGCGTCGTCATCGCCGGAATCGCCGCGTCGAGCCAGCTGATCGATGAGAGCCTGCTCAAGCTCCTCGTCTCATCCACCCTGATTTCGCTGTTCCTGACGCCTTTCCTCGTCCGAAGCGCCTTGCCGATTGGCGAGTCTATCGAGCGGCTTGCGTTTCGACTCGGCATCTGGCGGCACGAACATCAGAAATCCAAATCAGCAGCTGCTGAGCATCACGAACCGACCAAGGACCACGTCATCGTCGCTGGCTTCGGTCCAGCGGGTAGGCAAGCAGGCGAAGAATTGCTCCGTGATCGCCAGGCCGCGATTGTCCTCGATCTGCGCCCGCCGAACGTCGAATTGGCTCGGACGATGGGTCTCGACGCGGCTTTGGGCGACGCGACGAACCCCGATGTTTTGATCCATCACGGGATCGAGCACGCCAAAGCTCTCGTGATCAGCATTCCTGATCACAACTCGATCGTCAGGGTTGTCCAGACCGTTCGGCACCTCGCTCCGACTGTTCAAATCATCGCGCGAGCTCGTTACCACGCCTTTGTTCCGGATCTGGAGCTAGCCGGGGCCACGGTCGTGGTCGACGAAGAAGCGTTAGTCGGGCGGAGGCTCGCCGTGGCGCTGCGCGCAATCGTCGGGAAGCAGCAAGCCGAACCAGAAGATTGACCAAGCCTCCTGAATCCGGCACGATCACAAGATGATGATTCAAAATCGCCGCGCATTTCTCGGGACAGTCGGAGCTTCTGCTTTGGGCTTCAACATTGTCGGCAACGCCGCTCCAACCGCGAAGGTCCACGACCTCAAAGTCATTAGCCAGGCACCCGATATTTACTGCGGCTGGCCCACGCTGACGCGCCGCAAAAACGGGCAGCTGCTGGTCGCCTGGTCCGGCGGTCGCGAGCAACACGTTTGTCCGTTTGGGCGAGTTGACCTGATGCGCTCGAACGACGACGGCGAAACTTGGACCTGGCCACGAACCGTCCTCGACGGACCGATCGATGACCGCGACGCGGGAATTCTAGAAACGGCGAAGGGCAGTCTGCTCGTGACGACGTTCACTTCGCTCGCCTACGAACCAATTTTAACGAAAGCGCTCGCCACGCCGGATTCCTGGCCCGCAGATCGCTTAGCTCGCTGGAAAGCGGCTCACGAGCGGATCGGCGCGGACGAGCGAAAAGCGGAACTCGGCCAATGGATCGTTCGGTCGACCGATGGCGGCATCACATGGTCGGAGCGCTTCAGTTCGATCGTAAACAGCCCACACGGACCGATCCAGCTTTCGGATGGCCGGCTTCTTTACGCCGGAAAGAAGCTCTGGACCGGCGACAAAGAAAACGGGGTCTGCGAGTCGATCGACGACGGGCTTACATGGAAGTGGCTCGCCGGAATTCCGACTCGGGATGGCGACAAGCATCACGAATATCACGAACTGCACGCGGTCGAGGCTGAGGATGGACGTTTGATCGTTCACATTCGAAATCACAACAAACCGGACGCCGGCGAGACGCTTCAATCCGAGTCGCGCGACGGTGGAAAAACCTGGAGCGTTCCGCGTTCAATCGGAGTTTGGGGGCTTCCTTCGTTTCTAAACCGTCTCAGAGACGGCCGACTTCTTATGAGCTACGGCCACCGGCGACCTCCTTTCGGAAACCAGGCTCGAATCAGCACCGACAACGGCGAAACCTGGGGCGAGCCGCTGACGATCTCCGGCGATGGGGCTGGCGGAGATCTCGGTTACCCGAGCACGGTCGAACTTGAAGACGGATCGCTGGTGTCGGTCTGGTACGAGAAGCTTGCCGATGCGCCGCGAGCGGTTTTGCGGCAGGCTCGGTGGAGTCTCGAGAGCTGACGCGATGTCGAGCGAGTTCTAAAAGTCGAATCCTGCCGGATCCGGCTCAGCTGGCACAACCGCTGGAGGCTTCTCCTCGCCGAGGAGTTTCAGAAGCGCCTTTTTGAATTCGTCGCCGACTCCGGGGCGAAAACCGCTCTGCACCCAAGCGATCTTTCCATTCCTGTCGATGATCACGGTGTGCGGGATTCCTTCGACCCCATACTTTGTTCCTGTAGTTTGGCGAATGTCGAGCGCGACCTCGAAATCCCACTGGTTCCTTTCGAGAAAAGGCTGAATCACGGCGGCGGGCTCTCCCTGGTTAACCGCGATGTAGCGAACTTCGTCCGAGTCAACTT
Organism: Verrucomicrobiales bacterium; assembly: GCA_047620505.1. Classification (GTDB taxonomy): domain Bacteria; phylum Verrucomicrobiota; class Verrucomicrobiia; order Verrucomicrobiales; family DEV007; genus JBLHKS01. The sequence continues at coordinate 46,656 of JBLHKS010000018.1, read as the reverse complement.
CTTCAAGAGCGCGAAGATATTCGGGGAAGGCGTGTCGGCACGGAGCGCACCAGGTCGCCCAGTACTCGAGGACGACGATCTTGCCGTCCACGTCGTTGAGATCAAACTCGCCGCCTGCGAGCAGGGGAAGCTGGATTTCCGCGGCATCCTGCCCGACGAGCTCGGATTCAGGGCCCGCAGGGCCGCCTTCGGCTTCGGGAATTTCAGGAAATCTCGGCTGAATCTGCTTCCAGTTTGCGTAGATCTGTTGATCTGGAACGGGCTTGAAATTGCCGAGTTGAATCTGGCGAATCGCCTCAGCAGGGAGCTGACAATCGCCCAAACTCGGCGAGCGCCCGATCAGCAGCTGCTCGTCCAGCGAACGCGGCGTCAATCGGATCGCCGAGCCGTCGCTGAGCACAACCCGGGCTTCCTTCCCGGTGACTCCGGCGTCAGGATCATCGGCAGTCAGCGAAATCAGGCCGGCAACGCGGTCGCGCGGAAAATCAATCTCTTCCATCCGAGAGGTGAACCGAATCAAGTCGTTGCTCATCCCGATTAGTTGGCCTCGGAGAAGATCGCCGTTATGCGCGATCAAAATATGCGTGTCGGGATTGTCGACTCGGAACCTCGGAATCGTCAGCGCTTGCAGTTTCGCCTCTTTGTCGACGCGGAGCGGATCGAGCAGGCCGGTCGTCGAGCGGATCTCGAAATCCGTGATCATGACTTTGCTCAACCCGATGGTTTCATCGACGTAGGGGCTGCCGACGCCGAAACGGAGCCCGTTGCCAAGCCGCTTTCCCGGATCATGAGTCAAGTTAGCGAGTCGATTGTCGTTCACCCAGATCCAAATGCGCTCGCCATCGATTTGAATTTTGATCTTTGCCTCGCCGCCGGAAATATTCGCATCCTGGCCGCCAGGTCCGTTTGCCTGACCAGGTTCAGTGCCCGCGACCCAAAGCCGTTCGTCCCAGCAACTGAAACTGATGTTCATTGGTGATTCGACGTCCGCCTGAGTTGAGCGACCGAAGAGCCCCACGGTCAGGCCGCCTGACTGCGGATTTTCCCATCTCACTCGGAAGGAAATCTCGTTCGCGCGCAGAATTGACGGATGCGAAAGTTCGCCGCCATCGAGAGTGATCCGGTCGGGTTCGCGAGTTACTTTTTCGTTTTCACCGAGGATTTTTGTCCACCCGTGATCGCCAAATCCGATCAGTTGCAGTCGCCCGTCGTGGAATTCGACCGCCCGAATTTGCGCAACCGGCAACTGGCGGAGTTTCGAAACGCTTGTCCGAAAATGAACGAATTCTTCGTCGATCGCCTCGACTCGGCACGAGAGAACTTCTCGGGAATTCAGAAAAATTCGATCGCCTTCCAAATCGCTGACCGCCTTCGTTTTGACCCGAATCAAGCGAGCGTCCGCATCCGGTTTCAGAGGAACGGCACCGACTCCGCCGAACGGCAGCCAGCGGATCGGCGATGAGGGATTCGGGGCTCCCGTGATCGTTCCGTGGAGGACTTTGTCCTTCATTTGCAGCTCGTCAGTCGCCTCAGGCAGTTTCAAATCTTCGGCCGTCTTGAACTCGATTCGGCGTGCCCCCGTTAACTGGGTCAGGATCGGTTGCGCCGAGTAAATCGTCTCAATTCGAGCGAAGCCACGCGTGTCGATCGACTGAAGTTTACCAGAAATGAGCGCCCCGTCGGCGTAAACGATTTTGATGGCTTTGTCAGGATCCGGAATCTCTCCCCAAGCGATTTGAAAATGGATCGTGTCGACTTGATCGACAGTAATCGATTCACCTGAATCTATCGAAATCGGCTGATTCGCATTCGGCATCCTGTCGATTTTGCCATAGAGAAAGTCGCCATCAGTCGTCCGGATTCGCGGTTCGGTGTCGCGGACTTTTTCGGGTGCCTTCCCGTTCCAAGCGCCGATCCGAAGTTTTACCAATTCCATGTCGATGGACTTGTTTCGAAGGTAGAATCCTTCGGATTCCGCGTCGTTTTCGGCCGGTTGCGTTTTCATTTCGGCCAGCAGTTGCCCATCGCCGGAATGAATCGAAAGCTCTCCAGCCAAGCGATCCCAGAACAGGCGAAGGTGGATGCTGCTCTTTTTTTCATCCAAAAGCATGAGTTCCTGGTGCTCAACACCTTGAACAATCACGAGAGAATCGCCCCAGGTTTCGATTCGGAGCGCGTCCCCGATTTCCCGCGCAAATGCAATGTTAAACTCGGGCTGTTTCGAAGATTTGAGGACGATCTCGGCCTCCATTCGATCTGGCAGCTCCAACTCGCGAAACAGCTCGGCTCGCCAGCGTTTCGTTGCCAATCCTCCGCCTGGTTTTGCCGACCAAAGCCCGATTGGGTAGCGCTGATTGAGAGATTCGAACTCGTCCGGCCCATTCGGTCCCGCGAAAATGAGCGAAGGGTGGTCGAGACGGCGGAGCGTGACAATCTCTTCGCGCTTCAGGCGAACGACTCCATGCCGTTTGCTTTTCAGAACGACGTTAACCGGATCGATCGCAAGGAGGTCTCCGTGAACCACGTCGCCGCTGATCAAAGAGGCTCGAAACAGCCCGTCTTCACCAGCCTTGGCCTTGCTCGCGCCTTCAAGTTCGATGAAATCGACCGCTTCGACCTGCAGCCGCATCGGTGCAGTGAAAAGCAAGTCGTTCGTCCAGACCAGCAGCTGGTCGACGCTGGATCCGAGCACTCCGCTCAGCGAATCGCCGTTCGTCCAGCGAAGAGTTCCCTTGAGTTGGGTTTGCTGAGCATGGGCGACACCTAAGAGCAGGATGAACGAGAGGAGAACGGATTTCATCGTTCGTAGATCGGCAGAAATCGGTAGTTCAGCGCCAGAGAAAGGAGCGACATCGAAGTTCCGTAGGCCACGCCCTGGCTACCCTGAAAACCACCGTCTTGCTGTTGAGTTTGTTTGAGAAAGCGGATCGTTTCTTTATTCCACTTCTGCCAGGACTCGAATTCGCCCTGAAAAAGCGACTGAGCCATATAATAGCGGAAATAATTCGGGTAGCTGCCTTCGTTATGCTCGATTCGGTCGGTGAGGTGCTTGAGCGTGGCTTTGAATTCGGCCCAGTCCTTTTTCTTTCCGATCGCATAGACTAAAGTGGCGACTGCGGAGCGATTCATCGATTCGCCCATCCCTCCCATTCCGCCACTGTAGGCGACCATGCCGTTCGGTCCTGTGCTCTGCTTGAAGTAGCCAAGGGCTTTGTCGATCGCTTCGTCAGAGACGTCGATTCCTGCATTCCGGGCCGCCAGAAGACCAACAAGAACTGCGCCAGAGACCGAAGTGTCAGCGTCGGTTGATTCAGGCGAGTAGCGCCAACCGCCCCACCGATTATTCGACTGCGAAGTCAACGAACAGCGGACCGCGAGGTCGAGTGCCTCCCCGATGCTTCGGCGAGATTCGGCGGGTTCGGTGCCGTCCCAGAGCAGCGTGTCGTCGACCGCTCCGTAAGCCTCGGCGAGGCCAAGCGTCGCGAAACCGTGGTGATACATGCTGCTGCCGAGATATCCGGAATTTTTGTCCTGGCCGGTGATCATGCTCTTCAGCGCTCGGCGAATCGGACCTGCGTAACGCCCGAAGTTGGGATCTTCGCCGCTGGCGAGAAATGCCATCACGCAAAGGCCGGTGATCCCGTGCTCGTTGTTGCCTTCCCAGGAACCGTCGTCCCGCTGGTTCGTAACGAGCCACGCGAGCCCACGTTTATAGATGTGCTCGACATCCGGGGGGACCTTTTCGCCATAACGAATGTTGGGGCCCTGGCCGAATGCGACGCAGCAGCTGCTGAATAAGATCAGAGTAAAAAGTTTCCGCATAGGATTATTCAATGATGATATTATTGAGGATAGCTCCGGCATTGAAATCGCCTCCGAAGATGAATCCGCCGTTTCCGATATCAAACCTGCCGTCGCCCTCCATCGAGCCGTTTCGCTTGGTCATGTCTTTCCAGCGAGCTGTCTGCGCCTCGTTCAGGATCTGGCAGACAAGGTCCGTCGGAAGCAGCGTCGTGTAGGCTCCGGCTTTTCGGGGCGCTTTTCCCTTCTTCGCCAGTTTCTTGCCCATTTTTTCGTCGATCAAGAGCCGCATCCGTTTGCGTTGGTCCGGATTCAAAAACAGCTCGTTTTCGAGAATCGCCAGAGCCTGGGTAACGGCCGCTTCTCGGCGAAAAGCCTCGCGTTCGGCCGAAACACGATTGCGCTTCGCCTTTTGTTCGTCGGTTAGAACGGATTCGACTGTTTTCAGCCAGAGTTCGTGCTTGGCCGCCGTTTTCTGTGACAAATTCTCACCAACACTGGCTAGCCACTGATCGGCGACTTCCGGCTCCATCTGGCCGACCATGTCGATCCAGCCGTTGTCCTCGATTTCCTGAACCCAGACCTCAAGCGACCTCTCGATCGCCCCTTTGGACGCCACTTTCAGACGCTCGATCTGCTTCTCGTCCAAATCGCATGACCGATCCAAATCATCGATCTGCAACAACATGAAATGTCCGAGTTCCTCGCGTTTGATCCGCGAAGCGCGTTTCAGCGGGTGCTCGACGCCATCGACCGGCTCCGCTTCGTTGTCCACCTGGACGAACTCAACATCGCCGTTTGGCAGAACGACAATATTCCCGCCATCCAATTGCAGTTGTTGTGCGAAGAGATCTCCCTGAATCACACCGCAAAGCCAAGCGGAAGCGATCAGGGCTGGAAGCCAGTTTAGATTCATCATCGTTCGTGATTTCAGGGTAAAACTCAAAAATTGACTCGAATGTCTCCGCCATTGCCTATGCCTTCGAATTCTCCGAGGCCATTGATCAATCGCCAATACGCGGTGCTCTTTTCAGAATATGTATTCCATCGGGTCATCTGGTTTTCGGTCAGCAGATTCTTGATCGCCGCTTCATCGACTCCGCTGAGGATCGCGCCGCTCATTTGCAGAAGGGGAAGAATTTCCTCATTCTGGTTGGATTTTTCGATCTGGGTCCAATTTTTTTCCGCCGTAGCAACGATCAGCGGCAGCAACTGCTCACGCTGATCGGCCGTGAGCTTCACCGTTCGGTCCAAATCCGCGATCACGGCAGCTGCGAACACCTGCCGCTTGAACGCATTTCTGGAAATTTGATCTTTCTGGAAAGCAGAATTCTGCTCTTCGCTAAGTGAACCGGAGACGGTCCTGAGCCAGACATCCTGTCGGTCAGGGGCCCATTCGTGAGCGTTTCCAAAATTGACTGAGCCCATCGTTGAGAGAAAAGCTTCAATATCGCCATCTGCGTGCCGAATTCGATTCCGAACCCATCTTTCCATCTCTGTTCGCCAGCTTTCGAGATATTTTTCAACCGCGCCTTTCGCGGCGAGCTTCATCGCTTTGTGCTGGGCGGCTGAGAGCTCGCAAACGCGATCCAGATCGGCGATCGCATCGGTCATCAGATCCATTTTCAGCTCACGCTCGGTCACAGCGAGCTCCTGAATGAAGGCTCCGATCTTTTCTTCGCGAGTTTTCGGCTCGTCCGCCTGACCCAGCAGCTGCTGAGTCAGCGAAGGCGAGAAGGCCAGCGCGAAGACCGCAAGACCGACGAAATAACGCCGGATTCTCGATCGGTTGCCTTCGTGCTTGCGCCGAAAAATCATATTTGAGCGATCAAAGGGTCAGCTGCCGCGCTCGAGTTCATTGAAATACGCATCGAGGCCGGAACGGAATTCTTCAGGAAGTTCGCGGCCCTGTTTACCGGTTGCTTGCCCAACTTCGCGTTCTTCGAGGTGCGCGCCAGGATCAGCTCCCTCGCCAACTCCCGCCAGAGCCGAACGACCAGTCGTTCCGCCGCCGCCGCCACCAGGATTTCCACCACCACCGCCTCCTCCGCCACCGCCTGCGCGGCGTGCTTGAAGAAGAAGTTCGATCGCTTCAGTCTCAGCGGCGATCGCTTCAGAACCCGTGTTGGGCCGACCGAGAATGTTTTTCGCCTCACCCATGACCTGAGAAACCTGCGAAAGAAGCTGGATCTCTTTCCCGAACCGTCGAGCCCCCTGAGGCATCGATTCGATCTGTTTCGCGACTGCGTAGGTCCGATTGCGGAGCTCCTTCTGAACGTCCGAAAGCAAGCGAGCCTTTTCGCCGAATTTTTCGCTGTCCATCGCCGCTTTAGCCTGCTCCAACTCGCGCGTTTCTTCGCGAAGCTGGATTTCTTCGTGCAGGATCTTCATCACTTCGAGAACGACTTCAGGCGGAAGCCCGTCGCCGTTTCCTTCTCCTTTGCAGGCTTTGCATTCCGAAGCAGCAACGAGTTCCTCGCCCCAACGATCGAGCGTGTCCGCCCAATATTCAGCGGCTGCGATTGACCGGCCATTCAAGTTAACGCGAACCTCATCACCGATCTCAAGCAGCTCAGCTACAACGCTGGTTTCCTGCATTTGGGTGAGGATGTTTTTGTAACGCAGATCCTGCTTGCGATGAAAGTAAGCTTCGAGGTCATCTTGGATCAGGTGGACCGTTTCGCTTTCCTCAGTTTCGCGAACAGCGATCTCATCACCGACCTTCCGAGTTGCTTCGGCCAGCTCGTCTCCGCTCATTCCGAATCCACCGACAAGCGTCGAATTCAAATCGCCAGCCACCGTCATTTGCTCGCGAGATGCCGCTTTGAGCCGCTTCACGAAGGTCGAAGCCTCAAGACTGGCGAGCAAATCCTGAAGCTGCGCCGAGATCTCTTCAAACTCCTCAAGCAGGCCAGTTTGCTCAACCACAGCCTGATTTGTCTGCTCCTGAGCGGGTGAATCTTCCTCAGGCTTGTTCTCACCAGGCGCTTTCGCCAAGGTCGTGCCTGGAAGCTTCAGACCGGCGCTGCCGCCCGGAGGTTTTGGCTCCCCTGGCTTTTGCTCTTCCGGATTTTCGCCGACTTTGTCCGTCAGCGCGAAGCCAGATTCCTTGTCGTTCACTTTTGGCCCGGACTTCGGCGGTCCGCCCTTTTTGCTGTCTCCTTTTTCGTCGTTCTTGCGAGTTTCGCCGATTTCCTTTTTCTCTCCGAACGGCTTCGGCTGAGATTCACCGGGTTTACCTGGCTCACCTTCTTTGGGCTCGCCCTTCTGGGCTTCGGAAGCGCTCGCCAGCATGTCGGCTACTGAAGGCATTCGGTTTTTGGCGATCTCTTCGAGCTGATCGATCATCTTCGCCCAAAGCTCGAGGCGATCGGCGTCAAACTCGTCATTTCGGGTTCCGTGCTCAAGGAGCTCTTCGCCAACTTTGGTCAGCGCGTCGAGCCGCTTTCCATTGGAATCTTCGGCCTCTGCCTGACTTGCGATTTGAGCCCGCGCCGCGTCGGTATCGAGCTGCTCAGCTGGCATGTCGCGCAACGCCTTGTTCGTCGCGTGAAGCTGCTTTTCGCGCTCGTAGACTTCCTGCGATTGGCGGAACCATTTTCCTAGCTGCTCGGTCAGCCACATTGCGTGCTGCTCCGGGCTAAGCACGTGAATCACGAATGGCCTCGAATACGATCTCTCTCTGCCAGGCAGATAATCGGTCGCGTAGGCCGCGATTTGGAGCGTTTGCGGCTCGACGCCCTCGCGTTCGGCAACGAAAACCGCGTCGCCCGCAACCTGCAGCTGCTCAGGAGCTCCCGCGGAAACAATCTTCGATCCGCGCGCCGGCTCGCCGCCTTCGGCCTTCGATGAGCCGACCCATTCGAGACCGACTTCGCGAACTCCAAAATCATCGCTCACTTCCACCGTCAGATTCACGGCTTCGCTCACCAGCACGACCTGCTCAAGACTCGTCAGCTTCGCGCGAACCGCCGGCTCTTCGTCCTCGCGAGCGTTGATCCGCAACGTAACCGGCTGTTTCGCCGTCAAGCCGTAACCGTCTTTCCAGGTCAGCTCGTGCCGCTTCGAATCGTCGATAAAAATCGGCTCGGTCGCAAAAGTCGGCCCGCTCAAATTTAGCGGCTCGCCATCGATCGAAGCTTCCCTCAAATCTCGACCAACCTGGCCGGAAATCGTCGCCTGGCTGCCTTTGACCAGTGAAACTGAGCCGTCACGCATTTCGATTTCGAGATCGCGCGAGTAGCGAAGGTAGTCCGGAAGGTGGACCGCTGCGGACATCCCGGTCAGCTCCGGCCGAGTCGTCGGTTTGATTGAAATTTCCTCGCGATCGTCGCCAACCTTGACCTGCACGGCCCCGGCCTTGCTCCGCGGAGGCATTTCGAAATCGTAAGCGCCATTCTTAAGATCCGCGTTGACCGCTTCCTGATCTTCGAACTCTGCAACGCCGTTTGCGGGTCGGCGATCGGTCTGTTCGCTCAGCACAACATTCAAGTCATACGGCTCAGCGTAAGGAACGATCAGCGCGTCCGGCGTGTCGCCGATTTGCGCGAAAGTGTAGCGCTCGGTGTCGGTCCACGGCATCAGCCAGCGCTCGAGCGCGTTTTTGCTCGGCTTCGGCAACATCACGAAAGCCGTGATCACGATCGCAACGACCGCTCCGGCAACGACGCCCCAATGCCAGTGCTTCGCGTGTGGCACGGCACCGCTGAGATTCTGCTCCTTCACAACTCCGTCAGCCTGTTTGAAGGCCGCGTTCACCAACGCCTGCGATCCTTCAGAGTGGCGGGCGAGCTCGACGATGCCCAGCAGCTGGTCGCCGAGTCGCGGAAATTTGTGCCGCAGCAAGCGGGCGACCTGTTCGAGACTTCGTCGCTCCCAGACCCAGCGGTGACACTTTGTCGGAAACCAGAAACCGAGTCCTGACGCGCCTACGACAAGGATCAGAGCTCGGAGCGCTTGCGGCGTATCCCAGATTCGGTCGAGGCCGAACACCAGAAGGTAGGATAACGCGAGGCCGAAGATTGCGGCCAGGAGGCCTTCGGCGATTTTTACAACCCAGACAGCGCGCCGGAACTGCTCCAGCTTCGCTTTAAGGTTTGGTGGCAGCTCGTTTTGGGGATTTTCGGAATTCATAGCGAGAAGCTGAGTTTTGAAGAATCTGAGGAGAATACGAAGTCTTTTGGTAATTGGCCAGGGAAAACGGCCCGGGTTTGAGACCCCTGAAACCGCCAACAATTAGGAATACCTGGGTTTCGATTCGGCCTTTTCAACAAGCGTAGTTCGGCGTCCGTGAATTTCAGCAGCTGCTGGGGAAAACGCCGAACGTCCAAAGCCTTGAATCTCTTGCCTGGCGCTCAGCCGTAGGGATGATTCAATTCCGCTATGTTTGGCAAGCTTCTGAGATCACGCGCCCGAGACCAGGCCCCTCTCACTCCAAGACAAGGGAACCGGCTACTTCGTGAGGAAAGCTCCCCAGGCGAATTCAACTTCACCGTCAAGGGACAAGGCCGTCCCGGATTTTTCATCCTCTTTGGGGCGATGTTTGGCGGAATCCCTATCTTCTTGTTCTTCGCGATTCTCTTTGGGGATGGAGATTCAATCGAGGGAGACTTCCCCCAAATTTTCGCCCTTCTCTTCCTCAGCCCCTTTATTTTAATTGGAGTGTCGACTTTCCTCATCGGTCTATTACTCTGGTTAGGAATCACCAGAATCAACATCACCTCCCAGAATGTAGCGGTTCGGCGCCGGCTGTTCGGAAAAGCTTTCCAGCAAAAGGAATTCCGCCGCCTGCATCTCGAACTCAGTTTTGAAGAAAGCCATCAAAACAATGATGTCCCCGCTTACAAACTGAATTTCGTAGATGGGCAACAAAAAATCGGTGTGGGCGGCTCACTCGTGGAAGACGAATTACTCTGGTTGGAGCGCGAAGTAAAAGCCGCGCTTGGCCTGGAAGCCAAAAAGGTCACTAGTGTCCGAGACGCAGTCGAACAGGAAAGTTTCGCTGCCCTTGATGGAGCCGTTCTCGAACCAAACTACCGCTCGAAAAATCTCCGATTCAGGCAGACATTTCATGGCTGGGAGGCCCGGATCCGCTCCACATTCTTCGGAGCTCTCTCTATCATAATCTTCGGCAGCATCTTCCTGATCGCCGGTCTCATGATGTTGGAATCTTCCCGGGATTTCCTTCTCGATCTCGTCCCGGCCGTGCGCAATTTCTTCTCCGGCGCCTCATCATCGGGCGGGAATCCTCCGGTTTTGTTCGCCATGGTTTTCGGCGGCAGTGGATTGGTCATCGTCCTTTTAGGTATTTTTATGCTGGGATATCGGCTCACCATTTCCATTCGCGATTCCCGGCTTATCATCGAACGACGTTGGCTGGTTTTTTCCACGCGGCGTTCCGCCGAAATCTCCGACATTGAGGATCTCCACATCAAGCGAACCGGACATGTCAACAATGTCGCTCGCTATCGCCTCACCGCGACCTACAAGAACGCCGAGACCGCCAAAATTGTTGGCTTCGCCTCTGCCGAAGATGTCGCCCAACTCCAGGCCCACTTGCGGGCAGCCATCGAATAGAGTTTGGTGGAATTTCGGGTTGAAGATCTCCATCTGGTTCGGAGACTTGTCGGAATGATTCGTCTCTGCCTCGCGTTCCTCCTCACGCTCGCAACGTCCGTCTTCGCTGCCGAGCACGAGCGCGCTATCGCTGTCCTTGAGCAAAACTGCCTCGCCTGCCACAACTCGGGCGATCACAAAGGCGATGTCATTCTCGATCGCTCGCCAATCCAGATCGACGACCTCAAACACATAATCGAATCGGTCTCCGGCGCGGATCCTGACATGCCCAAAAAGGCCGATCCGCTCAAATCGGATGAGATCGCCGCGCTTCGCGTTTGGGTTGAGGCAGGCGCGCCGATTCCGGATGGCCGGATTCTTCAGGACCGCAAAGTCGCCGACCGCGAATGGTGGTCGCTCAAGCCGATCGTCGCGCCGAAGCCGCCAGCAGCTGCTGATTGGGGCCGGAATGAAATCGACCGGTTCGTCCTCGCGAAGCTCCATGAAAAAGGCCTCTCGCCCTCAGTGGAAGCCGCCGCGCGAACTCTGATTCGCCGCCTGACTTTCGACCTGACCGGCCTCCCGCCGACGCCAGAAGCCGTTCGCAAATTCGTCGCCGATTCGGCTGAGGATTCAGAGAATGCCTACGCCAATCTCGTCGAGCAGCTGCTGGCTTCCGAGCGCTACGGCGAGCAGTGGGCGCGGCACTGGCTCGACCTCGCGCGCTACGGCGAGAGTCATGGTTATGACAAAGACAAAGCCCGCTTCAACGCCTGGCCGTATCGCGATTACGTGATTCGGAGTTTCAATGATGATAAGCCGTGGTCGCGATTCGTTCAGGAACAGGTCGCCGGAGACGTGCTTTGGCCGGGCGATCCGGATGGAATCGTCGCGCTCGGATTCATCGCGGCCGGGCCGTGGGATTTCATCGCGCACCACGAAGTCGGCGAAGCTAAGCTCGATGGCCGGATCGCGAAGCACCTCGATCGAGACGACATGGTCAGCGTGGTTTTCAACACGTTCATGAGCACGACCGTGCAGTGCGCGCAGTGCCACAATCACAAGTTCGATCCCGTTTCGATGGAAGATTATTATCGGCTCCACACGATCTTCGCGGCCGTCGATCGCAGGCCTCGGGTTTTTGATTTGGATCCTGACATTATCAAAAAACGACAGGGTCTTGAGCAGAAAATCGCCGAACTGAACGCGAGGCTGAAAGCAGTTCAGGCTGAGATCGACAAAGAAGGTGGTGAAAGCTTGGCTGAGCTGAAAAAGCAAATCGCCAAACTGAAGGAAGACGGGAAAGCGGGGCTCAAAACCGTGCCCGAGCACGGCTACCACAGCGGGATGGGAAAATCGGCAAGCGATGAAAAATGGGTCGATGTCGAGCTTGCTGAGCAGGCCGCGATCGATCGCATCGAGCTGATCGGTTGTCACGATGACTTCGGAGGGATCGGTGCGGGATTCGGCTTTCCTGTTCGATTCCGCGTGGAGATCGGCGATGGCGAGAAATTCCGGACGATCGCCGATTTCACGGCTGACGACTATCCTAATCCCGGAGTCGCGCCGGTCACGGTCAATGTAAAAGGCGAGCAAGGTTCGGTAGTCCGGATCACGGCGACGAAATTGGCGAAACGGGTCGATAGCTGGATTCTTGCGCTTGCCGAAGCGCGGATTTTCGATGCGGACGGGAACAATTTGGCCGCAGGCGCGACGGTGAAGTCGAAGGACTCGATCGAAGCGCCGAGTCGCTGGAGCCGGGCGAATCTTGTCGATGGAAAATTCCCAACCGGCGGCGATCCGGAATCTGTGGCCGAGTTCACTTCGAAAAATACGGAACTCCAGCAGCTGCTGACTCGATTGACCACTGAAGACCGAAAAAAGCGGCAAGCGGATGCGAACGCCGAACTCGAAACCAAAGGAAAGGAACTCGCCGCACTGCCAGAGGGAAAACTGGTTTACGCGATCGCGACAGAGTTCAAACCTCAAGGCCAGGTCAAGCCAACCAAGGGCAAGCCGCGCGAAATCCGCTTGCTGCATCGCGGCGATCTCCGGACGCCGGGCGACGTGATGAAACCTGGCGCGCCTGCGCTCTGGGGCGGCGTAACGCCGGAGTTCGACCTCGGCGAAGTCGATACTGAAGGCGGTCGCCGCGCCGCGCTCGCGAGCTACCTGACGACGAAGGACAACCCGCTCGTTTGGCGCTCGGCGGTCAATCGAATCTGGCTTTACCACATGGGGCGGGGGATCGTCGACTCCCCAAATGACTTCGGCCGAATGGGCATGCAGCCGACTCATCTTGAGCTGCTCGATTGGTTAGCCTCGCGGTTTCTCGAAACGGAATCAGTTAAAGATCTTCACCGTTTGATCGTGACCAGTTCGACCTATCGCCAGAGTTCAGCCGATGATTCGGCGAAGACCGAGATCGACAGCGGAAACGCATTTTATTGGCGCGCGAATCGGCGCAAACTCCGAGCTGAGGAGCTTCGTGATTCCGTCCTCGCGGTATCCGGCGCTCTGGATTTGAAAATGGGCGGGCCCAGTTTTCGTGACTTCCAATTCAAGGACGATCACACGCCAAAATACTGGTATCACCTTCACGATCCGAACGATCCGGACACGCATCGGCGGACGATTTATCGATTCATCGCCCGCAGCCAGACACAGCCTTTTTTGACCACGCTAGACTGCGCCGACCCATCCCAGATGGTCGCCAAGCGCGACGAAACCACGACTGCACTTCAGGCGCTCGTGCTGATGAATAATCCCTTCATGATCGCGATGTCCCAGAAACTTGCCGAGAACGTTGAGGAGTCGAATCAACCAATCGCTCAAGCGGTCTGGGTGGCTTTGGGTCGAGCGCCGACGGCAGACGAAATTCAGTTGCTTAGCTCGTATTCGAAGAAACACGGCTTAGCCGCCGCGTGCAGGCTGATTTTCAATTTGAACGAGTTCGCATACTTGGACTGAGTCGTCGATCGGCTAAGGAATTCTCTGTCATCCCGAGCCTGCCGAGGGACCTCGCGGATCTCCTTTGGCAGAAACCAGCTGAAGCGTTTCAGTCGTCTGGGAATGCGGATGGCCATGAACAATTTGGGCCAAAGGCGTGCTTGAGGTCCCTCGGCAAGCTCGGGATGACAGGAGTTTTTCTACCACCAGCGCCACTCGTCGATTCGCGCTTTTACGAACTCAACGGCTGGCTCTGAACCGTAAAACGCAGCCGCTTCACCGTCGCGAGGGGCGATCACGCACACCAGCCGACCGTTGCGAGCGGCGTCGAGAAAGCTGGTGTAACTCGAATCTTCCGCAAGATACAGATTCCGCGTGAAATCCAGATGTTCCGACCACTTTTCAAGGTCGCCGTGCGCGTCGGCATCCGCGATCGCCGCGAACCGACCGACAAAACGTTCACGCCACGGAAAGACCCTGACAAAGTCCGAAGGAGCCCAATTGAAGCCGGCGAGAAAAGCGTTGTAGCTCCGATCGTAAGCATCAAATGCGAGGTCCATTTCGAAGTCCTGCTCTGGGTAGGCAAGCCCGCTCGATGCGCAGTTCCAAATGACTCGTTTATCGTAATCATTCCAGAGATCCATCTCCGCCGTGCCGTTCTCGTTTAACCTCGCTAACCGCGATTCAAAGTCCGCGCCCGGATCGATCGTCGCATTCAAAACGTGGTGCAGAACGAGGCCTCCAGGTCGCGGCGCCCGGTGCGGATAAAACTCCGGGCAGAGCACGATGTCCATCGGCAGCTGCTGGTCCGAAATCGCAGCGCGCAGCTCGGTCACGAGGGCGGCGTTTTCAGATTTCAGGCCGAGCAGATTCAGACCGCGTTCGTGCAGCCCAGCAAACTCGTTAGGAGAGATTGCGGGTGTTTTCATCAACGCCTGAAAAATCTGGAACTGGTCTTCTTCAATCGGCTCCATAGTCTGATCATCGGTGGGCACTGGACCGATTTCGGCTTTGAGAATCCGCAGCGAATCGACGGCCCAAAAAGTGCTGTAGAGCCTCGACCGCCAGCCGGCTCGATCACCGAATCCTCCGTCGGCGTTGCGCATCAAACGAATCGTCTTCGCGATCTCCGAGCGCGAATCAGCCTCTTCTCCAAGAATCTCAAGGGCCCGCAGCGCGATGTGGATTTCGTAGATATCATTCGACTTCGCCAGCTCGCGTCGAAGATAATTTGCGCATTTTCTCGGGTTAGGAATCGGCTCCCCGAGAAGGTCAAGAATCGCAATCGCGAAGAATATTGAAGGTAGACTCAGCTCGGGATTCGTCGCTTTTCGACCTTCAACGCGAACGTCCACGAACCCTCCATCGGGGGCCTCGCGCGCGAAAATATAATCAACGAGCTCGTCCCGATTCGATGCCTCGCGCCCGGACGCCCCCAAGCCCGCCAGAAGATAGTATAGCGAGCTAAAATTGTAGAAACCCAGCTCTTCCGCGTCGACGTCGCGCGGATCTGGATGTGGCTCGCCGCCCGCGTTGAAAAAGGTCTCTCCGCCAGTTCCGAACGGACTTCCGTAGTAGCGAACCTCGAAACCCTGATGAACGACGCGAATTTTGCTGTGTTTGGTCTTCATCGGCGCGGCCAGCAGATGCCGGATTTGATGCTGATGAAAAAAGCGCCAGTGGCCGTGCCCGACGTGGCCTTTCGGATAACCAAGGCCGTTCGCCAGAATCGATTCCGGCTGCTTGATTTCGCGGCCTAACGCATGCAAAGCCGCCACCGCCGGGAAGTTCCAAGCCGCATCGGTGTAGGCCTGATCGATCGGACCAAACGCGCCGTTCGGTTTGCGACAACTCTCGAGGTAGGCGACGACTTCGGCTTCGCCGTCCGCTCTCAGCGCCGCGAGTCCAGCGATGAACAAAGTCAGGGCGAAGGATACGGTTTTCATCCGGCAACCCTGCCTCAGTGCCTCACCGATCGACAACAAAATTCACGATCATGTCGCCGGAATTCACATCGTGGTTGGGCTTGGCTCAACGTCCGCGGGGCGAACTTACCATTGCAAACGCAATTCCCAGCAGCTGCTGAATCGTTGTTCTTCGTGAAATCTCTCTCATTCGTGTAAAATGGATCGCTCAGAACAGACCCGGGAGTGACAAAATATTTTAGATTAATGCGAGTTCTTCTTGTTTTCCTTTTCGCTCAATCCATCGCCTTGGCGGAGGATCGCCCCAACATTCTCATGATCGCGGTGGACGATTTGCGGCTGATGCTCGGCTGCTACGGTGACGATCGCGTGCTAACGCCGAATATCGACAAACTCGCGAAACGCAGCGTGCTGTTCGAACGCGCCTACTGTCAGTACGCGAAATGCGGTACCTCGCGGCTCTCGCTCATGACCGGTTTGCGACCGGATTCGATCGGAGTTTTCAGCAATAACGAGCGAGATGTGAGGGCGTTTCGCGAGCGTCGTCGAGATGCGAAATCGATGGCGCGCTGGTTCAAAGATCACGGCTATCACTCTCAGAGTTTCGGAAAAATCTACCACGACGGCTGGGATAATCCGGATGACTGGTCGGTGCCGTCTTCGCCCGGTCGGGATCGCGAAATGTGGGAGATCATGGATCATGACAATCCGACAGGCCCGACGATTATTGCCGAGCGTTGGGCTTGCCCGGTGATCCAGAGTCCGAACGTCGCGGACGATCATCTTTTCGCCGGTCGCATGACCAACGATGTTGTCGAAACGCTTCAGCAGTTGCCAGAAGACGCGCCGTTTTTCCTCGCTGTCGGCTACCGCCGTCCGCACTTGCCGTTCGTCGCTCCCAAGCGCTATTTCGATCTTTACGAGCCGGATAAATCATGGCTGACCACGCAGCCGAACCCGCCTGAGAAATCGCCGCTTTATGCGTGGTTCAATTCAGACGGCTACGGAGGTGGGGCGAAGCGAGTTGGCTTGACGATGCCGAATCCGCCAAGCCGCGAAGAGGCGATCGATTGGAACGGGTACGAGATGCGGAGTTACCTCGATGTGGCTTACCAAGGGGAGATTCCGGAGCAGCGCCAGATCGATCTGGTCCACGCCTACGCCGCCTGCGTCAGCTATGTCGACGCTCAGATCGGACGGTTGCTCGAGGCGGTTGGCGACGACACGACGATCGTGCTTTGGAGCGATCACGGCTGGCATCTCGGCGAGATGTGCGCATGGGGAAAAATGACGAACTACGAAATCGCGACGCGCGTTCCGCTTCTGATTGCCCAGCCCGGTCACGGAGGCTCGCGAACACGCGCGTTGGCCGAATTGGTCGATCTCTACCCGACGTTGTGTGACGTTGCCGGGCTCGACCAGCCGTCACATCTGGAAGGCGAAAGCCTTGCGCCGATTCTGGCGGATCCGAGCCTCGATGGCGGCGTCGCGCTGAGCCAATACGAACGCTACAACGGCAAAATGCACGGCCGCGCGCTCAGGACAGACCGGTATCGATATGTAGCTTGGTTCGATCCTTCGGGAAAAGTCATCGGACGCGAACTTTATGATCATTCGAAAGATCCTGACGAAACGCGGAATATTGAAGGAAAGGTGGACGTGGATTTGATCGACGAGTTACATCGGCAACTGTTTACCGAATTTGGATTATGATAGAACGCAGAAAACTTCTCGGAAACCTCGGTGCCACCTTTGGTGGGCTGGCCTTGACTGATCTCTTCGCGTCAGAGGGCGTGATTCACGCCCCTCATCATCCCGCTCGCGCAAAACGCGTCGTTCAGCTTTTTATGGCCGGTGCAGCGAGTCATGTGGATCTTTTTGATTACAAACCGCAGCTTGAGAAGGAGCACGGCAAACAGTGGGATCCGGGTGAAAGCGTTGAGCTGTTTCAGAGTTCACCAGGCGCAAGCGCAAAAGCATATTGGGATTTCAAGCCGTATGGCGATTGCGGTAAGCCGATCAGCGAAATCGTATCGCCTTTGGGCGCGCACGTCGACGACATGGCCTTTGTTCATAACCTCGTTGGTCAGACAGGCGTCCACAGTCAAGGAACGCTGCTTCAGACGACCGGATTTGGCCGTCCGGGATTCCCCAGTGCGGGATCCTGGGTGAGCTACGGACTTGGATCGGAAAATGACAATTTGCCGAGCTTTGTGGTTTTGCCAGACCATCGCGGTTTTGCTTCGAATGGTGTGAAAAACTGGTCTTCGATGTTTCTTCCGGCCGACCATCAAGGGACTGTGATTCGTCCCGGTTCAAAAACGCCGATTAACGATTTGTTTCCGCCAGAAACGAGCAAGTTCATCACGCCCGAGGCCGATAAGGATGCTCAGCAGCTGCTGAAGGCGCTGAACTTAAAACACGCTGAAACCCGCCCTGGCGACAGCCGACTTCAGGCACGGATCAGGAGTTATGAGCTTGCTGCGCAAATGCAGTTGAGTGCCACGGAAGCGCTCGATGTTTCCAAGGAACCCGGCTACATCCAGGATCTCTACGGCTTAGCTTCTGAAGGGGCCGGAGTGGACGATTCAACGATCAACCCGAAGGCAGAGGCTGAGTTTTTCGGCCGAAAATGCCTGGTCGCGCGCCGACTTCTGGAACGCGGTGTCCGGTTTGTCCAGATTTTCAGCGGGAACGAAAATGGCTTCCCTCGCCGAAACTGGGATTCGCATGAAGACATCGTTCGAGATCACGGGCCGCTGGCGCACGGAATGGCCGTCGGCGCGGCTGGTTTGCTGACGGATTTGAAGCAGCGTGGGATGCTCGACGACACGATCGTCCTCTGGACAACCGAATTTGGTCGCATGCCGTGCGCCCAGCGAGGGACAGGGCGCGATCACAATCCGTTTGTGTTTACCAACTGGTTGTGCGGCGGTGGAATCAAAGGAGGCGTCACCGCGGGCGAAAGTGATCAGTGGGGATTCAAACCGTTGGACCGCGACAATCCGACCGAGGTTTACGATATCCACGCGACGATTCTCCACTTGTTAGGAATCGATCACAAACGCTTGAGCGTGCGGCACAACTCGATCGACAGGCGACTGACCGACGTTCACGGTCATGTGATAAATGATCTGTTAGGCTGAAGGCCCACTCGCGCTTCGGTTTGGTTTCCGGCTCAAATCTTGGTGCCAACAAGTTTGTCGGATCCTGACAATTATAAAATTTTCGAGACAAACACGCCTTGACCAGGGCCCTGACATATCCTCAAATCAACAGGTGGCCGCAGGACCAAATCTCAGAGATCAGCTTAAGAAAATTCTGCCCGAGATCCTTCCGAAGAAACCTTCGGAAGCAATCAAGGGGACGGAATTGATTCAAGGGGTCAAGTATCGGCTCAATCAAAATTACAGCGACGCGACGCTTCGATATCACTTCTCGATCATGTCGTGTGATCCGTCCTCGCCGATCGCGAAGGTTGAGCAGGGCCAGGGTTACTATTTCAGGTCGACGACTCTGCATTCGCTTGAAAGCGCGCGAAACCTGATCCCATCGCGTGAAGGCTCACTTTTTGGTGATCCGGGCGCGACCGACCAAGTCGATATCGTAATCGCGCGTGCTAACAAATTTCGCGCGATTTTCAACCGGCACAGCGAGCTGGACGCTAAATTTCCTTACGCTTTTGAGCGCTCGTTTTCGCAAACTCAGCCTTCCCAGAATGTCTGGAAATATCCGGATGTCGCTTTGATTCAGTGGCTTGTCGGCGAACCGGACGAACAGGGAATCCGGCTTGATCCCGAAAGCGTCGAGGTCAGGCGGCGAATGGGCGGTGCGCCGTTTGTTTTGTCTGGAGTCAGGCTGAAACTCGACACGCATTACGACAGCATCCGCGAAGATGTTTTCAAAACTCTCAGCGCCGGACTTTGGGCCAATCAGGCTGAATTGGCGATCGCGGCTACGCTCGACGACGAGCAGTTGGTGGCCGATGTCCGCAAACTGGCGGGCGAATTTGGCGTTGGCGTCGTGAGTTTCGGGCTGACGCAGGACGTGATCGACGATCTGCCGGAGCCGGCTTCGATCGTAAATTTGACTGAGCACGAATTCGGAGCTCTCGAAAATCTTTTCAAGATTCGCCGGATCTGTCTTCCAAAGCAGCGACCAAGTTTGTCGTGGGAAGAGATTAACTATTTCCGGACGGACAATCCGGATTTCGCGCGTTTTTACGATTGGATCGCCAAGTGTCTGATGGACGAGAAAGCGTATTCTCTGAGCGATTTCCTCGAAATCGTGGCTCCAGAGCCAGCAGCTGCTGAGGCCGAACCCGAAGCCGACGCGGCTTGATCAATCAAGGGGCAAGTTCCGGAGGGCGGACGCCGGTTAGTTTCTCCAGGCGCGGTCCGATTGAAATCGACATCTCCGGCGCAATTTCGAGCGCTCGTCGGTAAAGCTCGATTGCTTTTTCAGGGTCTGCCGTCATCTCGTGGATTCGGCCGAGGTTAGCAGTCGCTTTCGCATGTCTCGGCTCGATCATCAGCAGAACTTCCAGATGTTTTTGAGCCTCTTCGTATCGCTTTTCGTGAATCAATAGACTGCTCAGATTGTTGAGAAATCGCAGGTTCCTGGGCTCCTCTTGTCGGGCGTTTTCGAAGCAGTTCAGGGCTCTGACAGGAAATCCGTATTCAAGGAAAACGATACCAAGATTGAACCAGCCGGATGCGTTAAATTGATCGAGTTCGATCGCTTTTTCCGCGTGTTCCTGCGCGCTGAAAGTAAAGCCGTTGGCCAAGTAGGCTCCAGCGAGCGCGGCATGCGCCTCTGGATTTTCGAGGCCCAACTCAACTGCCTTTCGTCCCTCGTCCATCGCGGCTTCGTGCTCTCCAAGGTCAGAATAAAGCAGCGCCAAGCGAGAATGGGTTCGAACTCGGCCGCCATTGCGTTCGATCTCAGCCTCGTTGGCTTCGATTTCGAGATTGAGCTGATGAAGCGAAATCGATTCGGTCAGCCGCATCGCCGTCGGCGAATTGTGCGCGATGATCCGAATGTGTGCTTCGCAGATTTCGTCAGCGACCGTGAATCCATGCCGAATCTCGCGCGGCGGGTTTTCGCCTTGAGCTGCGGTGTTTTCGTAAGACACCTTTAGATCGAATCGCGCGCTGGCGGGAATTCGTCGCCGTTCCGGAAGTTGCTGAAATTGATGCGATTCCGAACCTGGATTCCACGCGTCAGCCCGTGCGAGCCGTGCGCCGATCGCTTCAGGCGCGAGGAATTCCAGCCGAAATTTGGTAGCCCTTTCGTTAGCATCAAAGTAAACCGCGTTCACCCAGAATGGAGCCGGGGCGATCCAGGAATCGCCGATCATTCGGGATTCACCCGGGGACAGCTCGATGGTCTCTTTTGCAAGCCGCAGATTCAGCAGCTGCTGGGTCGGCTCGGTCTCCGCGAACCACAAATCGATCTCGGGCTGGATAGAGTGAGTTTGCCCATCAGGGAAGAGGTGAAGCGTTACCACAAGATCGGTGTAGGGATGAATTCTCCAGGCGGTTCCGGCTGGAGCCTCAGAAATGGGTGCTGCCGGAGTCCAGACCGCGAAAACCCCATTCGGGCGATTGAGCGTGGAAAGGATTGGTCGTCCGGGTATCCCGATAACCGCAGATTCGGCGTCGAGAAGTCGGCTATCGTCGGTGGTGTCGGACCGAACCACGCCATGCCGGATGTAGCCGATCGAACCGGGCCGCAGCTGAATTGCTTCGACAAAACGCGGCCCTTCGAGAGCCGAACTCGGAATAACGAACGTGTGAAGAGTTCGTCCGCCTTCAGCGGGAAGTTCCCAGGCGGTTTCGGCCTTCAGCGTGAGATCAGGGGCGCGATCTGGCTTTGAAAAAGCAGGGCCGGCGACAGCGAAGCAAAGGAGTAAGGAGAGAGTCGAGGACTTCATTTTTTCTTAGTCACGTAGCGCGCGAGCCACAAAAACAGAATCGCCCCGCCGGTGGAGATGATAATATCTTTGGCGAGTTCCGGAATTTGGCCGGCGATGAACGATCCCAGCAGCGACCCGAGGATCGCAACGACGATGGTGATCGGCAGCGTCATCTTCGTCTTCATCACCAGTTTGGCGATCAGTCCAGCGGCCAGACCAACCAGGATCAGGACGGCGATTCTTTGGATAAAGTCCATTCGGTCAAATTATGCCACCCTGACATCGCGACAAGCGCAAATCTCATCCTTCGGGAAGCGAAAGCCGCGAAGCTGAGTTCCATCGGCGCAGAAAATCGGCCCTCTGGACGATCCTGGCACCGAGATCGAGTTTGTACTGCATGTAGGGATGGCCAAGATTCCAAAAAGCATATCCGTGCGCCGCGAGCCACTTTCCCAAGAGAAAAAGCTGGAGTTTACCTGAATTGCTGAACTTCGGATCCTTGCGGTCGAAAAAACCGGTTAGGCTGGTGTAGATTCGACCAAGTCGATAGCCCAGTTCGCCAGCCACGACATTTCCTTCATTATCGGTCAAGCCGACGGGCATTAGCTCAAAGTCTCCCCAAGGGCCTTCGCTTTCAATTTTGTGGAGAAGCTCAATATAATTTGCCGTGACCCAATTTATTTCGCCGTAGCTGCGAGCGATTCCGGAAACCACGGTATCGACGCTAACGGGAATCTGAAGGCGCAACCCCAACCGGTCGCAGGTTTCCGAGCGGATCCAGCGTTGAGTTGAGCGCGAGAGGTGAAGGTTCTCGAAATCGAGAACAGCGTATGCTGACTGCATTTCTGGAGCCAGGACCTCCATGAGTCGTAGCTGATTGGAGTCAGTGCCCGTCCAGACCGGCGCTTCAGTTGTGATATTCATAAATCCCAACTTGGCTAATCCTACATAGAACTCAGGCGACCAATTGCTCGTCCAATAATAAGTATCTGGAGCCGCCTGGATCGCGGCCAGCCGCTCGGTCGACTCGATATCTTCGGGCGTGATTCTTGGGAGGAACATTGGCCTTCAATTTTGCAATTGATTGATCGCACATTCAACCTTCGAAGAGTTCGGTTGGCGCTGGGGCCGAAATCGGCTAGAAATGATACGTGAAACGCCTTTTCCTGCTGTTTTTTATTCTCTCGAGCGCTGCTGCCGAAAAGCCAAACATCCTTCTGATCGTTTCCGAAGACAACGGTCCGGAGATCGGATGCTACGGCGATCCCTATGCGCGGACGCCGGTTCTCGATCAACTCGCGGCTGGCGGTGTGCGATTCGAGCGCGCTTTTGTGCCCTATTCGGTCTGCAGCCCCTCGCGTGCGGTTTTCCTCACGGGCCTCTATTCCCATCAGAATGGGCAGATTGGTTTGGCGACTCACAAATTCGCGCTTTACGATCCAAACACGCCTAACGCCTTTACGCTTTTGAAGGCAGGCGGCTATCGAACCGGTCTGATTGGAAAACTCCACGTGAATCCGGAAAGTGCGTTCCCTGTCGACTATCGCAAGATCACGGGCGCGAATTTCGGCAAAAGAAACGTGGCTGATTACGCCTCAGCAGCTGCTGAGTTTTTCAACGAAGGCGAAGAGCCATTTTACCTCTCGATAAACTATCCAGATGCGCATTTACCATTCATTCGCCAGCAATTCGGTCGACCCGCCGATCCGTTGACTGGCAAAGACGTCAAGCCGCTCCCTTGGGCTGGAGTTGACTCGCCGCGAATTCGGGAAGTGACGGCTGACTATTATAATTGCTTGGAGCGACTGGATGATGGCATCGGACTTCTACTAGGTGAACTGGATAAAGCGGGAAAGACAGAGAATACCCTGATCATTTACATCGGCGATCACGGTGCTCAATTTCCGCGCGGAAAAGTCTCAGTTTACGAGGGAGGCTTGCGGATTCCTTTTATCGTTAGCTGGCCAGAAACCGCGAAACCCGGTTTGGTTCGACGTGAGCTGGTTTCGACGATCGACATCTTGCCGACGATGCTCAGTGCAGCAGAAATTCCGGTTCCATCGGCGCTACCCGGACTGCCGCTCCAGCAATTGTTGAGGGGAGGGGACGCAGAGTGGCGGAGTTACATATTTGGATTCACGTCTGGCTCCTACCCGCTTGCTTTTCAACTACGTTGGTCGATTCGCGATAATCGATTCAAGCTCATTCAGAATCTGCTTCCTGGCGAGCCTAACCTTGGTTCGCGAATGTATCTCGATCCTGAGGCTCCAGTCAAAGTTGTGTCCAACTTCACGCGGGAGGAGCAGGAAACAGCTACACCGGAAGTCGCCGCGGCGTTAGCGCGTTTTCAGCGTCCGCCAGATTTCGAGCTTTTTGATTTACAGGAAGATCCTTACGAATGGAAGAATCTAGCAGATGATCCAGAACACGTAGAAACGAAGGCGCGCTTGCTTAAAGCGTTAACAAACTTCAGAACCGAGACTCGAGATCCATTTATCGAGCCCGCCAACGTCAAATCGTTTCGCGCGAGCCAATATGCGGCCCATGATATGCGCTACCGTAAAGATAAAAACTTCGTCTGGCCTTACCTGAAGACTTTTTCTGATTGGCGAGACGCGCAACTCAAGCCTTAAACAATTATGCCTGATTCAATTCCAGTAGGAGTGTTCACGGGAGCCGAAGGTGCCCACCTTGGAGCCTATTTCGCGGGATTGGCCGCTTGCGAGGAGGTGAGCGACGTCGTCCTCTGCGATCCGAGCGGCCAGTCAATCGCCAGCGCAAAAAATGCCTTGGGCGATAAGCTTGCTGCCGTCTACGACGACGTCGACAAGACGCTTAACAACGCTAAGCCGGTGCTTGCGATGGTTTCCATGGAAGCCCGGCATGCTCCGCCCGTAATCAATAAAGTTTTAGATGCTGGCTGCCACGTTTTCGCGGAAAAGCCGTCCTGCGTCCGTATTGAAGACTTTGAGAAGTTGGTGAAGAAGGCGGACGCAAATCAGCAGCTGCTGATGATGGCATTTGCCAATCGAATCAACCCGCCCGTCCTCAAAGCGCGTCAGCTGATCGACGCTGGGACATTCGGCAAACCTTATGGAATTGAGATTCACATGATCGCGGATCAAACGCGGTTGACGCGCGAATCCTACCAGAAAACCTGGTATTCTGATCGGGAGCGATCAGGCGGAGGTCACCTTATCTGGCTGGGAATTCACTGGCTTGACTTGGCGAATCTCTTCATGAAATCGCAAGTCAGCGAAGTCGCGGGTTTTGCCGGGATTGTTGGAGGTCAGCCGATCAAATCGGAAGATTCTGCTGCGCTTTCGATGCGATTCGAAAACGGCGTGCTTGGGACGATGACCTCCGGCTATTATCTCGACAAAGGATACCATTCTCATATTCGTCTCTGGGGATCAAAGGGATGGATTGAATATTCTGAGTGGCTGGGCGGAGCAAACCCGAAACCGTTAACCTGGTATACGAACGAAGGCGGCTTAAAGGAATACGACGGCGCGCGCGAGCCACGTGGTTATACGCCTTGGGTTAGAGAGTGTGTTCGGGCAAGCGCAGGGCTCAGAGGCGCTCCGATTACGGCTCAGGACGGCTTGAAGGTCCTGAAGACGATCTTTGGCTTTTACGAAGCGGCGGAGACAGGAAAAACCGTTCGGGTTTCGTGATTTCCTTTAGAATTTCCACATCAGCGGGACGACGAGGGTCGCCACAAGCCAGAGCATCAGATTGAGCGGTACGCCAATTTTTGGAAAGTCGCTGAATCGATAGCCGCCAGCTCCAAATACGTAGGTATTCGTCTGATAGCCGATCGGTGTTGCGAAGCTGGCGCTACAGCCCAACATCATGGCGACGATCATTGGTCGTGCGTCGACGCTCATGGAAATCGCCATCGAAATGATGACCGGCGTCAAAAGCGCGGCGACGGCGTTGTTGCTGATGAGTTCGGTCAGAATTGAGCTAAGAAAGTAGACTGCGGAGAGAATAATAACCGGTCCAGCCCAGGATCCAAAGGCTGTATGAATCCCATCGGCGAGCAGAGCAGCTGCTCCCGAAACTTCCATGGCTTTTCCGAGCGCCAGCATACCGAAAATCAGGAAAATGATATTCCACTGAACCGCTTGGTAGGCGTCGGAGGCGGGGATGCAGCGAGCGACAATCATGCCCAATGCGGCCAGGATCGCGAACGCTGGAATTCCAGTCGGATAAATCGCGGCGCCAAGGACGAATCCGCCGATCAGCGCGACGGCTGGCCAGAGTCCGTAAGGCCGAATTTTCCGCTGTCGTGGCTCTTTTATCGAGACGAAGTCTTGCGTCTTCTGAAGCTGGTTGATCGCGTCCACCGGACCTTCGATCAAGAGCGTGTCGCCGAACTTGAGACGAAGCGTGGCGAGGTTCTTCTTTGCGTGAAGGTCTTTTCCCTGGCGATGAACTGCGAGGATGTGGACGCCGAAACGCTGGCGGAATTTGATGTCGCCAAGCGTCTTCCCTGCGAACTCAGAACGCGGGCCGACAATGCCTTCCATGAGTTTGAGCTCGCGGGTTTCAAGCTCCCGTAGGTTGAGATTCGCCTGAGCCGGAAACCGGATTCCTTCAGTTTCTTTGAGGTCTTCGAAACTGGTTCCGGTGACGGTCAGCAGAAGGCGATCGCCTTGGCGGATTTTGAGTTCGTCGAGTCGTGTCTGAAGAACTCGGCCGCGTCGTCGAACCTCGAGGACATCCGCATCAGGGATTTCTTTCAGTAGAGAAACGAGCAGCGTTTTGCCGATCAGAGGCGAATCCTTTTCAACACGAAATTGAGTTAGAAAGTTGCGGATTTCAGGCGGGTCGACCGCTTGCTCAAGCGTCTTACGATTCGGGAGCAATTTTCGGCCAATTGTAATGATATAAGTAAAGCCGATGATCGCATAAATGATACCGATCTTGCTCAGCTCAAACATGCCAAAGGGCTCCTGAATGATGTCGGCGGCTCTTGATTTTTCCCAAGCTTCCTCATCCGTGAATCCAGGATTTTCAATGGCCCAGGCGGCTGCGTGGTCAGCAGCTGCTGATGCGCTGACCTTTTGAGCAAGGTCGTCGATGATGAGGTTGGTCGAAGTCCCAGTGAGCGTGCAGGTTCCGCCGAGGATCGCTGCGAAAGACAGTGGAATGAGCAAACGCGATGGGTTGAGGCCGAGCGTTTTGGCGAGGCTGTTGACGATTGGAAGGAAGACGACGACGACCGGGGTGTTGTTGACGAATGCGGACAAAACAGCAGCGACGACCATCAGCGTTAGCATGACGCGGAGCTCGGTTTTTCCGGCGATGCGCGTAAAGAGCCTGCCGATGATGTCGATTGCGCCGGTTCGTTCGAGCGCAGCGCTGATGACGAACATGCAGGCGATGGTGATCGGCGCGCGGTTGCTGAAGACGCCGAGGATTTCGTCGGTGCTGAGGATCCCGAACAAAAATGTGCTTCCGAGCGCGCAGAGCGCAACGACGTCGGGCGACGCCCACTCACGAAAAAACGCAATGGCGACGACGATCACGATCGCGAAGACCAGCCAGATTTGAACGGCGATACCGAGGACTTCGGCTTCAAGGAATGAACTCATGAGTGAAGGCTCAGTTTCGACGGTTCAAGGCGAGGTTCAAACGGGTAAGCGGGAGGAATGATGGCTGATTTTGACATTCGCGCTGCTCGAAACTATCGAGGCTCATGAAAATTAGTTTAATTTCCCTTTTCTGGTTAGCGTCAATTGGCTTTTTGGCAGCTGAAGATGAAACCGGGTTCGTTCCAATTTTTAATGGGGAGAATCTGGAAACCTGGGACGGAAAACCAGGAGCCTGGGAAGTTCGCGACGGCGAAATCTGGTGCACGGGCGTTTCCGAGAAGCGAAACTGGCTGATCTGGCGGGGGAAGGAGCCGGGCGATTTTGTGCTGCGTCTTGAGTTTCGATGGGACAAAGGAAATTCGGGTGTCCAAGTTCGGAGCGATGATCAGGGCGAATGGCAGGTTTATGGCTATCAGGTCGAAATCGCTCAGCAGGCGGTGATGGGTCTCTGGCATCATTCGTTGCTGCCCAAAGGTCATCCGAGAAAGAAAGAACGGCACTTGATGGCGATCGCTGGCGAACATGTTGTGCTGGCTAAGGACGGCTCGAAAACGAAGGAGCAGAAAGACGATGCTGACGAAGTGAAATCGAACTACCGCGAGCACGAATGGAACACGATGGAGATCGTTGCCGAAGGAGACACGCTGGTTCAGAAAATCAACGGAGTCGTCTTTTCAACACTAACTGATCGAGATGTAAAAGAGAGCCGAAAGAGCGGGTTCATCGCACTTCAAGATCACGGAAAAGGCTGCAAAGTCGCCTTCAGGAAAGTTCGGCTGAAAATTGCCGAGTAACCGCGTTAAGGCGCTTTAGAAATCAGCGGGAGGCGGCTTAGCTCCATTGATTGCCTTCAGCAAATCGATGTTCGGAATCAAATTGACCATCCCGACGGCCATCGCCCGACCTGGCTGAGCGGCCAGCTTGAATTCGCGACCGAAAACACGCTCAAAAAGCTCCTTCAATCCTGGCAGATTCGCGTAGTCGCCCGCCATCCAGGTTGGCGTGTTCTGAATCATGTAGCGTTGCTCTCGCGTTAGTTTTTCGAGCGCTTTGTTGACCTTGTGTTTGATCCGAAGGAGCGTCGGCGTGACTGCCTTTTGGTAATCAGCTGAGTTTGCTTCGATCGTAACCGGCTTGCCCCGTTCCATCTGATCAACCCAAGCTTCCCAGCCTGCCAGCGCTTGAGTTCCGGTAAATCCGGCAGTCCGAAATTGCTGTTCGAGATCCTCAGCGCGAGGCGCGAACTGATTGGACTCTTCGAAATAAATTCCGATGTCTTCAAGAAGCGTATCGAACCCGATGTTCAGCCGCAACCGCGTCAGCGAGCCGGTCATGCTGATGATCATGAAACCAAGCCAATCGCGCTCGAAAACCAGCACCGATTTCAAATCTGGCTCCATGATATCGAGCCCGGCACCGACAGCAGCTGCTATCTCCGGCTCGCAAAAAAGGACGTCGCGTGATTTGATCTGAAACAGCCCCTCGCTGCACGCCTGCTTCAAAAGCGGGCTATGGAAATTGCCGCTGCAAAGGATTTTGGGACGGGCGAGTTTTCCGGCGCTGAAGTGCTTGCGAAGCAGTCGCTGAAGAAACGCACCAAAAATATCCGGGTTCTCCGGAACGCCGTGGTCGAGGACCTTGATCACCTCGATATTTTCAGGTTCGCGGCCGACCATCGCCCGGGCCTTGTCTCCGAGCGCGATAACCTGGTTGTTCGTCCGCGTCACCGCGACGTAGGCGGCGTATGACGTGGGTTCCGGTTGCTCGCGGCTGGCTACCCAAACGTTCTCGCTTCCAAGGGCGATGACGATGTCGTCAAACATCGTGTTAACCCCCTTCAGGAGGTTTTTTAGCCCAGACATGGATGGCATTTTGATTTCTGGAAACTTGAAGCCCTCTTTCTTCGTTGGTTCCTCAGGATCAGGCGCTTGGAGATCGCCTGTGTGGGCCGGGAGATGACGATCGCCGTCTTCCGGCTCGCCAAATTCGTCATAAGTTTTGCGGTAAACTGCCATTGGTGCTGAAAACGTGGGAGGGGAACCAATCTGGTAACAACCGGTTCTCAGTAGTGTTTCCTGGAATCGTGAAAATTCCCAGCTTTTTCTGGAAATGATCGTCACTTGAAGGAAAGAGAAGTCACAATTTCTTCCTGACCCATGAAAAACAGCATCGCCTTCAGCCTCCTTTTGATTTTAATAAGTTGCCTCGCATCCTGTGCGGCACCGAATTTTGAAAAGCGCTACGCCGCCGCTGTGGCGGAAAGTGGCGGTGATTTTCAGGATGTCACAGGCCCTTGGGAAGGCACGTGGCTTAGCGGACACAACCAGCACACTGGCGAGCTCAAAGCGATCGTCAGCAAGTCACCGAAGGGCCAAAATCGGTACCGTTTTCTTTACTGGGCAACCTGGGCAAAAATGAAGGGCACTTTCAAGTTTGAAGGCGACTCGGTGGAAGACGGCGGCGTTGTGAAAATGTCCGGTGCCAAGCGGCTTGGCCCATTTCAGTACACCCACAAGGCTGAGATGACGAAGGATCAATTCGAAGCGACTTACGGCTCGGATAAAGAGGATTTCGGCACGTTCCAACTGCATCGCCCGGAGGCGAACTGACCTCCGAATTTCCGTCTAGTGAAATTCAGTTTCCTCCTCCCTTTTGCATTTCTTCTGGCCTCTTGTGGCGGCCCGGAGCCTGCTTCATCCGGCTGGGAAGCGGATTCTGCGCTCGCCAATGAGCTGAACGCTCTTAATCAGACGTTGACCGACGCTTACGAAAACGAAGACGTTGCCAAACTCCAGCAACTGCTGGCAGACGATCACGTCCACAACAACGTTTTCGGCATGGCGCTTACGAAAAAGCAGTTCCTCGGCGACATCGAATCTGGCGTGCTCGTTTTCGAGTCATACAAAACTGGTAAGATCCGATGGCGCGTCGACGGCAACACCGCGATCGCCACTGGAATCATCGAAGCCAAAGCGATCCGCGCCGGCAATCCGGTTCCGGCAACACGATTTTTGTTCACTCGGATCTGGGTCCGGGAAAACGCGGATGCCGGCTGGCGAGTCCTCCTTTTCCACAACACGATGGAAGGCCGCCCGCTAGGAGCACAGACTGAGTGATTTTTTCTTGGGCGCACCGCCAGCAGCTGCTAGCCTCGCTCCAATGAAAAACCCTCTCGCATTCCTTAAGTCCGTTGGGCCGTCGCTCGTCGTGGCCGCCGTGGTCCTCGGCCCGGGCAGCATCACCACCGCCACGAAGACCGGCGCCGCGTTCGGCTACAGCCCGATCTGGATGATGGTGATCCTCCTGATTCTCCTGATCGCGACCGCCTCGCTGGCTGCGCGCCTCGGTGCCACGCTTGATCGTTCCCTCTGCGGCGAGCTGAACGCCAGTCTCGGTCGTTGGGCAGGCTTGGTGATGGGAATCGCCTTCTTTCTGATCGTCGCCGGATTTCAGTCGAGCAACAACATGGCGATCGTCTACGGAATCGAACCGCTAATCGGGAAGAAATTCTCCAGCACGGCTACGATTCTAACGCTACTCGGGATCAATGCCGTGATCATCGCGATTCTTTATCTGTCGAAGAATCTCTACAAACAGGTCGAGCGGATCATGAAGCTGTTTATCGGGTTGATGGTCATCTCGTTTCTTATCAACCTGGTTTTCGCTCGGCCATCGATGGTTGAAGCGATCAAAGGATTGATTCCGGATTTCGCTCCATTTGGCGACAAGGACGAGTTGATGACCTTGATGGCGTTGTTCGCGACGACTTTCATTCCAGCCGCAGCGTTCTATCAAGGTTATCTTGTTCGGGAACGTGGCTGGGGGCCCAGCGATGTTAAGAAGGGCTTCAAGGATTCGATTTTCGGGATGTGTGTGATCGTCGGACTGACGATGGTTGTTCTGCTGACCTCAGCCGCGACTTTCTACAAGAAGGACTTCGAATTGAGCGTTGGCGGTGAGTCCGTTGAAACGGGAACGAGCCTCCTTGCGCTGACAAAAATCGACGGAAATCTGGGAATCCGCGCTTTCGATTCGACGGGGCAATCTGAAGACCTCGCCGCAGATCCAGCGAGTGTTGCGAAGCTGGAAGCGGCCTTTGATACCTTCAAAACGAAGCAGGATCAGATGGCCGATCAGGCGGCTCGATTGAAGCGCAAAGAAAAACTCGGCGAAGGCGAAGAGGCGGTGAAAATCACCTTTGACGACCGAAAGGCGCTCTTTGCAGTCGTTTCTGAGGTTACCGGGAAACAGAACCTCAAGCCAAGAGTCTACTCGGCCGATTTGAGCGACGCGAACAAAATGTCGGTGCAATTAAAACGGACGTTCGGCTCGTTAGCCGTCTGGATTTTCTGCTTCGGATTTCTCGCGGGCGGGCTGAGTTCGTTTCTCGTTAACGCGATGATCGGCGGCCACGTTTTCGCCGATGGCGCGGGCTTTGGGTCGAACCTTCGCGGAAAAGGAGTCCTCCACGCAACCACTGCGGCTCTCCTTGTTGGGATGGCGGTCGGAATTTGGTCCGTTCTTCAGAAAGCCCCACCGACGACCGCGATTGTGATCGCGCAGGCCTCGACGATTTTTGGAGGTCCGGCAGTTATGGGCGGATTGCTGTTCCTCGGCGTTCGACAATCTCGGAAAGGCGAGCACAAACCGCCAACCTGGATGCTGGTCGTCACAGGGATCGGTCTCCTCGTCTCGATTGCCCTCGCGGTTCGCACCGGAATCAAGATCGCACCGGCGATTACAGGCCTGTTTTCTTGAGCCCGAATTCTGCCAAAACCTGCGATGATCCGTCTCCTGACTACCCTTGCTGTCGCCGTTTGCTCGGTCGCCGTTGGTCAAAACACGACCAACTTTCCGACTCTCGGGAAGATCCATCGCCTCGATCCCGCGCTCCAGCAGCTGCTGGCGGATGATGCGGAAATCGAGGTGCTTTGCTCTGGCTTTGACTGGAGCGAAGGCCCGGTCTGGGTGCCGGATGAGTCGGCTAACGAAGGCGGTTACGTGCTTTTCAGCGATATCCCGAAAAACCGGGTGATGCGCTGGGAAGAAGGTGTTGGCGTGTCGATTTTTATGGAGCCAGCCGGCTACACCGGCGTTGTCGACTACGCGCCAGAGCCTGGATCGAACGGACTTGGGCTTGATGCGGACGGAAACCTGCTTTTCTGCGAACACGGCGATCGGCGGATCTCGAAACTGACTCCAAACGGCGGAAAAATCACTCTAGTGGACAGCTTCGAAGGTAAACGACTCAACAGCCCGAACGATCTCGTGGTTCATTCGAGCGGTGCGATCTATTTCACCGATCCGCCCTTCGGATTGCCGAAACGCTTCGACGATCCGCGCAAAGAACTCGATTTCCAAGGCGTCTACCGGCTCAAAGACGGCGAACCGACTTTGCTGACCAAGGAACTCGATCGACCGAATGGGCTCGCGTTTTCACCGGACGAAGAAACGCTCTACGTCGCCAATTCTGGCAGCGATCCGACATTCTGGCAGGCTTACCCGGTCAAGGAAGACGGATCGCTCGGCGCAGGCCGCTTGTTTTTCGATCCGACCGCCGGCGGCCGCGAACCGAACGTCAAAGGCGGCTGCGATGGCCTAAAAGTAGACGAACACGGCAATTTGTGGGCGAGCGGACCTGGCGGAATCTGGATCGTCTCGCCTGAGGCAAAAGTGTTGGGCCGAATCCAGACTTTCGAGAAAACCGCGAACTGTGCCTGGGGCAATGACGGCTCCGTTCTCTATATCACAGCCGACATGTATCTCTGCCGCGTGAAGACGAAAACGCAAGGCGCTGGCTGGTGACGTGAGGTTATTATGCCCTATTCACAATTTCCTACGAGGGTAGCGCTCACAATACATCTTTGATTTCTTCCGTATCCACGCTTTCCCTGAATTCTTCAGTGGGGCGATTTCGGGCGCGAAACCATCGGCCTTCATCTTCAACAGAGCGCTGATGACATGACCTGAAACACGATGGTCGTCTAACTGTTCAGCGATCAATGGCGCAAGCCGTTTACAAGAAGTGTAACCCAGCAATCCGAAAAACGGTTGGCGTCCATTCTTGGCGTTGCGATTGCAAGCGATCCGGCAAAAAGCATTCTGCAATTCCTCGTCTTGGCGAAGTCCCTTTTCGGTAAGGAGAATTAATCGTATCTCCTCTCCTACCTCCCATAATTGGGTCTCGAAATCTCGCCACTCGGGCATACCAGAAGTGTTATCGCCCGGTGGAAGTTCAGGAAGCCACGCCTGAGGAATAATTTGTTCGGCCTTTTCTAAGAGTGTGACGAGACTATCACGGAATAACGGCATGGACTTTTTGGCAATGTTCTAAGCAAAACAGGGCAATTGAAATTAAACGCTTCATAATTGATATCGCAATCTCGAGGATTGAATCGTTGAGGGAATCAATTGGCAATTTGGGCAATCCAGCCACTTGGACCGGAGCGCGGAATCGGTTTACGTATCGCGGATTGCTGCTAGGGTCCGCCGCTCCGATGCCCAAAATCGATTCCACGCTCCATCAGAAGAAAAAACCGCCCTGGATTAAGGTCCGGTTGCCGAATAATCCGGTTTTCTGGTCGACGAAATCGCTCGTTTCGGATCTCAATCTCCACACGGTCTGCGAAGAAGCGCAGTGTCCGAATCGCTGGGAGTGCTGGGGGCAGGGGACGGCGACTTTCATGATTGCGGGCGATCGCTGCACGCGGGCTTGCGGTTTTTGCGCTGTCAAAACGGCTAAGCCGTTCGCGCTTGAAGACGATGAACCGCAGCGGGTTGCCGAAGCGACGGCGCGGATGAATTTGAACCACATCGTGATCACCGCGGTTGCTCGAGACGACATTGCCGATGGTGGGGCAGAGCATTTTGCTCAAACGATCGCGGCAGTTCGCGAGCGGGTTCCGGAAATCGTGATCGAAGTGCTGGTTCCCGATTTCAATGGCAAAGACGACGCGATCCAGATCGTGATGGACGCCAGGCCGCAGATTTTCAATCACAACCTCGAGACTGTCGAGCGTCTGACTCCTCTGGTGAGGTCACGGGCTCGCTACGGACGTTCGTTGGAGGTTTTGAAGCGCGCGAAAGCGATGTGGCCTCGGGTCGCGACGAAAAGCGGGCTGATGTTGGGCCTCGGCGAGTCAGAGCCTGAGCTTTTTCAAGCGATGGACGATCTTCGCGAGCATGACGTGACCGTTTTGACTCTGGGGCAGTACCTCAGACCCTCAGAAAAGCACCTTCCGGTCGTTGATTACGTCCATCCGGACAAATTCGCCGAATTCAAGGAAGTGGCTGAGTCGAAAGGCTTCGTCCACGTCGCTTCCGGGCCGCTGGTCCGGAGTTCGTATCACGCGGCGGATTTCCGGCCTGAGCTGGACGCAGAACTCGTCTGATCGGCTCCGCGTCTACGTTATTTTTTAAAAAATAACGCCGCCCGTGCTTCAGCCTGCCCAACCATTTTTAGTCGGCATCAGCACGGGCGACGTGTGTTTCGGCTTTGGAGATCGAAGAAGAGTCGAAAAATCTCGATTCCAGCACCACCAGCAATTCGGTCAGCGTCCGCCCCAACAACGGTTCTGACCGAATCAAAAATTGGTTCTACAGCTCCAGACCGAGCTCAAGCTGCTGTTCACAGGGAAGAACGCGAGCACCGCGAGCGCGCTCATCACGGAGAAGGCGATAGCGGCGTGCGCTTTTGAAGAGTGACTTGATGCGATCTGCGATGTGAGGGATTGGAGAAGTGGATTGCTTGTTCATGAGAACATTTTTAGCAGATCGCCTGAACAGTGCAAATCTTTATTCTAAAAAACTTTAGTTTTCTTTATCTTTTCGGATTCAGACACGCCCTGACATCACTCGAGCCTACTCAGGTTGCCCATTTTCAGCCGGTTTTTCGCCGAGAAACAGCGCCCGGGCCTGACGCGCGTAACGCTGGCCAAGAACCGTGTAACCCTCTTTCGTGTAGTGGAGATCGTCCCACTTTCGGTCGTCTTTCTCTTTGTTGTTCAGATCATCGCAGTCGACCCAGGAACCAAGCGGATCGTCGTTAGCGACCGCAACTTGAGCCTCTCTGACCGCAGTCCACTCCGCGCTTTCGCCCTTGCCAAAATCGCTCAGCCGGCCGATCACGAATTTCATTTCCGGCTGCTTGAGATCGCGCCGCAAGTTCGCGATCAGCTGCTTCATCGAATCCGCGTAAGCCGCGCTGAGATTCTCTTTCGCGTCGCGCTCGCCCTGCATCCAGCAGAACGTGACCGAGGCCGGATTCGGGTGTTTCGCCAGCAGCTGCTGAAATTGTTCAACGATCGGCTCGTAGTAAACCGGGCCGCCGTCCTCCTTGCCTTTCCCCCTTGCGGCTTTGGCGTCGATTCCGTGCTTGGTAGCGATTTCGTTCCATTCAGTGACCCAATCGCGGATCGGCCTGCCTCCTCGGGCCACTTTAATGTAGGCGACCTCGCCATCCGCGAAGAGTTTCGTGGCTTCCTGCTCAAACCCGGCCTTCGGATTCATACCAGCCATGTTGGACTGACCCGAAAGAATAAACAGGTGAGCGGGTTTGGACTTGTCGGAGTCCTGTGCGTTAGCCGAGAAGGCGAGAAATGTGGCCGCGAGGGCGAATGAGAGGAGCTTCATCCGGAGATCCTGGCGGATGATCGGCCGAGGTCAACCATCGCCGTCCGACATCGCCACGAGACCGGAGATAGTTTCGGCGTCGACGGTTCCCAGCAGATTTGTCCTCTGGCCATCCACGATTCTCTGGACCGTCAGACCAATAAATCGGCCATCGAGATCAAAAATCGGGATTCCTTGGGACTTTCCGCAGTCGGTGACATACCAAATTGGCAAATAAGGCCCCAGATCGCTGATCTCGGTGACGGTGCCTCGGAAAAACGCGGGAGCGTAAGAGAATTCCGGTGACGTGCGCGCGAGCCCGACTACCGGCTGACTGATCAGGACCTCTCCGCGCGTCGCGCGATTTGCTAAATTGATCGTCGGAATCGGATTTTGGCGCTCCTTCAGCTGAGCGGGCTCGATCTGGAGAATCCGAAAATCGAGCGCTTCATCGACAAGAATCGTAGTGGCGTCGAACTGACCTCCGTCCGAGAGATTCAGCTGGATCGATGAAAAGTCCGATCTGGCTTCGGTGACGGTGTGGAATTCGTCAGCGCTGCCATTGGACCGGCCGCGATTGCCGACCATCCCTACGCTGAGATCGATTGCGCTGTTTGAGACGAGGACTCGGCCGGTTTCATCGATGATCAAACCAAGAGTCTGCGCTTGCTGTTCCTGGTCAGGGAGCCCGTAGCCGGATTCGGTGACGAACGAGATCGTCGAAATCGCGGTCACCACGATGAGCGCGCCTTGCTGATCGACCTCCATCTTGTGGTCCGCGATCGAACCAGAACTCGGTACAACAGCCAAAGGCGCTGCCGGTCGCGGCCTGAGCCATTCCCAGCCGAATCCACCCGCGAGAACTCCAACGATTAGGAGAATCGCGTTTCGCGCAAATCGCTGGAGACCGCTCTGCATTCGCGAATTGTCCCACAAAATCGCGATCCTGGCGAGAATGAAATCAGCCGCCCTCGGCCTTGATTTCTTCCAGCTCTTCCCAGCGCTTGTAGAGCTTTTCGGCCTTCCGTTTGGCCCCGTCGCGCTCCGCCGCCAGCGGCTCTGCTTCGTCTGCTCGTTTTACGTAGAATTCCGGATCGTTGAACAGCTCGTTGATCTCCTCGACTCTGGCCTCGACTTCAAGAATCGCCGCCTCGATTCCCTCAAGCTCGCGTTCCTCTTTCCAGCTTAGTTTTCGGGCTTTTGCTGCTTTTGGCTCAGATTTCGTCGTTTTTGCAGCTTTCGCCGGCCGAGCAGCTGCTGCCTTCCGGCGGTGCGCCCGCTTCTCGGCGTAGTAGCTGTAATTTCCCTCCTGAATCACGATATTGCCGTCGCCTTCGAAGGCGATAATCCGGTCGGCGACGCGATCGAGAAAATATCGGTCGTGGCTTACGGCCAGAGTCACGCCGCTGAACGCATCGATCGCCTCTTCGACAACTCGCAAGGTAGCGAGGTCGAGATCGTTAGTCGGCTCATCGAGCACGAGAAAATTTCCACCTTTTCGAAGCAGTTTCGCGAGCATAACGCGGTTCTTCTCACCGCCCGAAAGCGTTTCGATCTTCGCGTGGACCGTTTCGTCGTTAAAAAGGAATCGAGCGAGATAAGTTCGGATGTGGAGCTTCTGATTTCCGAACTGGACGTAGTCCGAGCCGCCTCCGACCTCTTCGATCATCGACTTGGATTCATCGACGGCGAGTCGCGCCTGGTCAGCGTAATTAAATTCCGTTCTCTGGCCGATTTTGACCGTGCCTTCGGTCGGATCGAGCAAGCCCATCATGATGTTCAACAGCGTGGTTTTTCCCACTCCGTTTCGGCCGATAATGCCAGTGCAGGTGCCGGCTTCGAACTCGAGATCGACGCCCTTGAATAGCCGCTTGCCGCCGCGTTCGCTACCGATGTTGTGGAGATTGACGACGACGTTTCCGAGCTTGTTGGGCGGCGGAATGAGCAGTTCGACTTCGAGTTCTTCCTCGGGAGCCTCTTTGTCCGCGACTTCCCAATATCGATCGAGCCGTTTGCGCTCTTTCGTGCGCCGAGCCTTAACTCCTGCCTTTACCCAGCCAAGCTCGCGGCGAAGGAAACTCTGGCGCTTCGCTTCGGTGTTGGAATCGTTCGACTGGCGCTCGACTTTGGCCTCAAGATAATCCTGGTAACCGCCTTCATGAGGGAAAAACCGGCCTGTGGCGAGCTCCGCGATTCGGCTGGCGACGCGGTCGAGAAAATAACGATCGTGCGTGACGAAAATACAGGCTCCTCGGTAGGATTTGAGGTAGGATTCGAGCCACTCGATCGATTCGGCGTCCAGGTGGTTCGTTGGTTCGTCGAGAATCAGCAATTCGGGCTGTCCCACGAGCGCTCGGCACAGCGCGACGCGTCGTTTTTCGCCGCCTGACAAATCGCCAACGCGGCGGTCTGCAGCGGGCGCGCTCAGTTCGCGAAGCGCCGTTTCGACACGCGCATCGAGGCTCCAGCCGTCGAACCTCTCGATCTTGTTTTCGACTTCGGTCAGGCGGGCATCCGAGCCTTTGCCGCCCTCGAACTCCTCGATTAAATCCATGATGTGGCGGGCCCCGTCGCGGACATTTTCCTCGACAGATCGCTCGTCATCGAGCTCGAAATCCTGCGGAAGGTAGCCAACCAGCAGCTGCTGGCGCCAGGAGACCTCGCCTTCATCCGGCTGATCGACCTTGGCGAGGATTTTGAGGAAACTCGATTTCCCACAGCCGTTGCGGCCGACGATTCCGAGTTTATCTCCCGTATGAATCGTCAACGAAGCGCTATCGAGCACGGTTTGCGCGCTGTAGCGAAGCTGAAGATCCTGACAAGTGGCGAGAACGGGCGCGGGTTCGGACATGGCCGCTAGAATTCGACGCCGTCATCGATTTTGCCAGCGGAATTTCAGCCTCGATTTCCTAAAGTGGATTCATCGAGATTGTCGAGCGCGTTGGGCCTTGCGAGCGCGCTCGGACTGGGTTTGGTTTCGGAAAACCGCCATGTCTGCCTCGATTCTCAAAGCCACCGATCTCAGTAAAACTTTCACCACAAAACAAGGCGACGTTCGCGCTGTCGACTCCGCCTCGTTTGAGCTGAACGCAGGCGATTTCGTCGCGATGCACGGCCCGAGTGGGTGCGGAAAATCGACCCTTCTTCTGATGGCGGGAGCGCTGCTTTCGCCAGACAGCGGGACCGTCGAAATCGCTGGCGACAATCCCTACAGCCTCGGACCGGAACCCCGCGCGGCGTTTCGCGGAGAGCGAATCGGCTTCGTCTTCCAGCAATTTCATCTCATACCGTATCTGGACGTTCTCGACAACGTCTTGATCGGCGAGTTAGCCGCAAACGACGGCGAAAACCTGAACGAACGCGCCCAGCAGCTGCTGGAGCAGTTTCAGCTCAGTCACCGGCTTCATCACACGCCCTCAACCTTGAGCGTCGGCGAGCAGCAGCGAGTCGCGTTGGCCCGGGCGCTGCTTCGTTCGCCTAAGCTCGTGCTGGCCGACGAACCGACTGGAAACCTCGATACGGAGAATTCAGCGATCATCCTCGAGCATCTCGGCGGCTTCGCGAAGGACGGCGGCGCAGTTTTGATGGTGACGCATGACGATCGCGCCCGAGCCGCGGCGAATCGCGCGATTGAATTGAATGAAGGGAAGATTGTCCCGGCTGCTTCCTGAGGATTTAGTAGGAAAAATGTGGGAACGAAATTCATTATCAGGGGTGAGTATGTTTGCCTCAAATCCTTTACAAGCTCAGATGTGCCAGGAATGGGACGAACAGTGGGATGGTATGGTTCACAATCATAATGAGGATTTGCTGACACAATGCCAGTCGTGTCCGCCTCGGATCACGTTGCTGGTCGCCGCGCTCGCTTTCGGACGTGCTCTACCGATCTACGAAAGGCTTATGGAATCCAAAGAAGTCGCTGCTGCGCATCGTGATGCATTTGATCAAGGAAGAAGAAAACTCAACAATTGGATCTATGAGGATATCAAGATTGATCAGAGTCTCTGCCAAGAGGTCAAATTTGGATTTGTATTAAGCTTTGGGAGTCCACTTACGGGCCTTTTTCACGCCTTCAGTGAACAATTGATTGAACTACTCGGCCAAATTGCAGAAGCTTCTTCAGGGGGGGGATCATTTCCGATTGTGTTCAATTTTGATATTATTCGATCAATGATTGGAGATAAACTCAAACACGGAGCCAGAGTGGAAGATACTTTGGCCTTGGCTGAACGCTTGGGCTCGCGAGAGGCTGAGCGACAATTTCAGGACGTAGAGCAATTTAAAAAGGGCGATTCTGAAGCAACTGACATTTTTGAAAAGTTATTCGTTCAGGATCATGACCTGCTGGGCGGAGAAACATTCCAGTCACTAACAAAATAGCCGAACACGCGCGCGGAGGCAGATCGGTGATGAGGATGGCCTTCCAGTCCGTCCCCGGTCGACCTGCCTCTGGACCGGCGGGAAACGCCATTGCTACCAGAAATAATTGATTCAAAAATCTTGGGAAAATCATGCAGGGAAACCGAAAGTGACGATTTACGGGGACTCGCAGGCATTTTTGGGCTTTCATCTCCTAATGATTTCCTCTCGGATTTTCATTTTTCTAAGCAACCCGCCTCCACCCGTGTCCCGCCATTAACGTGAAAACCTTCCTTCAGCTCATTCTGGTGGCCGTCTTTGGCCTCGCCCTTACTATCATGGCTCAAAATCAACGGCCCGTTCCTCGCGAGGAACTCTGGAAACAGGTCGCAGAGGCGGAATCCAAAGGCCGTCCCAAAACAGCCGTCGAGATTCTGGAAAAAATCATTTCCAGCGCTCGAACGGACGAAGAATATCCGGAAGCGGTCAAAGCGCTTGCGAAGAAAATTACGTTTGATGGACAAATTCAGGGTTACCGGGCGGAAGAGCAGATCGTCCGCTTGGAAGCTGTGATCGAAGAATGGCCGGAAGACGCCAGGCCGATTCTTGAGACGATTCAGGCGCATTGGTATTGGAGCTATTTCCAACAGAATCAATGGCGGTTTCTCCAACGGACGCAGACTGGCGAATCTCCAGGAGACGACATTGAAACCTGGGATCTGCCGCGCATCCTCGCTGAGATCGAAGAACACTTTACGGCCGCGCTCAAAGCTCACGAACAGCTGAAAAAGATCCCGATCGCCGACTGGGACGGTCTTTTGGCGAAAGGCAGCGCGCCTGACAGCTATCGGCCGACTCTTTTTGACTTCATCGCGTTCGAAGCGTTGCGATTTTATGCTTCTGGCGAACAGGCTGGCTCGCAAGCGGCAGACGCGTTCACGCTTTCTGCGGAAACGCCAGTTTTCGATACGCTGGACAAGTTTCTTGCCTGGGAAATCAAGACAACCGACGAGGATTCGCTCAAAGTAAAAGCGCTTCGGCTCTACCAGCAGCTGCTGAGTTTTCACGTGGATGACGACAACCCGGATGCGCGGCTCGACGCCGATCTCGGTCGTCTTGAATACGGCTACGCCCAAGCCTATGGAGAAGAGAAAAATGCCCGCTACAAAGGGGCTTTGAAGCGGTTCGTAGATGAAAACGCCGATCACCAGATTTCGGCGCGTGCTCGGGCGAACTGGGCAACGGTTCTGCGCGGTGAAGAGCAGCTTGTCGAAGCCCATGCGATCGCAAAGCAGGGGGCTGACGCGTTTCCGAATACGCCCGGAGGCAATCGCTGTGCCAACATCGTCACTCAGATCGAACACCCGAGTTCAACGCTTTCGGTCGAACGAGTCTGGAACAACCCGCTCCCTGAAGTTTCTGTCAGCTATCGGAATCTGACCAAAGTCTATTTTCGAGTCTATTCCTATGACTGGGATGCGTTGCGGAAGAAGAACTTCTGGAATCTGGATTATTTGAACGATGATAAGGAGCAAAGAAGGCTGATCGCCGCCAAGCCCGTTCGCGAATGGGACGCTGACTTGCCAGAGACCGAAGATTATCACGAGCGCGAGGAGCGGATCGCAGTTCCGGACGATCTGGATCCCGGTTTCTACTATATTATCTCCAGCCATGACGCTGAGTTCACGCAATGGAACGATAATACGGTTCATGCCAGCGGATTCTGGGTGAGCGATCTGGCCTTGGTGATGCGTTCGTCCCACCAATCGCCAACGATGAACGGTTTTGTTCTGGATGCCGTTTCTGGCGAGCCGATTGAAGGCGCGAAGGTTTCAGGCTGGCGTCTCGAGCGAAATAACCGCTCCGTTCCGATTCGAGCTGGCAAGACAGACAAAAACGGACTCTTCAAGCTATCGATTACGCCTGGGACGAATCACATTTTCGTCGCCGAGCACAATGGGCATAGGGTCTCGACCATGAGTCAGTTCAGCACCGGGCGGAGTACAGAAATTGAGCTTCAGCAACAGACCTATTTCTTTACGGATCGCTCAATTTATCGGCCGGGCCAGTCCATTCATTATAAAGGGCTCTGTGTTTCTTTTCACCAAGGAAAGAACGAATACAAGACCCTCGCAGACACAACGATCACAGCTGTTTTCAACGATTCGAATGGGCAGGAGATCATACGAAAAGATCATCGGACAAACGAATTCGGGTCGTTCTCAGGATCTTTTACAGCACCGCGTGATCGGCTGATGGGCCGGATGAGCATTCAGGCGGTAAATGGCCCGAACGGCTACGGCGCTGTCACGGTGGAAGAATACAAACGGCCGAAGTTTAAGGTGGAAATCGAACCTCCAGCCGAAGCCGCCAAATTGAATGAGGAAGTCGCCGTAAAAGGATTGGCGACAGCCTATACCGGCGCGCCGATCGATGGCGCTAGCGTGAGCTATCGAGTTGTCCGCGAAGTCCGATACCCGGATTGGTGGGGCTGGTGTTTCTGGTGGCGTTCACAGCACACGCAGAGTCAGGAAATCTCGCACGGAGTCACAACGACCGATGTAGATGGCTCTTTTGATGTGACGTTTACTGCGAAGCCAGATCCCCAAGTGCTTGAGGAAGATGAGCCAACTTTTCAATTCTCCGTCTACGCCGATGTGACCGACAGCGCAGGCGAAACGCGATCCGCCCAAACCGTCACGAATGTCGGCTACACGGCTTTGCGGGCGACGATCTCAGCGGGGGATTGGCAAGAGAAGGGCGAGGCAGTTGAGATTGCGGTCAGCACGACTTCGCTCGATGGGAAAGGACTTGCTGCGAAGGGTAAGATCAAAGTTTATACGTTGAAGCAGCCGGATGAGGTTGAGCGCGCCAAGCTCCAATCAAACTCGTATTATCATTGGCGAAAGCAGGGAAAACCGGCCCCGGATCCGAGTAATCCCAATTCCTGGGAAAACGAGCAGCTGCTGGCGGAGAAACCGTTCGAAACAGCCGAGGACGGCTCGGTAAAAGTGGACTTTGAGCTCGAAGGCGGGATCTATCGGGCAATTCTGGAAACGCAGGACGCATTCGGCAAAGCTGTTCAAGCTCAGCTGCCGTTAAACGTGTTCGATCGGCAGGCGAAGAACTTCGGGATCAAGATTCCTTTCCAGATGGCCAGCCCGAAATGGACTCTTGAGCCGGGTGAAACGTTTTCGGGTCTGTGGGGATCTGGTTATGACAAAGCGCGTGCGTTTGTAGAGATTCATCATCGCGGAAAGCCGCTTGTTCAGTACTGGACGGAAGACGACCGGACGCAATCGATTCTCGAACACGAAATCGGCGAGGAACTCCGCGGCGGTTTTCAAGTGATGGTCACGATGATCCGGGAAAACCGGGCTTATCATCAGCATCGAAAGGTGACCGTGCCGTGGACGAACAAACAACTTCAAGTTAAGTGGGAGCGACACCGTTCAAAACTGGAACCCGGGTCTCAGGAGAAGTGGTCAGCGATTGTAAGCGGACCGAATGCCGAAAAAGTCGTCGCTGAAGTTGCGGCAGCGCTTTACGACGAGTCGCTCGACGCATACCTGCCTCACAACTGGATGCAGGAGCTGTCGGTGTTCTATAATGATTATTTGTACCTGAGTTCCCAGTTTCAGAACCGGATGAATCGGCTGAATCCGATTTATGGAACTTGGAATCGTGGAAGTAAAAGCGAAGCCCTGAGCTACCGTCAGTTTCCGAACGAAATTCTATATAGCCTTCGGATGTTTAATCGTCGCATGGCGAAGGGATCGGCAATGATGATGGATGGGGCGGCACCGCCTGCGCCTTCGTCGCCCGCGTTAAGTATGGCAATGTCGGCTGGAGAGGGCGCTCCGGAAGCAGCGAAAAAGGTGGACGCGCAAGCGCTCGATGATGCGGTTGGAGACGGTCAAGCCCAGCCAAAGCCGGATCTCGATCAGGTTTCGGCGCGGACCAACCTCAACGAAACCGCATTTTTTTTCCCGCATCTGACATCGCAAGCCGACGGGTCGGTTAAATTGGATTTCACTATGCCTGAAGCGCTGACTTCCTGGAAATTTTTGGCCTTTGCGCATGACGCGGAATTGCGAAGCGGATTTCTGACGGATTCGGTGGTTACTGCAAAAGATCTGATGGTTCAGCCGAACCCACCGAGATTTCTCCGAGAAGGAGACACTTTGGAATTCACGGTGAAAGTCGTAAATCAGTCCGATGCAGCGCAAAAGGGCGTGGTCAGGCTGACGCTTAGCGATGCCCGAACTCTGGATTCGGTCGACCCTGATCTGGGCAATTTGAAACCGGAAATGGATTTTGAAATTCCGGCAAAGCAATCGCAGTCCTTTTCGTGGAAACTGCACGTTCCGGACGGTCAAGGTTTCCTGATTTACAAGGCGGTCGCTTCGACCGGGAAGCTGAGCGATGGCGAAGAGGGCTTCCTTCCAGTTCTGCCCCGAAGGATTCTGGTTACTGAATCGCTTCCGCTTCCGATTCGAGGCAAAGGCGAAAAGAATTTCGAGTTCGAAAAGCTGATCGCTTCGAATCAAT
This sequence comes from Verrucomicrobiales bacterium, assembly GCA_047620505.1. Taxonomy (GTDB): domain Bacteria; phylum Verrucomicrobiota; class Verrucomicrobiia; order Verrucomicrobiales; family DEV007; genus JBLHKS01. The sequence continues at coordinate 2,386 of JBLHKS010000018.1, read as the reverse complement.
CGAATACGATTCAGCATCAAAGCTTGACGGTTCAGATGGTGTCGAATCCAAGTTGGTATGCGGTCATGGCGTTGCCGTACTTGATGGAGTTCCCGCACGAATGTTCGGAACAGATATTCAATCGCTATTACGCCAATAATCTCGGCAAACATATTGTTGATTCAGATCCCAAGATCGAACGCGTCTTCGAGCAATGGCGAGGAACTGACGCGCTTGACTCTCCGATGGAGAAAAATCAGGATCTCAAACAGGTCATGCTTGAGGAAACTCCCTGGGTGCGTCAGGCGAACAATGAAAGTGAGGCGCGCCGCAATGTAGGAATTCTGTTTGAAGAGAATCGGATGAACGATGAGTTGAACCAATCCTTCAAGAAACTAGCGGATCGACAGCTTGGAAACGGCCTCTGGCCGTGGTTTCCTGGCGGCCGCGGAAACGAATACATCACGCTCTACATAACGACTGGATTTGGTCGTTTGCGGCATCTCAATGTGGATGAAATCGATGTCGCGCCCGCTGTGAAGTCTCTGAACAAGCTCGACGCATGGATCGACGAAATTTATCGAGATATTCTCAAGACAGGCAACAAAGAGCTGAACCATCTCTCGCCGCTGATTTGCTACTATCTTTATAGCCGGAGCTTTTTTCTCGAAGATCGGGAGATCGGTAAGAAGCATCAAGAAGCGGTCAAATACTTCCAGGGACAGGCGCAAAAATATTGGGTCAAGCTTCAGAATCGTCAGAACCAGGCTCATATCGCGATTGCTCTTCAGCGGTTTGGCGTTCATGCAGAGACTTCGAAAGATATTATGATTTCCCTCGATGAGCGTTCTGTCAGCGATGAGGAACTCGGGATGTTCTGGCGTGATACCGAGCTCAATTACTGGTGGTATCGAGCGCCGATCGAGACGCAAGCGATGATGATCGAAGCCTTTGATGAAGTCGCCAAAGACGATGAGGCTGTTGAAGATTTGAAGGTCTGGCTTCTTAAGCAGAAGCAGACTCAAGATTGGAAGACGACCAAGGCGACGGCGGACGCGATTTACGCTTTGCTGCTCCGTGGTGCGGATCTCCTCGCTTCAGACGACCTGGTGGAGGTTAGTCTGGGTGGTGAGCCCATCGTGCCGGAGAAAGTTGAAGCAGGAACTGGTTTTTACGAACAGCGCTTTGGCGGCGGTGAGATTGAGGCGAACTTCGGTGAAGTCAAAGTCACGAAAGTTGATGACGGAGTTTCGTGGGGCAGTCTGCACTGGCAGTATTTTGAGTCGATCGAGAACATCACTCCGCACGAGGGAACGCCACTCACGCTCAAGAAAACGCTTTGGGTTAAGGAAAACGGCGATAATGGGCCAGTTCTTCGGGCGGTGAAGCCGGGCGATAAGCTGAAAGTGGGTGAGCAGCTGCTGGTGCGGATCGAACTGCGGACGGATCGTGATATGGAATACATCCACATGAAAGATCAGCGTGGCAGCGGCACAGAGCCGACCAATGTGCTATCGCGATATCGATATCAAGATGGTCTGGGCTATTACGAGTCCACGCGTGATACGGCGAGCCACTTCTTTATCGATTACCTACCGAAAGGAACTTACATTTTCGAATACGGCCTTCGTGTTTTCCATCGGGGAGAATATCAGAGCGGAATGACGAACATCCAATGCATGTACGCTCCTGAATTCAACAGCCACTCTCAGAGCTTTAAACTCTTGGTCGAGTAGGCGGTTTCAAGCTGGGGACAACGTGTTGTTGTACTGAAACGCGTTGTCCCAGAGGTGATCAATGAGGTGTTTGGCCTCAACAATTGGTACGGTGCGGAGAATTCCGTCCTCGTCGATCGAAATTAGCGAAATTTCGCCGCCGTAGCGGCCAGGGCCCTTAATTTTGCTGAGATTGCCGATCGGGCCATCGATGTCGAAATCGAGGGCTTTCCCGAATTTCGCTTTCACCCACTGCTCGATGTGTTCATCGAGTGATTCACGCGTAAACTGCTTTTCTGGATTCGCGACGAGGTGATATAGAACCAGGAGCATTTCCTTGGATTCTTCCTCCTCCGCGCTGTCGATCATCCGGGTGAAAACCGATCGATTTGTCGCCAGATTTCGGAAAAACAGCTGCTCTGAGACATCTTTAAGGAACTTTAACTGCTTCTTGCGGTAACCAGTCCATTGCTTGAAGGCGAGACCTCCCAATGCGATGACCGCACCGGCAATTGCTGTTATCGTAGCCATGCTTGTAACCGAAACCTGGTCCTTGTCGACTCCCAGTCTGTCCGCCCAGCCGTGGACGCCAAAGACAACTAGAATCAATCCAATGATGAATAGAATCTGTGGAAGAACTTTGATTAAAACGCCGATCGAACCTCCAATCGCAGGAACTGCGAACATCAGCT
>JBLHKS010000017.1:0-58039 GCA_047620505.1 Verrucomicrobiales bacterium | reverse complement strand
AGGTTCGAGATCGAATTCGGGTTCAAATTCGGGTTCAAATTCGGGTTCAAATTCGGAATCCGCCGATGGAACGTCCAGCACCACGAGCAGCGGCGGTAGTTCGAGTCCGCAGACCGACGTTTCGGCGCTGACGAATTTCCAGATCGATCACCGAACGGCGACCGGGGCCGACTTGGTCCTCGGGCTCGCGAATTCGATCCTGTTCGACATTTCCGGCGACAGCAATTCGGTGGTTTCTTCGGTTGTGAATTTCGGGGTAACGCAGCCGCTTCTGCGATTCAGCGCGCGTGATTTTGTGCTCGAAGAACTGACCCAGTCGGAGCGCGGTCTGCTCGCTAACGTCCGGAGGATGAAGCAGTTCCAGCAGAGTTTCTACATTGACACCGTCGCTGGACGCTCGATCGCGGAAGGGCCGTCGCGAGGTAGCAATGGAATCGGCGGGGCCCCCCAAATCGCAGGTGGCGGCTCGGGCGCGGGCGCTTTTCTCGGACTCCTACAATCTCGACAGCAGATCCAGAACCAGGAGGCGAGCGTCGCGGCGTTGCGCGATTCGTTGGCTCAACTTCAGGCCGCTTTCGACGCGGGGCGGATTTCCAATCGGCTTCAGGTCGATCAGGCGCGGCAGGCGCTCTACAACGGGCAAAGCGCGTTGCTCACGGCGTATTCGGGCTTCGAAGGATCGGTCGACACTTATAAAGTTTCGATCGGGCTGCCGCCTGAGCTGGAAGTCGTGGTCGAAGACGAACTTCTCGATCGATTCAGCCTGGTCGACCCCACCGTCAGCGAGCTTCAGAGCCGGGTAGCCTCGATTCTAGGCAACGTGCGCCGCAAGGACCGGATCAAGACGCCGGATGATCTGACGATTCAGCTGAAAAGGCTGGATGCGCTGGCCCCGAGGATCACGGCTCAGTTGGATCGGGCGGAGTCTGATCTCGATCGATTCCGCCAGCAGCTGCCGGAGCGCCGTGAGCAGCTGGACTTGCTGATTCAGCGCCCCGAATTGCAGAACGTCCACATGGATCCGGATTTGTTCGACGCGGAAATCCTCGTAGACGCGCTGAGTCGACTCGTCGTCAGCCTTGGGCATTTGCGGACCTCGCTCGGCGAAAATCAGCAGAGTTTGGCGGCGCTGCTGGAAACCGAGCCGCCGCCTGCACTGTTGGAGCGCGCCAGGGCCAGGGTCGTCGACCAGATGACCTTGCTTTCGAGTCATCTGCTGGAGCTTTCGCTGATTCAGGCCGCTGCCCGATTGGAATCGATCACGCTCAAGCCGATCGATATCGAATACGACACGGCCTACGCGTTGGCGGATTCAAATCGGCTCGATTGGATGAACGCGCGCGCCGGCCTGGTCGATTCCTGGCGGCAGGTTTCGCTCAGCCAGGAAGCGCTCAAAACCGGGCTGAATTTGATCGTCAACGGCGACATCCCGACCATCGGCAACGACGCTTTCAACTTCACCAAAGGTGCTGGCCGACTCCAGGTTGGTCTGGAAATCGACACGCCGTTGCGCAGGCTCGAGGAGCGAAATGTTTACCGCGAAACCCTGATTTCTTACCAGCGCTCACGCCGGGGTTACATGGCGTTTGAGGACCAGGCGACGCAGAGTTTGCGCAACACGCTGCGAGTCGTCCGCTTGAGTCAGCTGAACTTCGAAGTTCGGCGAGCAGCGGTGCGAATCGCGATTGCTCAGGTGGACCTGGCGGGTTTGCGGCTCGGCGAACCGCCAAAACCCGGAGCTGGCGGCGCGCAATTCGGGGCGACAACGGCGCGGGACCTGGTCGATGCGCTTGGCGATCTACTTTCCGCGCAGAACGACTTTCTTGACGTTTGGGTCGGGTTCGAGGTGCTCCGGATGTCGCTCGATTACGAGCTAGGCGTGATGGATCTGGATGAAAAGGGGCTTTGGATCGATCCAGGTCCAATTACGGGGGATCTTTTGAAAGATCGCATCCAGGAACGGCGTCGTTACACACAGGCGGCAGCCGACCAACCCCGAACTGAGGTTCAGCAGGGTGAAAAGACCGAGGAATTGCCGGAAACGTCCGAAGAACCGCAACGCCGGAAAGGGATTCTGGCGATATTCGGACGAAAACAACAATCACAAAGGGAAGAAAAAGAATGAGCCAAACAAAAAAGAAGCAATCAGCAGCTGCTCGGTTGAAGCGTCATTGGTGGAAAGCGGCTCTCGTGCTGATTCTGGTTGTTTTCGTCAAACCTCTTCTCAGTTCCAAGAGAGCTGACGCGGCCTCGAGTGAAAAAATCGAAGCTGCCGTGACTGCGGAAGTCACGCTCGAACCGTTCATTCTTGAGGTGATCGAAAGCGGAAATATCGAAAGCTCGAGCAACGTCGAAATCCGCTGCGAAGCCGACGTGGGCTCAGCCGGAATCACGATTCTGGAAATCATTCCCGAGGGTTCCTACGTTGAAGAAGGCGATTTTCTCATCCGGCTCGATGACGCTGCGTTGCAGGACAAACTCATTGGCCGCCAGATCGACGTCAACGGCAGCCGCGCCGCGCTCGCTCAGGCCAGAGCCGACAAGGAGACCGCTCGCCTTGAGCTTGCGGAGTACGAAAGCGGAACTTTCGTCGAGCAGGAAGAGCAGATGGAGAGCGAAATTTTCGTTTCTCAGGAGAATTTGCGCCGCGCCCAGGAATATCTCGTCTACAGCCAGCGGCTCAGCGAAAAAGGTTATGTTTCGTCCGTCCAGCTTGAGGCGGATCGCTTCGCAGTCGACAAAGCTCTCAAGGAACTCGAAGTCGCGCGGACGAAGCTCTCGGTGCTTCGGACCTACACGAAGGAAAAGATGATCACTCAGCTGAGTGCGAAAATCGAAACCACGATCGCCAAACACTCTGCTGCAGAGCGGACTTTCAATATCGATGAGGCTCAGCTCGAAGAAACAGAGCGGCAGATCGAACTCTGCACGATCCTCGCGCCGGCCTCTGGCCAGGTTGTCTACTCAAACAAGGAGAGCTCGACCGGCGAGCCGCTGATCGAGGAAGGAAAAACGGTCGTCGAACGCCAGGAAATCATTCGCTTGCCGGATCCGAAGCGGATGCACGTCGTTGCCGCAGTTAACGAGTCGCGGATCGATCTGATCGAGACCGAAATGACGGTCACGATCGCGTTGGACGCTTTGCCGGATATCATTCTCAAGGGCGAAGTCGTTGACGTTACCGAATATCCTTTGCCGCGAAAAAATTCCTACGTCGCGCACATCAAAAACTACGGCGTGACCGTCAAAATTATCGATCCTCCAGCAAGTCTTCGTCAGGGAATGACGGCTGAGACTGCGATTCTCGTCGATCAGCGCGACGAAGCGCTTCAGGTCCCCGTCCAGGCGATCGTGGAGCGCGAAAACCAGTATTACTGCATCGTTCGGGACGAAGAAAACAAGCTTCAGCCGATGCAGGTTGAAATCGGCGCTTCGAACAACACGTCAGTTGTGATCGAAAACGGACTCGTTCCAGGACAGGAACTTGTGCTTAGCCCGGAAGAATATATCGATAAATTGAGGTTGCCGACTGAAGTGGTCGACACCCGCAAAGCCGTCAAAGATCAGCAGCAGCTGCTGGCGGCGGAGCGCGCTCGAACCTTGCGCGCCGATTCCTGATTCGAACGAATGAGCGAAACTCCAGGGACTGCGGTCAGCATCCGGGATCTTCGGAAGGACTACGATGTCGGCGGCCAGCCGCTTCACGTTCTCAAAGGAATCGATCTCGAAGTCCCGAAAGGCGACTACGTAGCGATCATGGGGCCGTCCGGCTCCGGCAAAAGTACCCTGCTCAACTTGCTGGGCTGTCTCGACAAGCCGACGTCCGGCGAATTCATTCTCGATGGCCGCGACGTTGCCAAGCTTGACGACGACTCGACTGCGAGAATGCGGGCGAGCCACATCGGCTTCGTTTTTCAGTCCTACAATTTGATCCCGTCGCTGCGGGTCCTCGAAAACATCGAAATCCCGCTCTACTATCGCGGCTCAGTAACCGAAAAAGACCACGATCGCTGTTTTGAACTCGCTGAGCTTGTTGGTTTGGGCGATCGGCTCGACCACCGGCCACAGCAGCTCTCCGGCGGGCAGCAGCAACGCGCAGGCATCGCCCGCAGCCTCGCCGCGAATCCAAGTTTCATCCTCGCCGACGAGCCGACCGGTAACCTCGACTCTGTCACGACCGAGGAGATTCTCGAGCTGCTCGACAAGCTGAACAACGAAGATGGCAAGACCATTATCATGGTTACCCATGAGGAAGAAGTCGCTCAGCGCGCGCGTCGGATCATTCGCCTGAAAGACGGATTGATCGTGTCCGATGAACGGCATCGGCCTGTCGATGAACCGGCGAAAGAAGCGGCTCCGCCCGCGCCAAAACCGGCCTGGTCGCTCGCTCACGCGATTGAAGTTTTCCTTCGGCCTTGGGAGCTCGGCATCAAAAGTCTCTACCTCCACCCGATGCGATCGCTCCTGACCGTGCTCGGAATTTTTATCGGCGTCGCCTCGGTCATCTGGCTTCTCGCCGTTGGCGAAGGCATCAGCACGGAGGCGCAGGCTCAGATCGAAAAACTCGGCGCGACGAACGTGATCGTCACTTCCGTTCGGCCCGAACGAGATCCCAAAAATCCCTACAACCGACTCTACGGCGTTACGAACCAGGAGATCGAAGCTCTCGTCAAAAGCGTTCCAACGATCGAAAGCGCTGTGCCCTGGCAAGAACTCAGTCGAGCCACTTATCAGTACAAAACGGCGGAAGAAATGACCGGTCTGCGAGGCGTGACCACCGATTATGCCGGTCTCTATGATCTTGAGGTTTCAGCTGGAAATTTCATCACCGCCGCGCACGACGTCAACGAAGCCAAAGTCATCATCCTCGGCGCTGGCTTGGCCGAAAAACTCTTTGGATTTGAGAATCCGATCGGCAATTCCATTCAGCTGACGACCTACGATATCAGCGACAAATACAAGGTGATTGGCGTGATCAGCCCCACGGGTCTGCCCGCCAGTCTCGACGAAGACGATCTCGAAAACTCGACCGACGCCAACATCGCCTTCGTTCCGCTCTCAACCTATTGGCGAAACGTCTACGATTTTTATAGTAGAGACGACGAAGGCGACCCGACCGTTGTCCAGGTTACGTTTCGAATCAACGACCGCGAAAAAGTCCTCGAAACCGCCGAGATCATTCGGAGTCAGATCGATGATTGGCACGAGAAAGACGATTTCGAGGTCCTCGCGCCGATGGAATTGCTCGAGCGCGCGCAGAGCACTCGAATCATGTTTATCGCGATGCTCGGCCTCGTCGCTGCGATCGCGTTGCTCGTCGGCGGGATCGGGATCATGAACATCATGCTCGCGACCGTGACCGAACGAACGCGGGAAATCGGGATTCGACGCGCGTTAGGCGCGAAGCAGGGCGATATCACCCGGCAGTTTCTCGTCGAAACAGTGGTTCTGTCAGTCGTCGGCGGAGCCGTCGGCGTGATCGCTGGATTCCTCGCCAAGCCGATCATCGTCGGCCTTCGCAGCCTGGTCGAATCCAGCTGGCCGGAAATGATGGCCAACGCCCCGGAATCGATCCGCACGATGGTCCCGATCATCGTGCCTTGGTCGATTCCGCTGGCCTTCGGGATTTCAGTCGTGATCGGCGTGCTCTTTGGCCTCTACCCAGCTAGCAAAGCCGCGAAGATGGATCCGATCGATGCGTTGCGACACGTGAACTGAATTTATCCCTCCCAACCGTTCGCCTTCAGCACATCAGCAACGATTCTGACGCCAGGGACGTGATCCTTGTGCTCGGGATCGTTCAGAATCTTCGTAAACGCGATCACATGCGAGGTATCGAGTCCGATGATGCCAGCTTTCAGCGGCGCTTTAGAATCCTGGGCGCTGAGCCCGGAAAGCCAGCAGCTGCTGGTTTTTGGCCATTGCCCACCCTTCCACGCGAAGGCAGGGACTCAACCCGAAAACGTTGGATTCGAACCTCGGCTTGCCGTTTTTCCTCGGCACTCCATAAGTGAACGAACCGATTTCACCCAGCCGATTGATCCCAAAAAACAGCCGCCGAAAATGGGCACTCCACGCTTATCGCGTTGGGGTGTTTGTTTTTTTGATCATCTTGATTCGGCAACAGCACGTCTGGTTTGTGGCGCAGAAGCGCGGCGATTTTCAGCAACTGCTGGAGGTCAAAGATGTGCGGTCCTTTTTCCCAACCGCAGCGAAACTCGGCGATCGCGATCCGACGCACGGCGGCCAGAATGTACTCGACAGCGAAAATGAGCGGCTCGGTTCCGTCGTGCAGACTTCGCCTGACGCGAATGATGTGATCGGATTTTCTGGACCGACGAATACGATGGTCGCGATCGGCGAGGACAACCGGATCGTTGGGATTTCAATTCTGCGAAGTGACGACACGCGCGAGCACCTCGCGGAAATTCGCGAGGATGAGGTTTTTCATCGGCAGTGGAACGGGCTGAGGCCGGATGAGGCTGGGGAAAGCCGCAAAGTTGACGGAGTTTCGGGCGCAACGCTGACGAGCATGTCGGTTGCGGATGGGATCGCGATTCGGTTTGGCGGCGGAGCGCGGAAATCGCGGTTTCCCAATGAAATCAGCCTGGCTGAGGTTCGCATTCAGTTTCCAAGCGCGGCAAAGCTGGAAGCTGAAACGGAGCGGCCAAATCTGCTTCAAATTCTCGATTCCAACGGCCAGCTGATCGGTTACGCATCGCGGACTTCGCCGCACGCCGACCACATGATGGGTTACCAGGGACCGACCGATCTGTTGATCCTGACAGACCCCGAATTTCGAGTGACGCGCCTGGCGCTTCGCGAAACTTTCGACAACGCGGAGTTCGTCGACCTCATCCCTGAGGACGATTACTTTTTCAATACGTTCGTCGGCTTCAGCCTCGAGGAAATCACCCAGCTCGACATGGTCGAAATGCAGATCGACGGCGTTTCGGGCGCGACGAAAACGAGCGTGACCGTCGCAGAAGGCCTGATCCACACGGCAGGCGAAATCACGCGAGTTCGGCCTCCGCGACCGGCCGAACCCCTGATTCCGTTTAGCTGGCGCGATCTAGGAACGGCTACAGTCGTACTTGCGGGGCTGGCGATCGCGTTCACGCGGCTTCGCGGGAAAAAGTGGCTGCGAATCGGCTTCCAACTCTTGTTAGTCGGCTACCTCGGCTTCATCAATTCAGACATGCTCTCTCAAGCTCAGCTCGTTGGTTGGGCGCAGAACGGAATCGCCTGGAAGGTTGCGCCAGCCCTGGCTCTTTTGACCGTCGCCGCGCTCGTCGCTCCGGTTTTCACAGGCCGCCAGGTTTTCTGCACGCACCTCTGTCCATTCGGCGCGGTCCAGGATCTCGTGGCTCGCCGCCTGCCCTGGCAGCTCGCGATTCGCGGAAAGTTAGAGCTCATGCTAAGCTGCCTTCCTGTTGTTTTGTTAGTCTGGGTCGTCGCAGTCGCGATGGGCCACCTCCCGTTCAGCCTCATCGGGATCGAGCCGTTCGACGCATTCGTTTTTCGGATCGCTGGCTGGGCGACGATCGCAGTTGCTGTAGTCGGGCTGATCGCATCTCTTTTCGTTAATCGAGCCTACTGCCGCTATGGCTGCCCGACTGGCGCGATGCTGAAATTCATTCGTTTCAGCGCTGCGAGCGATCGGCTTGGAACGCGAGATTTCGTTGCCGCAGCCTTAGTTTTGGGAGCCGTCGCCCTGATGATTTTCCGCCAGCAGCTGCCAGGCTGAATTCCGTTACGCCAAATTTAGCGATAGGCGTAAACCAACGCCCAATCGACCATGTCGACGTCTTCCGACTCAATCTTGATAAGAATGTAGTAGGAGCCAGTCTTTGCCGGAGTCACTCGCGCGCCCGCAGTGAAGCCTTCTTCAGTCCGCTCGACGGTGACCGAATTTCCCTTGTCGTCGTAGACCTCGATTTTGAGTTTGCAGCCTTCAATGCTGGTGCCTACCCAAAACCAGTATTCGTTTCCACGAAAGAGCTGATGCTGGATCAATTTCTGTTTTCCAGACTCAAATTCGCCATCCCAATACTCGTGCCGGAGAGTGAACTCGTCCTCCGTAACGAACGACTCGGCGGTCTCCATAATCATGGAATGCGCCTCGTTCAAAACGGCCGAGGCAACTCCGCCGAATGCGAAGATCGCAGCGGCTGCGATCGCTGGAAAAAATCGGTTAGCTTTCACTTTTGACGATCAGTTCCAGTATCGCCGCGCAGATCGTGTGGATCTCGTCGACCTCGTTTGAAGGCAGGACTTCATTGTCGTGATCGGCCATCAGGGCCTGAACTTTTCGCAAGCCTTCGAGGACTCGCTGGACTGCGGGCTCGTTGGCGATCTCCGGGTCCATCGCTTCGATTTGCTTCACGAAATGCGCTGCGAGATCCGGCTGGTTCAGAATTTCGGCCTTGTCGGTCGAATAAGATTCGATGATCAAACTCGTCAGCACTTCGGTTCCCCGCAGCCAACCGGCGATGCTGACACATTGAGCAAGTTCGCCGGCGCGCCTCCTCTCCATCGTTTCGCGAACCGTTTTGTGGGTGCGATCAAGCTCCTCACGGACTTTGCCCCATTTTTTATCCTCGGTCGATTCCAAGATCGCTTGCGCGTGAGGAAGAACGGCGTCTTCGAGCGCTAAAGCTTTGGAGAGTTCGAGAATTTCCTGCCCCAGCTTGGTAACGGCTTCGCTGTCCCGCGCCTGAACCGCAATGAACCCGTCAGCGATCAGGGTGCCGAACAACAGAGCGAGATCGATCCGGTCGGTCGACTTCTGGATCTTGAAATTCCGCCGAACTTTTCCTGCCCAATTCGGCTGGCCCAGCTTTTCCATTAAGTTGAAAATTTCAGCCGGATTTGGAACGATCACCTCGTCGATAAACACGCCGGGAAAATCCTGAAGATCGAGCTGATCTGGCAAATCATCGACCTTTTCGGTCTGAGCCCGGACGACGGGCGTCAGCACGAGGCCGATGAGAAAAAGAATGGAGAAAACACTTCGCATGATCGGAAAAACTATTGCGTTCAACGCATCGCCAACTATCGGGGGCGAGGCTGCATCGAGACAGCGATCTTAGACTAGCGAAACGAAAAATGACAGGTCAAAAATGGGTGAGAATGCGTCATTGATACTTGGAGCGATTCCAGCGCGCTGGGGTTCGACGCGTTTTCCAGGCAAATCGCTGCATCTGATTGCGGGAAAACCGTTAGTGCAGCATGTCTGGGAGCGTTGTCAGGAGTGCCAGCAGCTCGATCGCGTGGTGATCGCGACCGACGACGATCGGATTCGCGAAGCGGCGGAAGGTTTTGGCGCGGAAGTCGCGATGACCTCGCCAGATCATCCGAGCGGAACGGATCGGATCGCGGAGGTCGCTTTGCAGTTTCCGGATCACGGAGCGATCATCAATATTCAAGGGGACGAGCCGCTGATCGATCCAGTCTTAATCGACAATCTTGCCCAGCAGCTGCTGGACGATTCGAAGCTGGAAATGGTGACTGCGGCCAATCCGCTTGAGGACTTGGACCTCCTGGATGACCCGAACGTGGTCAAAGTTGTGCTGAATCGATCGAGCGAAGCGATCTATTTTTCACGGAGTTGCATTCCGTTTCGCCGCAACGCGGTTGAGGGCCTGGAATTTTTTCGGCACAAGGGAATTTACGGCTACCAGCGCGATTTTCTGCTGCGTTTCGTGACCTGGCCGCCGAGTCTTTTAGAACAGAGTGAGGGTCTTGAGCAGCTGCGCGCGCTTGAGAACAATGCCAGGATTCATGTGGTAATCACAGGGGATGATTCACCTGGCGTTGACACCCCCGAACAAGCGCGCATAGTCGACAGGCAGATCACTGCAGGATGAAATACATCTTTTTTACGGGAGGCGTCGTCAGCTCACTTGGTAAGGGACTCGCAGCCGCCTCTCTTGGCGCCTTGTTAGAGCATCGTGGGCTCAAGGTCATTCTTCAGAAGTTTGACCCTTACCTTAACGTCGATCCGGGCACGATGAGCCCGTATCAACACGGCGAAGTTTACGTGCTGGACGACGGAGCGGAGACGGACCTCGACCTAGGCCACTACGAGCGTTTCACCAGCTGCGTGCTTTCGAAACTGAACAACCTGACAAGCGGCCAGGTTTACGAAACCGTCATCAAAAAGGAGCGGGCTGGCGATTACAAAGGCAAGACTGTCCAGGTGATTCCCCACGTCACCGACGAGATCAAAAACCGGATTCACGAGGTCGCCGACAAAATGGGCGGCGACGTGATCATCACGGAAATCGGCGGAACGGTGGGCGATATCGAAGGCCTGCCATTTCTCGAAGCGATGCGGCAATTCGCGATCGATGTCGGTCACGAAAACGTGCTCTTCGTCCACGTGACCCTCGTTCCATACATCAAGGCGGCAGGCGAGCTGAAGACCAAGCCAACTCAGCAGAGCGTGGCCAAGCTGCGTGAGATCGGGATCCAGCCCCAGGTGATCATCGCCCGGACGGAAAAGCCGCTCGAAGACGACGTCCGCGAAAAAATCGCCCTCTTCTGCAACCTGCCGAAGGAGGCTGTGATTGCAGGCGAAGATGTCGACCAGACGATTTACGAAGTTCCGCTCAAACTGCGCAAAGAGGGGCTCGACGACATCGTTTGTGATCGGTTAGGGCTGACGGCGAAGGAACCGAGTCTGACGGATTGGGAAGGCTTTGTCGAGCGCGTCGTCACGCCTGGCAACAAGCAGCTGAAGATCGCTGTCGTTGGAAAATACATGGGTTTGCAGGACGCCTACAAGAGCATCTACGAAGCCTTGACTCACGCGGGAGCTGACCACAAATGCCGCGTTCTTTACACGAATGTCGACTCCGAAGACATCGAGCGCCGCGGGCCTGAAGTCTATCTTTCCGGGATGGACGGCGTTTTGATTCCGGGCGGTTTCGGTGAGCGCGGGATCGAGGGAAAAATTGCGGCGGCCAAGTACGCACGCGAAAACAAACTCCCCTATTTTGGTCTCTGTCTTGGAATGCAGATCGCGACGATCGAGTACGCGCGAAATGTCTGCGGCCTAACTGACGCCAACAGCACGGAATTCGAGCCGAATCTTGAGCACCCAGTCATCTGCCTGATGGAAGAGCAGATGGAGGTCCAGGATCTCGGCGCGACGATGCGACTCGGAACCTATCAAACTAACCTGGCTGAAGGATCGAGAGCGCGGGAAATTTACGGCACGGACACGATCACCGAACGTCACCGACATCGCTACGAAGTTAACCAACACTATCGGAAGCAGCTGGAAGACGCCGGCCTGGTCATTTCTGGAACCTCGCCTGACAACACGCTCGCTGAGATCGTCGAGTTGCCGGATCATCCGTTTTACATCGCCACTCAGTTTCACCCGGAATTCCTCTCCAAGCCGAATCGCGCCCACCCGCTGTTTCACGCTTTCGTCGGCGCTGCCGTCCAAACTCATCCTGGACGGCAAAACGGTGATCCCGACTAATTCGATTGTTCCTTCAATCCTCTCCCGAATATCTGGAGAGCTTCGTTAACACGCTGGATTTCGGCGCGCAGTTCGTCCAATAATTCTGCCGCGCCAGCAAGTTCTCCGCTCCGCGCAATCTCATCGAGCCGTTTGGCCAGGTCGGAAGCGCGATCGGCCGCGTAATTTCCGACCAGGCCTTTCAGCGAGTGCACGCCCCCGTGAACCGCTTTGGCGTCAGCAGCTGCTAACCCCGATTCGGTCTCTGTCAGGAACTTCTCGCTGTCCTCCTTGAAGAATCCGATCAGATCCTTCATCAGGTTTTCGTCCGCGCCGAGATTCGCGCTAAACCGATCTGAATCGAATGCTGGTTCAAGACCGGACGACTCCACCTTCGGCTTAGCATCGACCACCACCAGATCGGCCGACAAGTCCAGAACCGATTCGATAACTCGGAAGAATTCCTGTCTGCGAATCGGCTTCGCAATGTACTCGTTCATTCCAGCTGCGAGGCACGCGTCGCGGTCCCCTGCCATCGCATTTGCCGTCATCGCAATCACCGGCAGCTGCTGGCCGTTCTTCGCCTTTGCCCCATTTTTTCGCAACGCTCTGGTGGCCTCGAAACCGTTCATTTCCGGCATCTGAACATCCATCAAAACCAAGTCAAACTCCCCTGCCGCGACGGCTTCAACTCCTTCGCGGCCGTTGTTGGCGACAGTCACGCGATGACCGGCAATTTCGAGAAAATTGATCGCCACCATCTGGTTCACTCGGTTGTCCTCAACGAGGAGAACATCCAAGGCAGGCGACTGTGCCCCTGGTCCATCGTTGACTTTCTCAACTGAAACATCACCGCCAGCGACTCCGAAAATCGACGTGATCGCATCGAATAAATCGCTCTGCTTGATCGGTTTGGTCAGACAGCGTTTGATTCCGACTGCGGCCAGCCGATCTGTTTTCGGCGGCTGACCGGCGGACGAAAGAAGCAAAATCGGCACCTCCAACTTCCTGCCGATTGCCTCAGCGAGATCGACGCCGTCCACTTCCGGCATCATCAAATCGGTGATCACCAGCCGGATTCCCTCGCTTCGTTCGAGGATTTCCAACGCCTCCTGTGCGCTCGAAGCCTCGGTCGGCCGCATCCGCCAATTTCCTAACATTTCGACCAGAATTTGACGATTGGTCGCGTTGTCGTCGACCACGAGAACCGGGAGATCGCGCAAGCTTTCGAGACGCTGAGTCAAGTCCTCGACTGGTTCGTCACTCAGGCCAAACGTCACCGTGAAATGAAAATTCGCGCCCATCCCCTCTTCGCTTTCGACCCAGATTCGCCCATCCATGAGTTCCACCAGCTGCTGGGTGATCGCGAGGCCTAACCCGGATCCTCCGTACTCTCGAGTCGTTGAAGCATCCGCCTGGCTAAAGGCAGCGAAGATCTCATCGTGCTTCTCCTGGGGAATTCCGATCCCGGTATCACTCACGGTAAACCGAGCGCTCAGATTTTCGGAAGTCTGCTCTTCAATTGTGAGAGTGAGAACGATCTCTCCTTCCGGCGTGAATTTGATCGCGTTGCCGACCAGGTTAACCAGAATCTGGCGCAGCCGACCAACATCGCCGATCAGTTTGCCGGGTAGCTCAGCCGGAATTCGGTAGGCAAGCTCGATGCCCTTTTCCGAAGCGGAAGCGGAGAGCGTCCGGAGGGTGTCGCCGATCGAATCCCGCAGATCGAATGTGAGCGCGTCGATTTCCAGCTTCCCGGCTTCGATCTTGGAGAAGTCGAGAATATCGTTGATGATCGTTAGGAGATTCTCAGCGGAAGCGCCCGCGATCGAAGCGTAGTCATGTTGCTCTGGAGTTAAGCCGGATCCGAGCAACAAATCGGTCATGCCGATGATGCCGTTCATCGGCGTCCTGATTTCGTGGCTCATGTTGGCCAGGAAATTGCTTTTCGCCTGATTTGCTTCCTCAGCCGCAGCTTTGGCTCGGCGCAGCGTGATTTCGGTCTGCTTATTTTCGGTGATATCGCGGCTGACGCCAAAAGTTCCCAAGACACTTCCGTCCGAGCCGTAGAGCGCCATTCTCACCATACTCAGCCATCGCATCTGATGATCGCGGCACAATTCTTCTACCTCCTCTCGCACTAACACCTGTTCGCCATCGATCAGCTCCTTTTCGGCTTTTTCAATCGCCTCCGCACGCTCGGTTGAGTAAAAATCGTGGACCGTTTTGTTCTTGGCTTCGCTCGGATTATCGAGCCCGAATTGCTTCGCGAGCGAGTGGCTGATCAACAGAAAACGTCCTTCGCGATCTTTGAAAGATACCTCATCCGGAAAGCTGTCCATCATCGCATGGATCAAAGCCCGATCTTGATCGAGCTCTACTCGTTGACTTCGCAACGACTCCCGCATTTCATCTAGCTTCAAGGTTAACGGAGCGAGATTTCCGCGCCCCGCAAATTCGATCGGCGTGTTCAGATCGCCGTCTGCGATCCTGGTCGTCGCGCTTGTCAGCTGTCGGATGCGACGCGAAATCGGAAGCGAGATCCAGCCGACAATCCCAAGCGCGATCACCCCGGCGATCGAGGAAACCCAGAAAATTCGCTGCCGCAGCTCCCGCATCGGTGCCAGCAGCTGCTCGTTGCTGATCAGCTGAACCACGACCCATCCGAGATCGCCAATCGGGCCGCCCTTCGCGGATTTGGCGAAAACCGCGAACGCTTCTGCGCCGGTCTCAGGATTTTTCACGAGCCTCGAAGCGACCTGCGATCCTTCGTCAAACTTCACACGGTCCATAATCGTCGAATGTTCGTTGATCGGCACGGCACCAAAATCTGAAGATCGGCTTTGGATAATTCCACCGTCGTTGGTTAGCAAAAGCAGTTCCTTCTGGTCGTTTCCAACGTCGTGCGAACCGACCAAATCCAAGATCGTTTCAATATTTAGAACCGCCTTCAAAACGCCTTGCATCCGATCGCCCGGCCCGCCAATTCTAACACAAATATCAAGCGAATAGATTCCAGAGCTTCGATCCAATTCGACGTCGCTGATAAAAACTCCATCCCTTGCCGCCAGCTGCCACCACTCTTCGTCGTCCTGACGATAGTCCGAAGTTCGCCCGCTGAGCGCAACGTTCGCGCCGTAGGCGTTGGTTACGAAAACTTCGCCGAAAATCGGATCCGATGCCCCTTCATTGATGCGGTCCAAAGTTTCCCGAAGATCCAGAGAAGCCCGACTGTTCATCATCAGGCTTACGATTGCCTGGTAGAACGCGTTCATGGTGCGCCAACCGGCGTCCCTTTCCGAAATGTATGCCTCTCGATCCGGCAGAAGCCCGAATTTCGCATTAGATTCAATCAGGGCGCTTCGAAGTGTCGGAGACCTCGCGTACTGCTGCCAGAAATCAGCTCGCCCTTGAATCAATCGATCGATTTCCTTCCGCACCGTCGTTACCTCCAGCGCGGCGGCACTCTCGATTTCCTGCTGAAGACTATGGTTAGCAACTCGCGCGAGTTGTAACCCTGCGAGCCAGATGAAAACCGGTGCCAGCAGAGTCACGAGAACCAATTTATAGGACGACTTCATTCGGTCAGATGAGACTGAGGATTCTGACGCGCAAAATCAGCTTTGCACTCAGACCCCGTCAACAATCTGACTGGCGGACAAGCGAAGTCCAGGCGCGAATCGCAATCGAACCAGCTGTGGATCAGTCCAGATCCCCATCGCCGTCGCCGGCTTTTTTACCACGAAGCATTGCCTCGATAAACCCATTGAGATCACCGTCCATCACGGAGCGAATATCTCCGACCGTGTGGCCTGTCCGCAAATCTTTGACCATTTGATAGGGCTGAAAAACATAACTCCTGATCTGGCTTCCCCAACCGATCTCCGCCTTCTCGCCGTATTCTTTTTCCATCTCGGCCCGTTTCCGGTCTTCTTCGATCTGGATCAATTTCGACTTGAGGATTCGCATCGCCGTGTGCCGATTCTTCAACTGCGTTCGCTCCTCAGTACAGCGCAGTTTGATCCCGCTCGGGATGTGATGAAGGTGAACTGCGGTCTCCACTTTGTTCACGTTCTGGCCGCCTTTTCCACCGGCACGGGCCGTTGTGATCTCGACATCTTTATCATCGATCTCGATGCCAGAATCATCGTTGACTTCAGCAGTCACATCGACGCTAGCGAAAGACGTGTGCCGCTTCTTAGCTGAGTCGAAGGGCGAAATCCGAACGAGCCGGTGTACGCCTCGCTCCGCATTCAAATTGCCAAATGCGTAATCGCCGATAACGCGAAACGTGGACGATTTTGTCCCAGCTTCCTCGCCAGAAAGATGCTCGATAACCTCGATTTGGAAACCACGTTGCTCAGCCCATCGATGATACATCCGCAGCAGCATGTCAGCCCAGTCACAGGCCTCAGTCCCGCCCTGGCCAGCGTTGATCGCGACAAAGCAATTCGCCTTGTCATGCGTTCCGCTCATCAGCGTTAACAGTTCGAGGGCCGCGAACTGAGACTCCGTTCCAGGATATTCGGCAGCCAGTTCTGTTCCAGAATCCTCGTCGCCCATCTCGGCCATTTCGGCGAGGACACCAAGATCGTCGACTTGCCTCTCAAGGTCCAGAAACGGGTTGATTTTGCCATTTAAGGCGGACACCTCTTCGACCGTTTTTTGAGCAGCTTCTTTCTTATCCCAGAAGTCAGTCGCGGACATTTTCTGCTCGAGTTCTTCGAGTCGAGCAGTCAGTTTACCGAAGTCAAAGATACCTCCTGAGCTCGCCAAGCCGAGTCTTTAGAGACTCGGTGTCGAACGCCTGTAAATCGGCTTGCTCAAGAGGATTTTCCGCCATGTCAGGATTGATTGAAAATTGAAGGCGGCCACAGTAACGGGTTGGCCGCATCCGTCAACATCGGCGAGGCGGAATCCCGCCAGCAGCTGCTGATCGATCCATTGTAATGGAAAAAACCACCGCGACCCTGATCCGAACATCACTCCTGACCGAAACGAGCTTGATCGTTCATTGGTGTAGCGGCGAGCGCGGCTTATTTAAGACGGTCGCCAAGGGCGCTCGCAGTCCGCGGAGTCCGTTTGCCGGAAAGTTAGACATTTTTTTTGAGGCAGAGCTAGTCTTCGTGCCAAGCCGGGTGAGCGATCTTCATACCCTTCGCGAAGTCGAAATCCTGCATACAAGGAAGATGATTCGACGAACCTGGCTCGCGACCCTCGCAGCTTCGCACTTCATCCGTTGGATCGAGATCGTCGCCGAACGCGAGACTCCAATCCCAGAGTTGGCTGATTTGTTAGTCCGCGGTCTAAATTATCTGGATGAAAAGCCGCCAAACGCAAAAGCAGTGCGACACTTTGAAAAGCAACTCGCCCAACTAACCGGAGTTTACGGCGCTGAACGCGAAACCGAACCAGCGATGGATCTTGCCGAATCTTTCGGCGCGGCCCCGAAAAATCGGGATCAACTTTTTCTCAAAATCAGCTGAAGTTTGCCCATTGAACGGTCAACTCCGGTAAGATAAGGCTTGCTCAAATTCATTCTAGAATTTATAGTTAAAGTTCGTTTAATCTCCCTCCCCCCAGAAATTTCACAATCGCCCCGAGCGGCCACTCCCGAAATGTCGACAGGCCAAACGAACCTGCTCCAGGTCCTTCAAAAACGGGTCGAAACCCTTCAAGGTGAGGGAAAACTGGAAGACGCGTTGCGAGTTTCGCAAACAGCTGTGGATGCAGCCCGTCGAAACGTTGCCAGCGATTCCAATACGATGCCGCGCCTCGTATCGACTCTGCTAATGCTTGCGGATCTTCGCCGAATGGTCAGCGACTTTGACGGAGCGGAGTCAGTCTACCTGGAAGGACTCAGCCTCGCCGCCGAAATGACGCAAAACGTGGCCAACGTCGACGCGCCGAATCTGGAAATCGCGCGGCTTCAGAGCGGCTTGGCGTCGCTTTACGATTTCACCTCTCGCGAGGAACGAGCGATCCCGCTTTACGAAGAGGCCATCCAGCGATTCGAGGTCAACGACCCGCCCGAACTCGAGGAAGCCGCTTACCTCTGCAATAACGTCGGGATGATTTACAAGCAGATGGACGAGTACCCGGCGGCTGAAGCTTTTTACAAGAAAGCGCTCCAGATCTTCGAAACCAATCGGGGCGCGTCCCACCACTCCGTCGGAACGGTCTACAACAACCTGGGCGGGCTTTACACGGCGATGGAGGCCCACGACAAAGCCAGGGAAGCGCACTCCCGCGCGATGAAAATCCGCGAGCAGGCTTTTCCACGAAACCACCCGGATCTGGGCCAATCGCTTTGTAACATGGCCACCGTTTACCACCAGCTAAACGACTTTAACAACGCTCGAAAACACTACGAAGCCGCGTTGCGCCTGTTTGAAAAGAATCTCGACGACACCGATGAGGACTACACGATTCTCATGAACAATTACGCGCAATTGCTTCGCGATCACGGCCAGGAGAAAAAGGCCGAGGCGCTTGAAAAACGGATTCAAGGCCGATTGCGCAAGCTGGATGAGAAGCGATACGAAGCCAGCGCTTAAGCAGCCCGATTCATCGTTGACGGCGGGCCTCCTCTGACCTGTAATGGATTCATGAAGCAGCTGTTTTTCCGTCTAATCCCATTCACCTTCGCTTTCGCACTTGTCGGCTGTGTTACCGATGAAGACGGCGATAACGCGCCCACTCAGCGAAGCGCATCCGATGGTGCAGGCTACGGCGGCGACTCCACGTTCATTCGCGAGCAGGATCCGATCAGCCGGCATCAGCAGCATCTGCGCGGCAATTATTGATTCGCCAGTCAGCAGCTGCTGACTCAGCCGTTGCTTCAGGAGTCCTCCAGGATGAGGACCTCGATCCGTCGGTTTTGAGAGCGTCCCTCCTCGGTGTCGTTCCCGTTCTTGGGTCGAAACTCTCCGAAAGCTCGGCTCTCGAGTCGCTCACCTGGCACGCCTGAGATTTGGAGGAATCGCACCACCGCCAACGCGCGGGCTGCGGACAACTCCCAATTGCTCTCGAATTTCTTCGCCAGCTCACCACTGATCTCGACATTGTCGGTGTGGCCCTCGACGACAATCCGCTGCTGCGAATTCGTCGCCAGCGAAGGTGCGAGACGCGCCAATTCACTCTTTCCCTCAGCTGAGAGTTCCGAGCTACCCGACGGAAAAAGCATCTCACCCGAAATAGTCACCTTGACGCCGGATTCTTCGGCGGAAACCTCGATATTTTCGTTCGGATCTTCCTCGAGCGTCGTGCGAATTGCTTCCAGGGTTTTTGATGACCTCGCTCGGTAGCGAATCGTGAAAACGATGTCGTTCACATTCTCACCGTACCAAGCCAACGTGTTGTTTCGCAAAACCCACTGGCCATCCCGATTGCATTCCTGATCGATGACTTCGAAATAATCCGGCAACACCCAGGCGTAGACATAAAGCTGGAAATTGTCCGGCGTATTCCAGATTCCGAAGTGCCCGTCAGGCCGTTTCGGATCTTCCTCCTCATCCCAGCTCTTGAAAACGTAAAAACCGTCCGAGTCAACTTTCACGCGCCCGTTGAAGGCCCCCGGCTTCATCGTCGCGTAACTGCCTTGTTGGAAAATGATGATGTTTTTCTCTTCGTCCGTCTCGAACGTATTCGGATTAATGTAGAGAAAATCCTTTAACGTCTCGTCCTTGCCAAGAAACAGGCTGTAAGCCGGATGATCGCTGCGCAGTGTGTGATAATGAAGATAGCTGACGCCATCTGGTTTCAGAAAAAAGATGCTCTCGGCCACTGTCTGCGCTCGTACGCAATTTGCCGCAAAAAGGCAAAAAAGGACGATGGTTAGTGATCTGGGAGCGAACATCGATAGCAAACTACTTCTTAATAATGACAGTCAAACAGCGCGCTTTGCTCATATTATCTATAATTTCGTTTTCAGCTATGTCTACCGTTGCCATAGAAATGCCGGATATTCGTACGATCGAACCTGATCTTGAGGTCCCCGAATTGTCGAACCAGCCAGCAGCTGCTGGCCTCCGAGTTCTCCAAAAACATCCGGATTGGAACCTCGATCATGTTCTCTATCTACCCAGTGATTGGAAGCCAAACGACGACAGAAAACTGCCAGTCTTCGTCGAGCTTCCAGGCAACGGCGGATACAAAAACAACATCGGCGACGAATGCGGCGGGCGGCCGGAAGGCTGCAAGCTCGGCTACGGAATCTCGGGCGGCGAAGGTTTCATCTGGGTTAGCCTGCCTTTCGTCAACGCGACTGGCGACGACATCGCGATCACCTGGTGCGGAAACAAGCCTGACCACGACCCGAAGCCAACCGTCGAGCACATCAAAGACGTCGTCCCCTGGATCTGCGAGAAATTCGGCGGCGATCCGGATCGCGTGATTCTTCTGGGTTTTTCGCGCGGCGCAATCGCCTGCAACTACATCGGGCTGCACGACGACGAAATCGCCGGGCTCTGGCGCGGGTTCGTTCCCTACAGCCATTACGACGGCGTCAAAACCTGGCCTTGGCCGGGTTCGGATCAGACGGCGGCCGCTGACCGGCTGAAGCGACTCGGTGATCGTCCGCAATTCATCTGCCACGAAAAGGACGGCGTCGAGAAGACGAAAGCTTACCTTGATGGGGCGGATGGGAACTTCACTTTTGCCGCGACCGGGTTTCGCAATCACGACGACGCTTGGACGCTGCGCCCATCCGAGGCTCGCGAAAAACTCCGAACTTGGATCAAAAACGCGGCGCAGGTTTCCCGGTAGCCGCGCTCTTCAACTCGCCGAGCGCCCGTGGCGATATCGATTCCAGATGCCGTAGATCAACACAACCAGCAGCGACACTCCGACGACGCCTCCGAGAATCAGCACCGGCTGGAGCCAGCCCAGAGTTGCCGCTTCGCCGCGCATCGCGAAGCCAACTGCGCCAATTCCCGCAATAATCGCAATCGCGGTGAGGCACCAGCTGAGGTAACCGCCAAGTTGCCCGAAGAAACCCCGCAGCTTCATGAAAACCCGCGACAGCCGCATTCGAGCCTGACAAACACCCCGCTCATGCGGAAACCAATGCTTGTAAGCCTCGATCGCCGCGATGCAGAACGGATCCGCCGGTGAGCGATCAAAAATCAACTCCGTGTTCCGATAACACTCGACCACGCGCTGACTGATCGGCAGTCGCCCGATGATTTTCGTGCCCGTCCGCTTCCCTCGATCGCGCTCGGCTTCAAGCACACGGTTCAAAATCAGCGCGATCGGACCGACTGGCCGATCCACCTCGCCTGCCATGCGATGCAGCGATTCCACAAATCTCGTATCCTGCTTCGCCGCGACTTCGCCAGGCTCGCTAACGATGATGATCGCGTCTGCTACGACCGCCGCAACCGAGGCCCGAGTGTCCGCACCGCCGCGGCTATCGATCAGGATAAAGTCGTATTCTTTGCGGAAGCGTTTCAGCAACTGCTCGTAATACGGAAGCAGATCGTGATCCAGAAATGACGACTCGGCCTTCGTTCGATCCGCAGAACTCGGCGTCTCCTCCTCGGAGCTATCCGGGTCCGGAGTTCGCCACCAGGCCAAACTGTTAAGCAAAACATCGACCTCGAAATCGCCCACGCTTCCGTCGCTGAAAATCAGCCCGAGCGGCGTGACATCTGCGGGCGAAATATTGATCGCGTAGCAATCGTAAAAACAGGCGCTCGTCTTGATTTTATCCGCCTCGGCACCGGATTTCAGCCGCTCGCCGCCAGCCAGAAGGTAGGACGTGCCGCCAGTCGCGTAATCGTTATCGATCACCAGAACCTTGCTCTTGCGATCCTCACGATGGCCCGAAACATCGGTTTTAAACGAGCTGGCGAGCTCGATCGCGAAATTCGCGGTCAGCGTGGTTTTTCCTGTGCCGCCCTTTCCGCTTACAAAGGCGATCACAATGCAATCATCGGTCATGGCTGGGGTTTGATTGCGGACATGTCAGGGCGTTCGATCTGCGTGACGATGAAAGCGTCACGCGAACCGATCAAGCGGAATTTATTGCAACGTCAGGATCAAAACCCCAGTCACTGCCCGCCAGCAGCTGCTGCCGCCGCCTTCGCGAAATTCCGCTCGTGAAACTTCATCAGCTTTATCCCCTGCTTTGCGTAAATCCCGCTCGCGCTGTGCGGAACCTCAGGGACGATCAGTTTTTCGTGTGGAAGGCCGAGGCCATCCAGAAACTTCGAAAATTTCAAATTATACTCGTAGTTGAACCCCTTCGTCCCGACCCAGAGCATGATCGGCAGCTCGCGCTTCGGTTCCGACTTCGCGTAAGCCTCGGCGAGATCCCACGCGTTGTAGCCGATCGGCAGAATCCGCAAATTCTCGCTCTCGCGCCCCTCGTTCAGCTTGATCCGCTCCTCCGGCTCGTAACCCGATCCGCCTGGCGCAGCCGAATCCCACAACTCCGGATGCTTAAACATGATTCGCGTCGTCCCGCGACCGCCCTGACTGAATCCCTGGATTCCGCGGAAACTCACGCGGTAACTTTTATCAATGTGAGGGACGAGTTCGTTGACGAAAACATCCTCGCCCTGACCGTTTTCGGCAACATCGTGGTTGTACCAGCTCAGCGGACCGCCATTCGGAAACACATAAATCGCTGGCAGCAGCTGCTCAGCGCGGATCGCAGCGTCGACGAATTTCACCAGCGAAACGCTCTTCGATTCCGAGCCCGGACGACCGCCGTGAAGGTGGAAAATCACCGGGAACTTCCGATCCGCCTCGGCCTCGTACTGCGGCGGCAAATAAATGTAGTAGCCGACCTCGATGCCCATCGACTCACTCTTAAAAGTCTCATGCCGAACGCCTTCCGGGAGTTTCAGGTTCTTCGCCCGCCCCTCGCTTAACGGCGAAACCCAGCTGAACGGAGCTGACGGCGGCTTTGGCTTCGATTTTTTCTTCTGATCTTGAGCGGCCAACGGCAGCGCAATCGCAAAAAACAGCAGAGCGAAAAATCCGAATCTGAAATGACGTGAGGCGATCATAAGGCCGATGTTGACATGCTCCGCCCGCCCGCGCCATTCCGAAAATCATCGGCAATTTCTCTCGCCGTGACTGCCTTTCGACTCCGAATGATCGGCTTCCCCTGGCTTCATTTGCAAAAAAAGATCCTGGCCGCTTTCGCGACCAGGACCCCAGAACCATGAAAACAAACAACTACCTACTACTGGAGTTGCTGTGACGCTGATTATACTGATTTCATAAATGAACGCAAGGGATTATTATAAATTTAATAATAATCATACTCAAATTGCGTTCACTCGCTCGGGAATCGCCGACGAGTTGGCAACCAATCCTACTTCGATCACACCCGTCAATCACTCCTCGTGCCAGTCGGCTCCGTCAGCCATGATGCTGGCGTTGATTTCGAGCATTCGCTTTTTCAGCCGCCCGACCACTTCCGGCAGCTGCTCAGCTAGATCGGTGGTCTGGGCCGGATCTTTTTCCAAATCGTAGAGCCGAAAATTGGTGTAGCCGCCAGCCTTGACCATCGGAATCCAGGCCTCCTGAAACATGTTGTTGGTCGACAGCTTGTAATCCGGATCCGCAACGAGCGAAAATTTTCCATCGCGCATCGCGACGACCGGGCGGGACTTCTGCAGGTGCCAGAAAAGCGGCTGCTTGCGATTGAAGACCTGCGATGAGGTGCCCAAAACTCCGGACAGGTCAGCGCCGTCAAGATGAACGCCTTTCGGCTTTTCCAGATTCAGCAAACCGCACACCGTCGGCAGCACATCCACGAGGCCAGCGGGCTCATCGGTCACGACTCCTCCAGAAATCGCTCCAGGCCAGGAAAAGACACCCGGCACGCGAATTCCGCCCTCCCAGTTCATCCCTTTTCGACCACGAAGTCCGCCTGTCCGATCATCGCGGTAACTGCCGTTGTCGGATGCGTAAATGATGAGCGTTTCCTCAACCGGAGCGACTTCGGCGAGCTTTTTGAGCAGGCGAGCGACGGCGCGGTCCGTGTTGGCGATCGTGCCTGAGTAAATCGCCGCTTTGTCTTTCAACTCGCCGTATTCGGAAACCAGATCGTCGGGCGCAGCGATCGGCGCATGCGGCTCGTGAAACCAGACATTGAGGAAAAACGGCTTCTCGTCGTCGCGAAAATCATCGAGCCAAGTAATCGCTTCATCGACGACCAACTGACAAGAATAGCCTTGGAGTTCGCCAACTGGCTTGCCGTTCCGGATGAACGATTTCGGGTTGCGATGGCTTGGCTCGGCGTTGTTCCAGGTGGCGAACCAGTAGTCGAATCCGTGCTTGTCGGGCGTCGGTTTGTCTCGATCACCGTTCGGCAAACCGAGATGCCACTTTCCGACGTGAGCAGTCGCGTAACCGGCCTGCTTGAGGACCTCAGCCAACGTGACTTCGCGCTCGAGCAGATGCGATTTCTGGGAGGCGTCGTGAATCCAGCTGTAAACGCCGGTTCGAATGTGATGACGGCCGGTCAGGAGCGTGGCGCGCGACGGCGAGCAAACCGCGCAACCTGAGTAAAAATCGGTGAACCGAGTTCCCTTCGCGGCGAGAGAGTCGATCGCCGGAGTTTTCACCGGGCCGCCGTAACAACCGATGTCCTGATACCCAAGATCATCAGAAAGCAGCATGACGACATTTGGCTTAGCTGCCGCAAAACTGGCGAATCCAAAAAGAAGAAGCACATATCGAATCATGGGAGGAGCATCGCGAGCGCTCGCGGCCTGTCATCTTCGGATTTGCCAGCAGCTGCTGGCGAGCGAATATCTGCGATGCTGATTCTACGCTCTCTTTTAACATGGCTCGTCGCCGTGGCCGGACTTCACGCATCCGAGCCGCTGATCACGTTTTGCGCGATGGGCGATGTGCCCTACCTGCCGTTTGAGGACGAACTCGTGCCCCGGCAGATCGCCGATCTTCCCGCCGATCTGCCCTTTGCAATTCACGTAGGCGATATCAAGTCCGGGACGACGCCTTGCGTTCAGGAAGTCTACGAAAAGGTGTCCGGAATGCTCGCCAAATCGAAGGTGCCGATTTTCATCATCCCCGGAGACAACGAATGGAACGATTGCGCTGACCCGGCGGCGGCTTGGGAGCTGTGGGTAAAGCATTTCGACCGATTCGAAGAACGCTGGGAGTTGCCGTTCAAGGTCGAGCGCCAGGATGATCCTGCGCCGAGTTTCGCCTTCGTTCACGAGCAGGTTTTGTTCATTGGCCTGTGCGTTGTCGGCGGTCGAGTTCACAGTCCAGATGAATGGATGAAGCGCCACGCAGCCAGCCTGACATTCGTAAAATCTCAGTTCGCTAAGCACGGTTCTGAGGTCAAAGCAGCCGTAGTTTTCGGCCACGCCAAGCCAGCGAAATCTCAGGCAGATTTCTTCACTCCCTTTTCTGAAGCTGCCGGGGCATTCGAAAAACCAGTTCTCTATCTGCATGGCGACGGCCACGTCTGGCTGCACGATCACCCTTTCGAAAGCCAGAATATTCTGCGCGTTCAGGTCGATCAAGGACGGCTTGGCCCGCCGGTGATGGTCAGCGTTTCCGAAGATGCCGTAAGCCCGTTTCAATTCGACCGCCAGCGGCACACACAGCCCATCATTCGGCAATATCCGGCCGACGGCCTGACCATGGGTCCTGAGAAAGGTTCTTTGGTGATCGACGGCGGTTCGGGTGGCGTCGACGGCGCAAATAATTTTAAGCGTTTCGTGGAACTCGCGGGCGGCGAGGAGGCGAAAATCGTGGTCGTTCCAACTGCGCGGGCCGATGCCGAAAAATACAAACTCGACGGTCTTCGAAAGTCGTTCATCGAGCGTAAAGGCATGATCAAACCCGCCAGTCTGACGATTCTGCACACCACCGATCCGAAGGAAGCCGACACCGAAGAATTTGTCGCGCCGATCCGCGAGGCAACCGGCATCTGGTTCGGCGGCGGACGTCAATGGCGGATCGTCGACGCTTACGGCGACACGCTGGCCGAACGCGAATTCCGCGCCGTGCTGGAGCGTGGCGGCGCGATCGGCGGCAGTTCGGCGGGAGCCACGATTCAAGGTTCGTTTCTTGCGCGCGGCGACTCGACCGGAAACACGATCATGCTCGGCGATCATCAGCGCGGCTTCGCCTACCTCAAAAACGCAGCCATCGATCAACACGTCGTCGCTCGCGGTCGACAACTCGACATGCTTGAAATCCTGACCGACCCAAAAACCCAGATGGTCGAAGGGCACGATCGCAAGGCGCTTATCGGCTTAGGCATCGACGAAGGCTCAGCGATGGTCGTCCAGGGAAACGTGTTCGAAGTCATCGGAAAGCCCACCGGCGGAGTCCTGGTCTACGATCCTTCGACCTGGGTCGCCGGACTCCCACCTAAACATAAATTTCTTACGCTTGGCCCGGGTTCGAAGTATGACCTCAAGACTCGAACGGCGCTGAAAGTCGTCGCACCCGAGTTGCCGCCTCCACCAAAGCCAGTACCAGCCAAACCGTAGGCTGCTTTTTTCTTCCCGACCGCCTCGCTGAAGTCAGTTCCCGCGCTTCGCTCCCGTGTAAATTCGGTGAGCGAATCGCTTAGCGCTTTCGTAAGCCTTGGCCGGAAGTTCTTCGACTTCAAACCCGGCCTTGCGAAGTTCCTTTGGAAACTTCGGCTCCGGATCGGACGCCCAGAACGAAACCCGGCCGCCAGGCTTGAGCGAATCGTAAATCATCGTCAGGCCGCGCGGATCGTAGAGGCGGGAATTTCCGGGCTGAACCAACGCCGACGGACCGTTGTCCGTGTCGAGAAGAATCGAATTGAAGTGCGACGGGCCGCGCTGCCGGATGCAATCGAAGACATCGCCAGTGAAAACTTCGACCCGATCCTCGTCCAGCAGCTGCCCATTGATATGGCCGAGAAATTCGCGGTTCCACGCGATCGCTTCCGGCAACAATTCAGCGACACAGACCTTGGCTTTCGGACCGACTAACTCCAGAACGCGCCGAAGGCTGAATCCCAATCCTAAGCCGCCGATCAGAACGCGAGGAGCTTTGATCGGCTTCTGAAATCGGCAGCCCTCATCGGCAAGAATGAGTTCGGAATTCGTCCACGACGAGCTCATCAGCGGCTCGCCGTTGAAACGAATCGAGTAGACGCCGTCGTGCTCGTGCAGCGCGTAAAGCGTGCCGTCGGGCATTCGGGTTTCAGCAAGTTTAATAGTCGGGATCAAGGCCGCCAAGTCTGTCAGATTTCGGTTCGGATTCAATCCTTGATTGGTCAAAATCGCGCGGCAGATTCCGATTGTGCCTCTCATAACACGAAAGAAAACCCAATCAGAGTACGACGTCGTCGTGGTCGGCTCCGGCGCCGCGGGCGCGATGACGGCTTACGCGTTGGCGATGGACGGGGTCAAGGTGCTCATGTTAGAGGCCGGCCGAAATTACACGCCAGCCACCGAGACGCCGATGTTTCGGACTCCTGAGCAGGCTCCGCTGCGTGGAAACGGGACGCCGGACAAACCGTTTGGATTTTACGATTCGACTGTGGACGGCGGTTGGCAGGTTCCGGGCGAGCCGTATTCGAGCGCGGAAGGCACGGATTTCATGTGGTGGCGTGCGCGAATGTTAGGCGGACGGACGAATCACTGGGGACGGATTTCGCTGCGGATGGGGCCTTACGATTTCAAGCCAAAGAGCCGCGATGGACTGGGTTTTGACTGGCCGATTTCTTACGAAGACCTGGAGCCGTGGTACGATCGAGTCGAAGATTTAATCGGCGTCTTTGGAACGAATGAAGGCTTGGAGAACACGCCTGATTCCCGCAACGGAACTCTGCAAGCGCCGCCTGCGCCGAGGGCTTACGAGTTGCTCGTTCAGAAACACGCGAAGGGTTTGGGCGTGCCCGTGATTCCGGTTCACCGGGCGATCATGACTCAACTTCAGGATCCCGTGAAGCTCGTTCAGCGGCTGCATCCGGACAATCCGAACGCGAAATATTTGAGCCGACACGTCAAAACTCGCGCGCCCTGTTTTTACGCAACTCCATGCGGTTGGGGCTGCTCGATTCGCGCGAATTTTCAGTCAACGACCGTGCTGATCCCGCCTGCCGTCTGGACGGGTAACCTCGATGTGATGACGGACGCGATGGTCCGCGAAGTCACGACAAACGCGGACGGCAAGGCAACTGGCGTTCACTACGTCGACAAGGAAACGGGCGAAGATCGCTATGCGAAAGCACGAGTCGTTGTGCTCGCGGCGAGCGCCTGTGAATCGGCGAGAATCCTGCTTAACTCGAAGAGCAACCAGTTTCCGGACGGCGTTGCGAATTCATCCGGATTGCTCGGCAAATATCTGATGGACACTGTCGGCGCGAAGTTGGCCGGCCAGATTCCAGCGATGGAAAACACGCCGCGCTACAACGAAGACGGCGTTTCCGGGCTCCACATGTACGTGCCCTGGTGGAAGTACAGCGAGCAGCTCGCAGGCAAGATGGATTTCGCTCGCGGTTACCACATCGAGTTTGGCGGCGGCCAGAAAATGCCGTCATTCGGCTCGATGAATCAAGTGCCTGGCCTGACTGGCGGAGCCTACGGCAAGCGGCTCAAAGAAGAAGCGCGGCGGTACTTCGGGAGCTTTCTCAGTTTCTCGGGCAGGGGCGAAATGATCCCGAACGAAAACAGTTTTTGCGAGATTGATCCAAGCGGCGCGAAGGACAAATTCGGGATTCCGACGCTGAAGTTCCACTGGAAATGGAGCGACCACGAATTGAAGCAGGCCGTCCACATGCAGAAGACGTTTGCCGGGATCATCGAGTCGATGGGCGGCAAGCTTCAGGGCAAAGTCGCCGAACGCGGCGAGGACGCGATTTACAGGCCTGGCGAGATCATCCACGAGGTCGGAACGGCGCGGATGGGATCGAAAAAAGCGGACTCGGTCCTCAACGGCTACTGCCAAAGCTGGGACGTTCCCAATCTCTACGTTACCGATGGAGGGAGTTTCGTTTCCAGCCCGGACAAAAACTGCACGCTCACGATTCTCGCGCTCGCCTGGCGCGCCGCCGAGCACATGAAGGGCGAGTTGAAGGCTCAAAACATCTAACTTTTTATCCTATGCCAATCAACATTCATCGCCGCCGCGTTTTGAAACTTCTGGCCTCGTCAGGAGCGCTCGCGGGATTCTCCGGCTTCGCCCAGGTTGAAGACGACTCGCCGCTTGCCGAGCTCGCGAACTCCTCACCCCGCGAGACCGCGACGGATCCGAATCTGTTCGATCCAAAGTATCACGAAAACTGGAAGCCGTTCCTGAGCGACGCGGAAATCAAAACCGTCACCGCGCTCTGCGATGTGATTTTGCCTGCCGATGAAAAGTCGCCCGCGGCCAGCGAAGTCGGCGTGCCCGACTTCATCGTTGAGTGGACGAGCGCGCCTTACGAAGATAATCAGAAAGACGCAGCGTTGGTCCGCAAAGGCCTCGCCTGGCTGAACGGCGAGCTGGATTTCGCCGCCGCAACGGACGCCGAGCGCACGAAAATCTGCGATCGAATCGCGGACTCCGGCTCAGCAGCTGCTGGCGACCGCGAAGCCGCGAAATTCTTCAACCGCTTCCGCCAACTCGTGATGGGCGGCTTTTACACGACGCCGGAAGGCCGCGCGGATCTCGGCTACATCGGCAACGTCGCCCTGGGCGTTTACCCAGGTGCCTCGGAAGCCGCGCTGAAGCATTTGGGCTTAGTCTGATCGAGGTTCGAACAGGCAATCCGCCGTCAGCGAGCGGCGGAGTAGACGAATCTCAGAAATGAACCGCCAGCCATACCGTTTCTTCCTCAGCCGACGTCGATTCAACTCGATGCCGCTTGTGAGCCGGAATGATGAGCCAATCGCCTGGCTTGAGAACCCGCGCTTCGTCTTCGCCCTCGATCATCACCTTGGCGGAGCCTGACATGAGCACCACAAACTCGTCCCGATCCTGATCGTACCAGAATTCGTCTGGCGAGCGATGCCCACGCGAGACAATTCGCTCGATTCGCGTGCCACCGGATTCAGCAAGAGTCTCGATCAACTCCTCCGGCAGCTGCTGGGAGAGATTCGCAAAGAGATTCGAACTCATTCCTCACTTCCTGTGCTGATTTCGCGTGCCCATTCGGGCTGGCCAGGTTCGATCTGAAACACCGCACGGCCAATCGTGAAGAACAACAAAGTGATTACGGCAACTCCGATCAAATTGAGCACAATCCCGACTCGAACCATCTGGCCGATCTTGATCCTGCCACTAGCAAAAACAACTGCGTTCGGAGGAGTCGCCACGGGCATCATGAACGCGCAAGAGGCTGAAACGGCGGCGGGGACCATCAAGAGGAGCGGATTGATTTCCATCGTTACCGCGGCTCCTGCCAGAATCGGCATGATCATTTCGGTCGTGGCGAGGTTCGAAGTCAGCTCGGTCAAAAATGTGAGAGCGAAACAGACAATCGAAATGATGAGGATCATTTCAACGCCCTTCAAATCCTTAAAACCGGATCCGACAAACTCGGAGAGCCCCGAAATTTGAAAGCCTTTGGCCAACGCAAATCCACCGCCAAACAGCAGGATGATGTGCCAGGGCAAATGTTTAAAAACCTCGCCGTCTAGCACGCCTGAAAACTTCTTCGGCCCGGTTTGCGGACTGCGAACCGGGACGAGAAAAAGGATCAGCGCCATCATGATCGCGATCGTTCCGTCGACGAACAGCGGACCATTTTCGAACAGGTCCGACCAGCCTTGAATCTTGAAGGCGCTGTCATCCCCGGCTTCATTTTTGCCAAACGTTAGGGTTTTCCGGAACACCCAGAGAACGGCTGTCAGGATGAAAACGATGAGGACGACGATCTCTTCAAATTTGATTGATCCCAGCTTCTTGCGCTCGGTCTCGATCACGTCCGTTGATAGCTCCAAGTCGGCTGGTGATTTGAAGAAGACTCGCGTTAGCATGAACCAGGCAATCGCGAGCATCACAACCGTAATGGGCAGACCGAAAAGGATCCATCGGCCGAACGAAATTTCCTCAGCTTCCGGAAAAAACTGCGTAAAAAGCCGGGCGAACGAGATGTTTGGTGGCGTGCCGACCAAAGTTGCGATCCCGCCGATGCTGGCGGCGTAGGCGATTCCCAACAGAAGCGCCACGCTGAGATTCTTCGTCTTTTCGACGCCAAACGCAGCCTCCTCCGCCTTGATGATCGCCAAGCCGATCGCCAACATCATGATCGACGTCGCCGTGTTCGAAATCCACATCGAAAGAAATGCCGTCGCCAGCATGAAGCTCAAAACCAGTCTCGACGGGCCGCCGCCGACAGCCCGAATGATGCCGAGCGCAATGCGTTTGTGCAGCCCCCAGCGCTCCATCGCGAGCGCGATCATGAAGCCACCAAGGAAGAGGAAAATGATATCGTTCGTGTAAACCGGCGCGATCGCCTTGGTTGATTCGATCCCAAGCGCAGGGTAGAGCACGAGCGGTAGGAGAGCTGTCGCGGCCAACGGAATCGCGTTCGTGATCCACCAGACAGCCATCAGAATCGCAACTGCGGCCATCGCAGTGATGTGAGTCGGCTTGAAGCCTTCCGGCGGATCTGCAGGCGGAGGCGAATCGAAATTGCAGAAAAGCAGGATGCTCAAAAAGAGCGCCGGGCCGAGGGCAAGACCGATTTTCGACGTCAGACTGCGTTCAGAGCTTCGGTCTTCGTCGTGGGCGGTTTCGGACATGGCCCGACTACTGAGGCGGAGGTTGAAGCGGCGTCAAGCATCGACCAAGGCGTCTTGCTGGATCGATTCGACGACACTTTTCGGAATGCCGATTGATTCGAGCTTTGCCTCCGTTGAAAGCGCGTTAAAGTTGCGAGCATGCCGGATTCCGATCCCTTTGGCGTTTTGAATCGCACCTTTGTCGTTATCGGCGGAACGGCCGGACTCGGTTTGTCGGCAGCGAAGGCGCTCGTCGCGAATGGAGCCAACGTCGTCGTCGCAGGCCGCTCACCAGCGAATCTCGATCGCGCGTTGAGCGAGCTTGGTTCCGCGGCCCGCGGTCTGACCGGCGATGCAGCCGACCCTGACACGGCCAAAACTGCCGTCGCGTTCGCGGTGGATTCGTTTGGAAAACTGGACGGCCTCTACCACGTCGCGGGCGGCAGCGGACGTTCGAAAGGCGATGGGCCGCTTCACGAAATCACCGACGAAGGTTGGAGTTTCACCTGCGATCTCAATCTGAGTTCGCTGATTTATTCCAATCGCGCGGCGGTCCAGCAGCTGCTGGAGCAGGGTTCGGGCGGTTCGATCTTGAACATGGGCAGCGTGTTAGGGTTTTCCCCGTCGCCCGCGTTTTTCGCCTCACACGGCTACGCAGCGACGAAGAGCGCGGCGCTCGGCTTCACCAAATCAATCGCGGCTTACTACGCGCAGCAGAATATTCGGGCCAATGTCGTCGCGCCCGCCCTTGTCGAAACGCCGATGTCTGAGCGTGCCCAAACGAACGAAGACATCATGAATTTCGTCGCCACGAAGCAGCCTCTCGACGGAGGTCGAATTGGAACGCCGAACGACCTCGACGAAGCCGTTTTGTATTTGTTAGGCAGCCGATCAAAGTTCGTTACCGGTCAGGTTCTCGCCGTTGACGGGGGTTGGAGCGTGACCGAAGGCCAATTGTAAAATTCCACTTAAGACTTCCCAAATGAAACTCGGAATCGGCATCGACCTTGGAGGCACGAACATCAAAGCGATGGCTTTTGACCTCGAACTCGGCGACGAAATCGCTCGGGCGACCTCGCCAACTCGCGACGGCGAGGAGGAAGACGGCAAACCCGCTTTCGCCGTTGGCGTCCAGCAGCTGCTGGATCAACTCGAAGCGGAAACCGGCGTAACCGCAGACGTAATCGGGCTGTCCGCGCCTGGCCTCGCCGACAAGGGGCACACCTGCATTCGCTTCATGCCGGGCCGGCTCGAAGGGCTTGAGAATCACGTCTGGCAGGAGCAACTCGGCCGCGATCGGGTGGTCGTGCTCAACGACGCCCACGCTGCGCTGATGGGCGAAGTCTGGCAGGGCGCTGCGCGCGGTGTGGATGACGTTTTTATGCTCACGTTAGGAACTGGAGTCGGCGGAGCGATCGTTTCCGGCGGCCGATTGTTAACGGGGCACATCGGCCGCGCCGGGCATCTCGGGCACATCAGCCTGGACCCGGACGGAGAACTCGGCATTACGAACACGCCGGGAAGTCTCGAAGACAAAATCGGCGACTGCACGATCGAGAAACGAACTTACGGACGGTTCAGCTCGACGCGCGACCTCGTTGAAGAGGCGATCGCTGGAGAGGACGCGCCGCAGGTCTGGTGGGCGGACGTGATCAAAAATCTCGCCGTTGGGCTGACCGGTTTGATCGACGTGCTCGATCCAGAAGTGATCGTGTTAGGCGGCGGGATTTCCAAAGCGGGTTCGACGCTGTTCGATCCGCTCGAAGCGCATCTGCATCGGATCGAGTGGCGCCCGAACGGGCATCAGGTCAAGATTCGGACTGCGGAGCTGGGCGAATGGGCGGGCTGCTACGGGTGCGCTCATTTTGCTCAAGAAAATTGGTAGCGAGCGGTTTGAACGCAGGAATCCTGGAATTCCACGCCAGCTGTGCACAGTGGAAGCCGAATCCGACCGCTCATGACTCCAAGCCAAACTTTCCTCGCCAAATCGCGCGAAATCCTCGAAACCGTCGAAGCCCAATCCGAGGCGATTCACAAGGCCGCCGATTGGTTCGCCGAGACGATTCTCGCCGGCCAAATGGTCCACGTTTTCGGCTCCGGCCATTCGCGAATCATGGTCGAGGAGATGTGGCCGCGCTACGGCTCGTTCCCGGGATTTAACCCGATTGTTGAGCTGTCACTGACGTTTCACAACCTCGTCGTTGGGGCCAACGGACAGCGGCAGGCGATGTTCCTCGAAAACGTCTCCGGGCTCGCGGCTCGCGTCCTGCGCAATTTCGATCTCAAGGACGGCGACTGCGCTCTGGTGATTTCGTCGAGTGGCTCGAACATCGTGCCGATCGAGATGGCCGAAGAATTCCAGCGGCGCGGAGTTCGAGTCGTCGGGCTCGTAAGCAAGCTCCACGCCGACGCGAGTTCCTCTAAACATCCGAGCGGCAAAAAGCTGACGGATTTTTCCGACCTCGTTCTCGACACCGGCGCTCCGGTTGGCGACGCGATGGTCACGCTCGAAGGGCTCGAAACGCCGGTCGCGCCCGGTTCGACCGTTGGCGGCTGCCTCCTCGTGAATTCGGTCAAAGCCGAAGTCGCCCAGCGCCTCGTCGCCGCCGGACAACCGCCGAAAGTCCTGACAGCAAGCGCTGTGATCGGCAGCGAGCGAGCCTCAGAGATTTTCGAGGCCGCCTACGACGAACACGCCCAGCGGATCGCGCCATATTATGCTGGATTGGGCAAAGGAGCTTGAAATGGAACGAGTAATGGGGAAAAAACAAAGTGCGGTTCCCTGATTTTCCACTTGAACCGATCCACCAGTGGTGTAAACAGGCCGCCCGTTATGGCCAAGAAATCCTGGATCGAGCGCAACAAGCGCAAAATGAGCACCGTCGAGAAGTACGCGAAAATTCGTGCTAAACTCAAGGAAGAAAAAGACTACGTCGGTTTGTCGATGCTGCCTCGTGACGCAAGTCCGACTCGCCTCGTTAATCGATGCCAGTTGAGTGGTCGTCGTCGCGCCTTTTATCGCCGCTTCAGACTCTCACGGATCGCGTTTCGCGAATTGGCCTCGCAGGGGCAGATTCCTGGCGTGACCAAGAGCAGCTGGTAGTTTTCGGGCCGCTCTGTTCGGCCCATCGGCGAGCAATTTCTGCTCGCCAGCTGATTTCGAAGCGGTATTCTGAGCAAAAACGCGAAAAGAATGCCGATTTACGATTACATCGCAGCGGACGAAAATGAAGGCTGCCGAGTTTGCCTGAAAGGGTTTGAACTCCGGCGCCCGGTCACTCGTCCCGCATTGGAATCCTGCCCGCTTTGCCGTGCGCCGGTGAAAAAGCTGATTTCCAAAGGCATAAGTTCGCCGTCGCTGACAGCTCCCTTGTCAGTTTCCGATGCGAAAAAGGCCGGTTTCACAGTTCTTGAAAAACGTGATCAAGGCGTTTACGAAAAACTGTAGACCAAATTTTCCGGGTTCCACGCCAGACGTTCTGGCGTTGGTCCATCTAAATGAGAACTTCCGAAATTGATCCCGATCCCGCCAGCAGCTGCTGGTTGAGCGTTGTGACGGCGAGGCTGCAAAACTGCGGATGACGGCGTTCACGAGCTTTCCCCAGTGGGCGATTCTCGCTGACGCGACTGCGCCCGAGTTTGAGTCCTCATGGATGATTATTTTGCGAATCTTCGCGATTCTTGGCTTCGTCTTGCTGAACGGATTCTTCGTCGCGGCTGAGTTCGCCATCGTCAAAGTCCGCAGCAGCCAGCTCGACATGGAAATCGTGGAAGGAAGCAAGCGCGCAACTCTTGCAAAGCACGTTGTTGATAATCTCGATGGCTATCTTTCGGCGACCCAGCTTGGGATCACGGTCGCAAGTATCGCTCTCGGATTGATATCCGAGCCTTTCTTCGAAAAACTGGTCGGCCCGATGCTTGGCGATTGGGGAGTGAACCATCCGGCGGTGACGCACGCTCTCGCGCTCACTGCCGCGTTTACGATTCCAACTTTCCTCCATGTTGTCCTCGGTGAGCTGCTTCCAAAGTCGCTCGCGATTCGAAGATCTTTGCCCACGACGCTGAAGATCGTCCGACCGCTTCACGGATTTTATCTCGTCTTCAAACCTGCGATCAAAATCTTTAACGGAGCAGCTAATCTCCTGCTTCGATGGATCTTCAAGATCGATCCGGTCAGCGAAAACGAAAATGGCCACAGCGCTGAAGAATTGAGGATTCTCGTTCAGGAGACCGAGAAATCGAAGGAAGTCACCGAGATCGAGCGGGAAATCCTGGTCAAGGCATTAGCGCTGAATGATCGACTTTCGCGAGACGTCATGCTTCCGCGCAGCGACGTCATCTCGCTCGATATCAAAGTTGATTTCGAAGCTAACTATCGTCGAGCGCTCGATTCTGAGCATACGCGTTTCCCGCTTGTTGACGGCCACCTCGATGAGGCGCGTGGCTTGGTCCACGTGAAGGACCTCATGAAGCTGAACGCCCGCGATGGCGAAAAAGACCTGACCACAATCGAGCGTCCATTGGAGCCGGTGCCGGAAATGATGCCTTTGGACAAGCTGCTGAAATCGTTTCTCGACAGCAAAGCCCACATGGCGCTCGTGGTCGATGAATTCGGCGGATCACTCGGGATCGTTACCTTGGACCACGTCTTGGAAGAGCTCGTCGGCGATATTCAGGACGAATTTGATAACGAAGAACTTGAGCCGGACGAGTTCACCTGGGTAAACCAGCCAGATGAGTTTCTCGCGCTGGGATCGCTCTCGCTCTACGAAATTTCCGAGATGACTGGTTTGGACGTCGAAGACGCCGAAGTCAGCACCGTCGGCGGATTCATCACCTCCAAATTCGGCCACTTGCCGAAAGAAGGTGAGCAAGTTCAAGTCGACGAATATCTGGCGACAGTCATTGAGGCGGATGAGCGGATTGTGAAGAAAGTCCAGTTCCGCAAAGTCCCAAAAACAGAGAACGAGGAAGAGGAAAGCGAGTCTTAGACCGATCTTCGGAACCGAATCTCTCTTGCGTAGCATTCTCCGCCAGGTCATGCCAAGTTCGGCCATGATTCTCGCTCGAATTCTCGCAATTCTGTTTATCGCCGTCGCGCCAGCAGCTGCTGGTCCGCCGAACTTCCTCGTCATCATGGCCGATGACTGCACTTTCAACGATCTGCCGCTCTACGGCGGTCAAAACGCGAAAACGCCAAACATCGATGCGCTCGCCGCGCGCGGCCTGACATTCAACCAGGCTTACCTCTGTTCGTCGATGTGCCAGCCCTGCCGCGCCGAGCTCTACACCGGGCTTTATCCGATGAGCAACGGCTGCGCGTGGAATCATTCCGCCAGCCGTCCGGAAACCCAGAGCCTTCCTCATCACCTCGGCTCGCTCGACTACCGAGTCGGGCTCGCCGGAAAAACCCACGTAAAACCAGTCGCCGCGTTTCCGTTTGAGAAGGTCGCCGGCTTCGATCCGAGTTGCGTGCGCGAGCCAACTCAAGCCCACGACCTCGCCGGAGTTCGCGAATTTATAACGCGCGACACGGAAAATCCATTTTGCCTCGTAATCGCGTTAGTCGAACCCCACGTCCCCTGGGTGATGGGCGACGCCTCGCAGTACCCACCCAAAAAAATCAAACTACCGCCGAACCTCGCCGACACGCCGGTCACGCGTGAGCACTTCGCGAACTACCTGGCCGAAATCACCTACATGGACGGCCAGGTCGGCGAGATCCTTGAGACTCTGGAAGAGTCAGGCCGCTCGGAGGAAACCATCATCCTCTTCACTTCGGAGCAGGGCTCTCAGTTCCCAGGTTGCAAGTGGACGAACTGGAACACCGGCGTCCACACTGCGCTGATCGCGGCCTGGCCCGGAAAAATCCCGGAAGGCAAGCGAACCGACGCGTTAGTCCAATACGCCGACGTCGCGCCGACCTTGGTCGACCTCGCAGGCGGCGAATTCGAGGACGAAACCTTCGATGGCTCAAGCTTCGCCGCAGTCCTGACCGACCCAGCAGCTGCTCACCGCGAATTCGTCTATCACATGCATAATAATTTGCCCGAAGGCCCGGCCTATCCGATCCGCTCGGTCTCTGACGGCGAATTTCACTACCTCCGAAACCTCAGACCAG
The DNA here is from genome assembly GCA_047620505.1 of Verrucomicrobiales bacterium. Classification (GTDB taxonomy): domain Bacteria; phylum Verrucomicrobiota; class Verrucomicrobiia; order Verrucomicrobiales; family DEV007; genus JBLHKS01. Next base: position 20,757 of record JBLHKS010000017.1, on the reverse strand, counting down.
ACGAGCTTTACATTGAGAAGCACCTCATGGGAGGTGGGCGGTTCAACAACCCCTACTGGGCAACCTGGGTTGGCGCGCAACCGGAGCAGACCGCAGTTTACGAATTGGTTAAGCGCTACATGCGTCGACCAGCCGAACAGCTCTATCAGGTAGACAAAGATTCCTACGAATTAACGAATCTAGCTGAAAATCCACAGCACGCTGAGCGACTCGAGGCGCTCAGCACTGAACTGGATCGCTGGATGGAAGATCAGGGCGATCCTGGGATTCCAATCGATACCCAGGAAACGCTGAAGGCCGCCCGGAAAGGCGTTCACGAGTTCGGAAAGAATTGATTGGCTTACCAAGCCGACCAGCCGCCGTCGACGACGAGATTCTGGCCCGTCATGTAGCTGCCGGCATCCGAGGCGAGGAGCGCGAGCGCGCCTTTCAATTCGTGCGGCTGGCCCATGCGTTTCATTGGGCTTTTCGCGTTGAGTCGCTCGACCATTTCGGCATTTGCAGCGGGCCCGGGAAATGGGCCAGGCGAGAGGCAGTTCACCCTGACATTGTCCTTCGCCCAGTAAACCGCGAGGTGCCGCGTCATGTGGACGACGGCACCTTTCTGGGCGTGGTAGGCAACGCTGCTGGAAGGAACGAGGCCTTCGTAGGTGTCCGGGTAGGAGCCGACGACGCCGTACATCGAGCCGATCAAAACTACGCTGGCTGGCTTGCCTCGCTCGACCGCGTGATCGCGCATCTGACGTGAGAGCAGAAAGTAGCCGGTCGGATTCGCGAAGTGATCGGCGAAGCCTTCGGCATCGATCGTTGTCAGGTCGCTCGCGGTTCCCGATTGGCCGTTGTTCACGAGAATATCGATCCCGCCGGTCTTCTCAACCGCCTCGGCAAATCCGGCGCGAATCGAGTCGTCGCTTTTGTGATCGAGCGCAATGCCGTGATGCGTTGCGCCCTCGCCGACCGGCAATTCCGCCACAGCAGCTGCTGCGCGATCGCGATCCCGACTCGTGACGACGACCGAGGCTCCGGCTTCCGCCAGAGTCGCCGCAAATTCGCCTCCGAGCCAACCGGAACCGCCCGTGATGAGCGCGCTCCGGCCCCGGAGGTCGAATAATTCGTGGATGGTCGGCATGTTAGAGTCCTTCGACTTCCCAGCCTTTGCGATATGGCTCGCGAACCAGCTTGTTCGCCGAATCCGAGTTCGTGAACTTCAACGCCTCGCTGTCCCAATCGAGCGCTACGCCTGGATGCCGCATCGCGACCGTTCCGAGCAGAACGACCTCCGTCATCGGCCCTGCGTATTCGAAACTCGCCAGCGGCAGATCGCTGATGTCTTCGCGGATCGAATCGGCGAAATTTCCGTGGTGATTCTGCCCCTCGACGGCTTCGTACTTCTCGTCAGTCTTTTTCCCATTGCGATAAATCGTTGGCGCGCCGCCGCCGTGCGGAATCGTCACCGCACCTGTCGTTCCGATGACGACCGTGCCGCTTCTCGGGACGTTTCCTTTTTCGCCGACGGACGCGATCACATCTTCGCCAGGAAACTTGTTCCCGTCGTACCAGACAAAATCGAAATCGCCCTCAGTCATGTCGTTACCCTTCATCCGGTAGGCGACGTGGGCGTTGAGCGGCCAGCTGTCTCCATCGACCGGACCTTCGCCGTGCTGCGTCGCGCCAATCGCGGTCGGTGCCTTCAAACCGTGAAACCAGGGATGAACAATGTGGCAGGCCATGTCGCCGAGCGTCCCCGTGCCGAAGCCGATCCGCTTCCGCCAGTTGCCTGGGTGATACTGATTTTTCTTGAACGGAACCAGAGGGCTGACCCCGCACCAGTTGTCCCAATTCAGGCCTTCAGGCACAGGATCTTCGCCATCGGGCAACGGGCTCATCGAGCCCCAGGATTTCGGATTCATGCTGTGGACCGACTTGACCTTGCCGACGACTTCTGCCCGAAGCAGCGCCGAGGCCGTTCGGTTACCGCTGCTGGAGCTGACCTGAATTCCCATCTGAGTTTTCAGGTTATTTTCGACCGCGTACTCCGTCAGCGTCCGGCATTCATGGAGCGTCCGCGTGAGCGGTTTTTCGCAATACGTGTGGAGGCCGAGTTGCATCGAGCTCATCGCCATCGGCGCGTGCATGTGGTCGGGCGTGCCGACGACGGCAACGTCAACCTGGTCAGCGACCTCCTCGAGCATCTGCCTCCAATCCTGATAAACTTTCGTCTTCGGAAACGCCTCGCGAATTTTGATGTGGCGCGTGGTGTCGATCTCGGCAACGGCGACGGCGGTCGTGTTCGGCACACCGTTCATGCTGGTCAGATCACCCCAAGCCCGGCCGCCTCCTCCGAAGTTGACGAAGCGGAGGTCTTTGCTCGGTGCCTGGCCGCTGGCGGTCGATTTCCAGCCGATGTAGGGGAAGGCAACCGCGCTAGCAGCTGTTGTGTTTTTAAGAAAATGTCGCCGTGAGGTTTTCGATGTCTGCATTCGAGCACCGTGGCGAGCCAGAGAACCGAGTCAAATCCCGGACAGCGCGCTGGATCTTAAGGACGGTCCGCGCCAGCTTAGCGGAATGCAGCTGCTTGATCCGAAATTCGCCGGTCTCTGGAAACGCTACGTTTTTCAAGCGCTCCTCGCTGGCGGCGGCGTGTTTCTTTCCATGCTCGTCCTGAAAATCGGCGGCGATGAAGTTGTCGTCGCTTCCTTGGCCGCGACCGCATTTGTCGTTTTCTCGCTTCCCTCACGGGCGGTCGCCTCTCCGAGACACGTGATTGGCGGACACTCGTTCGGAATGTTAGTCGGTGTTGGATTCTGGTATCTTCGAACCCACTTTCCGGAGATCGACGCGTCCGTATTTTATGCTGGCAGCGTGACACTGGCGTTTTTTCTCATGATGATGACCAACACAGATCATCCTCCTGCCGCAGGAACTGCAATGGGTCTGACGACGATCGAACATCCGACTTTGCTTTTGTTAGCGGCGATCCTCGCAGGCGCGTCCGTCTTCAGCCTGGTGCGCGCGCTACTGCGGAAGAAATTAATCGATCTCCGCTGAGTCGAATTTCCAAAATTCCAGGAGCGATGATCAAAACTTCAGTGATTGAAACGATCGGTCAGACACCGCTTGTCGAGTTGTCACGATTCGTCGCCAACCGAAATCTGGAAGGCCGGATTCTGGCCAAGTTAGACTACCTCAATCCGGGTTTTTCGAAGAAGGACCGGATCGCGCGCCAGATCATCGAGGACGCCGAGGCTAACGGCGAAATTCAGCCGGGCCAGACTGTTGTCGAGCTGACGAGCGGCAACACCGGGACTGGGCTCGCCATCGTCTGCGGCGTGAAGGGCTATCCGTTCGTCGCCGTGATGTCGCGCGGGAATTCGACGGAACGCGCGCGGATGATGCGGGCGCTCGGGGCGGAAGTCGTGCTCGTCGATCAGCTGCCGGATTCGCAGCCAGGCCAGGTTTCGGGCGGCGATTTGGATCTTGTCAGGATCGAGACGGAGCGAATCGTCCGTGAGCGCAAAGCGTTCAGAGCTGACCAGTTTCGGCATGCGGGAAATCGGCGAGCTCACGCGCTTCACACCGGGCCGGAATTTCTGGAGCAGTCAGGCGGCGAGATCGATGCGTTTTGCGATTTCGTCGGCAGCGGCGGCTCGTTCGCGGGGTGCGCCGAGTCGTTCAAAGCGCACAGCCCGGCGATTCGCTGTTTCGTGGTCGAGCCTGCGGGTGCGGCGGTTTTGGCAGGCGAGGACGTGCGTCAGGCCAATCACAAGATCCAGGGAGGCGGCTACGCGATGCCGAATCTGGAAATGATCGATCGCGATTTGATCGACGGTTTTCTGAAGGTCGACGACGCGACCGCGATCGAGACAGCGCGCGCGTTGGCCCGCGAGGAGGGGATTTTCGCGGGGTTTTCCAGTGGCGCGAACGTCGCTGCGGCTCAGCAGCTGCTGGCAGGAGATTTCGCCGGAAAAACGATCGCGGTGCTGATTTGCGATTCGGGTCTGAAGTATCTCAGCACAGAATTATGGGGTAAGGACGAGGAATGAAACGGCTGAAGAGACGTGTCTGCCTGGCGATCGTGCTGCTGATTTTTGTCAGTGCCGGTCTGCTTTTTTATCAGCTGAACGCGACCCCGCGCTTTTACAGTTCGCCGACCGCGAGCCGGGACACCGAATCTTATGAACGAGAAACCCTCGGGGTGTTTGGAACCTGGCTGCCAACTCCCTTTTCGGCGGGTTCTTCATTCTCTGGTCAAAGCATCGAAAGGCCGATGGCGAAGCCGGAACACTCGGTGGAAGGCGGCCATCTTTTCATCAATTGGACGGAAGAAGAGGTCGGGAAAAAGGTCGATTTGCCGCCTCACGAGACGCCTGCTTTGGTTGGCGACGACGAAGTCGAACTGGTGGCGTTTGCAACGTGGGTTCCCGGTGCTGACGATCCCTTGGAGCCGGACGAAACCTGGCGAGCGCCACTGATTTTCCGCGATCCGAAGTCACTTGAAGCGTTCAGCGAGCCGGACCTCGATCAGCTGGGAGTTCCGCCAGATTGGCGGTCGATGCCGCTCGGCGAGGGCGTCGGGTTCATTTTTCCGAAGCTGCGCATGCTTTTTCGGGCTCGAAACATGCCCGTTCTTCGAATTGATACGATTCAAGGCGGTGATGCGCAAACCGACGCGCTCCTGGTTCATGATCCCAAATACTTCAACGGCGATCCGGATTGGAATGAGGTCAGCGGGGATTTGGCTCGGGTGGATGGGACGCTGATAGCTTGGCACGACACGCCAGTCAATCTGGAGGTCGAGGTGCTGACCGGAGAGCCGAGTTTTGTCCAGTTGAAGCGGGAACCCGGCGAACAAGTTGTGATTGGAGACAGTGTCAGGATTCAATTCGTGGCCGAAATGGACAATATTTCGGGAATTGGCCCGGGGCACTCGACTCTTACAAATAAGCCAGGTTCAAAGCTCCCGCCTGCCGCAAGAATCGAATTCGAAAAGGGTCCAGCGACGGTTACACCTCATCTCCTTTTTCGATCCTCGGCCAGTTTCTACTCGACCGACCACCTGGGAATTGTGACGGATCAAGGCGTGAGCTGGAAATGGAAATCAGAGCAATCTGAGGCCGCGTATCTTCAGTGGATCCCGGTCGCCGACGCCGGAAACCCGGATGAGCCACTCGAACTCATCTTGCTTCCGCAATCCACGGTGTTGAAATTTGAACTGGCGGGCATGCCGGATCTCCCGAATCCGCGTTCGATCGAAAACCTCTTCGATGCAAAGTTAACGCGCGTGACGCTTCGATACGTAGATATGGAGCCCGCCGATTCCGAGCATTTGATCTGGGCATTCATCGGACTCGGCGCGCAGGTCGCGTGGTCGGATGACGAGGCTCTTTGGGAAAGAGAGGTGCCCGCATCGCTGCCTGACGACCTGACTTTCCGCAACACGACGCCTCAGCAGCTGCTGGACTGGTATCTCCGCGAAACGCCGGGTGCGACGGTCAGCTACGATGAAAAAGAGCGGCTTCTGAAGTTCAATGAACCGCCTGAAACCTGGTGGAGCCGGACGAAGGGTTGGTGGAAGGGCAAAGCGCCGAAGTGGCTCGGCGGCGATCCTAGTTGATCCAGTCCGGAACCGCGCCTTCGCCGGTCGGCTCACCTCCAAGCAGCCAACTCAGATTGAATCGCGCCATCTGCGATCCACCGCCGGGTCCGCCTTCGAAATGCAGGAAAATCCAGCCCTCGCTCGGCGTTCCCGGCCTGCCGGCGTTCATCGATGAGTAGGCGCTCGGCCCATCGAACACGAGCCGCTTCACCGGCCAGGTTTTTCCGCCGTCGAAGCTCGCCCAGACCGTGATTTTTTCGCGAGTCGCGTTTGGCGTATCGATGTTGCTGAAAATCAGGATATCGCGCCCGGAGACCGGCAGCCTGACAAGCCCACCCATGCAGCCGTAGGATCGATGCTGATGACCATCGGGTAAAACGTCGATGATCCGGAAATCCGTCCAGGTCTGCCCACCATCGTGGCTCAACGCGCTGCGACGCCGCGTGTTCTTCGGCCGCTCCTGCCAGTGGACGCGGGAATTGTAATAAAGCACGCCGCTCGAAAGCTCCGCGATCGTGGCCTCGCCCGTGCCGTTTTCCGGAAACGGATCGCTGGTTTTCCAAGTCTTCCCACCATCATCGCTGTACATCGCGTTTGTGTAGTGATTCGGCCACTCGGACTTGTCGTTCTTCTTTCCGTAGTAGCGCGTCGGGCGGATCAGGCGCCCGGCATACTCGGCACTGTGCCGCAGGGTGATTCCGTGATCGTTCATGTGCATCGACGGCAGGTTGCCTTTGGAATCCGGCGCGATTTCCGGCTTCTCCGCCGTCCATGTTTTGCCGTGATCTTTGCTTCGATAAACGGTCAGCGGGGCCGGTGGGTGCCGATCTTCGACGAACGTCAGGATGTCGCCGGTCGAATCATCGACGATCGCTCCCCCGCCCTGGAAACCTGGATTGGCGACCGTGATCACCTCGCCCCATGTCTTCCCGCCATCCTCGCTCCGCCGGACCTGGTGGCTCTTGTTTCCGAAGGTCGCGATCACCGTGCCGTCCCTCGCCACGACGACATTCGGAAAACGCTCGCCCTTGAAGATCTGCTGCATTTCGAAGCGCGATTCGTCGAGAAAAGGCTCGATCGCGCCCTCGCCACTCAGGGTTTCGCCGCTGGCAGCTGCTGAGGCGAGCGCGAGGAAAATGAAAGCTTTCGACAATTTCATGAGTTGATTGTGAAGGCGGGTTCCCGCTGATTCAAAGCCGATTCATGAAAAAGACGATTCTCCTCACCCTGACGCTTCTCCCCTTCGTGCTCCAAGCCGAAAACTGGCCTGCGTGGCGCGGCGACAATTCCGGCTCCGGCGCGACGACTGAAACCGATCTCCCTCTCGAATGGGGCAAGGACAAAAATGTCGCCTGGCGCGTCGAGTTGCCTGACCGAGGGAACTCGACTCCGATCATCTGGGGTGATCGCGTTTTCGTCACCCAGGCGGTTACCGAAACGAACTGGCGCGGTTTGATGTGTTTCGATCGCAAGGACGGCAAGCTGCTTTGGAAGAGCGGCCTGACATTTGCCAAAAAAGAACGGACGCATCGCGACAACCCGTACTGTTCAGCCTCGCCGACAACCGATGGCGAGCTCGTTGTCGCCGCCTACGGATCGGCTGGCGTCGCGGCTTACGATTTTGAGGGGAACGAAGTCTGGAAACGCGATTTCGGCGCGCTCGATCACGTGTGGGGAAACTCGACTTCGCCTGTGATTCACGGGAACCTCGTTTTCCACTACCACGGCCCGGCGAAAGGCGCAGCGCTTTACGCGCTCGACAAAAAATCCGGCGAGACCATCTGGAAATGGGATGAGCCGAAATGGGAAACCGGACCGCGGACTGACGGATTTGCAGGCCGCGAAAACGACAACGACGTGATCGGTTCCTGGAGCACGCCGCTCATCGTGGAAGACCAGCTCGTGATGAGTTTCCCGATGGAAATCAAGGCGTTCGATCCCGCGAGCGGCAAAGTTTTATGGACTTGTGAGGGCCTGAACCCGCTAGTCTACTCGTCGCCGATCGCAGCGGACGGCGTCGTCGTCGCGCAGGGCGGCTACCAGGGAAATTCGGTCGCAGTGACGACCAAGGGCGAACGAATCTGGCGGGAGGTCAAACATTTCGGCGGGATCGGAAGCGGCGTGATCAAGGACGGCCATCTCTACGCTCAGGACGCTGGCGGGATCGCCCATTGCGTCGATCTTAAGACTGGCAAAACCGTCTGGAAAGAGCGCCTCCCCGGAGCCGGGAAATCCTGGGGTTCGTTGCTGCTCGCAGGCGATTTGATCTACACGCTGAGTCAGCCTGGAGACACCGTCGCATTCAAAGCCGCGACTTCCGGGCTCGAAGTCGTTGCCCAAAGCGATGTCGACGAACGGACGAACGCTTCGCTAGCAGCTGCTGGCGGCGATATTTTCATCCGGACCTACGATGCGCTCTGGCGGATCTCGGCGGATTGAATTGCGCGAGAAGGCCAATATTCAAACGCACTTGTTTCCCGAGCAAACCCGGGCATACTTCCGCCCGCTCAAAATCCATGCCCACGGTCTACATCAAAACCTACGGATGCCAGATGAACGTCCGCGACACCGAACAGGTTGCGCAGATGTTCGTCGAACGCGGCTACTCAGTTTCGCAGGACGCGGACGAAGCCGATGTCGTTCTCGTCAACACCTGCTCAGTTCGCGATCAGGCTGAGCAAAAAGCGCTAGGCAATATGTGGAGGCTTGGCAAGCTGCGTCAGGAAAAACAGCACATGGTTTACGGCTTCATGGGCTGCATGGCGCAGAGCCGGGGCGCTGAACTCATCAAAACCGTGCCGCATGTCGACCTCGTCGTCGGCACCCAGAAATATCACAAAGTCGTCGATCACGTCGACGCGCTTCTGCGGCCGCGGCTTGAGCAAAAGATGGACGATCTGCGCCACTCGATCGTCGATATCGAAGAGGAAACCGACTCGCAGAACACGATCCGCGACCACGTCGCGAAGGCGCACGGCATCACTCAATTCGTTAGCATCATGCAGGGCTGCAACATGAAATGCAGCTTCTGCATCGTGCCCTACACACGGGGCTCAGAGCGCGCCCGCCCGATCGCGGACATCGTCGACGAAGTCCGCCGACTCGCTGATAACGGGACGAAAGAAGTGACTCTGTTAGGGCAGATCGTGAATCTCTACGGCCGAAACGAATTTCCCAAAGTCGACGGCAAAATGCCGTTCACTCAGCTGCTCGAAGCCGTTCACGAAGTCGATGGAATCGAGCGAATCCGCTTCACCTCGCCACACCCGATCGGCTATCGCCAGGATGTGATCGACGCCTTCACCTACCTGCCGAAACTCGCGAGCCACGTTCACTTTCCGATGCAGTCCGGCTCCGATCGGATTCTGCGCAAAATGCAGCGGCCCTACAAAGCCGAAAAGTTCATCGACATCTGCGAACGGATGCGTGTAGCGCGGCCGGACATCGCGATCTCAACCGACGTTATCGTCGGCTTTCCCGGCGAGACCGAAGAAGATTACGAGGCGTCGAAAAAGGTTGTCGAACGGCTTCAGTTCGACCACGCATTCGTCTTCCGCTACTCCCAGCGCAAGGACACTCCGGCGGCCGAAATGGACCAGCAGCTGCCAGAGAAAATCAAAGAGGAGCGCAACCAGGATTTGCTCAAACTCGTTAACTCGATTTCCGAACGGAAAAACCGCGAGCTGGTTGGGAAAACAGTGGAAATCCTTTGCGAAGGCCCTAGCAAGACCAACGCCGCGCGGCTCTCCGGCCGAACCAGTACGAATCGAATCGTGATCATCGAAGGCAAGCCCGAACGCCACATTGGCCAGATCTTTCCGGTCAACATCACGCTAACCACCGGCCACACGCTCTACGGCGATCCCGTTCTGGCCAACTGACCTCTCTCAATGGACAAATTATACGACCTCCTCTACAACCATCCAGATCTCAAAATCGTCGGGATCGTTCTCGGTATTTTCCTGATCGGCGTGCATCTCGCGGCGCTCTTCCTTCGCGCACCGCTGACTCCGCTTCTCAGACAATTTCCGCGGCACAACATCGCCGGAATCGTGATTCTCGCGATCTGCGGGGTGTGGGCCTGGTTTCTGATGTCGACGATGGATCTCGGCGAATTTTACACGATGGAAAAGGTCGTGAAGATCGTGATTCCCGTCGGGTTCATCCTCGTGGTCACCTACGTGAAGGAATTTCTCGCCGTCCGCTCGCTCGGAACCCTGATGTTGCTGATTCCGTCTCCGTTTCTCGCCGCTGCGTTTCTCGAAGCGCCGTTGACGCGGCTGCTCATCCCGATCATCTGCTTTGTCTGGATCATCGTCGGCATGTTCTGGATCGGAATGCCATATCTGCTTCGCGATTGGATCACCTGGATCACGAAGGACGATCAGCCGAAGCGCTGGCTCTTCAGCTGTGCCGGTGGCGCTGCTTACGGCGCGCTGATGTTGCTCTGCGCCGTCCTCTATTATTAGAGAACGCCGCAGATTGAGGCCAAACCGCCGATCGAGCTGACCGGCGGTTCCTCGCCCCCTTACGAAATCAGCTCCGAGACCGCCACGCGCTCTTCGCTCAACTCCGCCACGCTCGCGTCAAGTTTCGCGCGGCCAAATTCGTTGAGCGGAACGTCCTGAACAATCTCCCAGTTCGTTCCGTCGCTGCGGATCGGGAACGACGAAATCAAGCCCTTGTCCACGCCGTAACTGCCGTCCGAACAAACGCAAACGCTGTGCCAATCGCCCTCAGCCGTCGGCGTGGTCACGCTCACGACCGAATCGACAATCGCGTTCGCTGCTGACGCCGCAGAAGAAGCCCCACGAGCTTTGATGATGGCCGCGCCGCGCTGCTGAACCGTCGAAATGAAATCGCCCTCGAGCCAATCGTGATTCGAGATCACCTCCGTCGCCGGCTTGCCCGCGATCTTCGCGTTGTAAAAATCCGGGTACTGCGTCGCCGAATGATTTCCCCAGATCGTCATGTTCGTGACCTCTGAGCAATGATGCCCGGCGTGCTGCGCCAGCTGGCTTTTCGCACGATTCTCATCCAGCCGAGTCATCGCGAAAAACCGATCATTCGGCACGCCATCCGCGTTGTTCATCGCGATCAGACAGTTCGTGTTGCACGGATTGCCGACCACGAGCACCCGCGCATCGTCAGCCGCATTCTTCGCGATCGCCTGACCCTGCCCGGTGAAAATCTTGCCATTGATATTGAGCAAATCCTTCCGCTCCATGCCCTGCTTGCGCGGGACGCTGCCGACGAGAAGCGACCAGTTCACGCCCTCGAAGCCGTGGTTCAAGTCCGCAGTCGGAACGATGTCCTTCAGCAACGGGAACGCGCAATCTTCCAGCTCCATCACCACGCCATTCAGCGCTTCGAGCGCCTGCGGAATCTCGATTAGATGCAGACTCACCGGCTGATTCGGCCCGAACATCTGGCCACTTGCGATGCGAAAAAGAAGCGCGTAGCCAATCTGGCCAGCGGCACCGGTAACGGCGACTTTGATAGGGTCATTGCTCATGCGAGTTTGTTTAGCCGGGTTCCTCCAAGTGGCCAGCTTCTTTTTTCAAAAAAGTGGGCCCGCAGGCGTCCTCGTTGAAATAACAAGGATCCGAAACGAAGAAAATCGCGCTTATGTTGAATATTCCGCATCAGTCGGTTTTCCGGATGAGCCAACCGAATAAGCCAGGCAGCGAAAGATCTTCGTTTACACCCGAGTTCGAAACCATAGACTGTGGAATCATGTCCCTGACTCTCGACATCGCCCCCGAACTCGAACGAGAGCTGAACGCCGAAGCCGAGGCGCTTCATCAACCGGCCGAAGAACTGGCCCAGCAGCTGCTGACAGACACGATCCGCAAACGGCGGAAGGAGCGGACGTCGGAGGCTCGCAATCAACGGCGAATCGAACTCCTGCGCCGCGAAACCGCCGAAGGACTGTCGGAGTCCGAACGGGAAGAACTTCAATCCCTGCAATCGCAGCTGGATCAGGAACTCATCCATTGGGACCAGGCGCTGGGCGATCAACTTGATCTCATGGAAGCCACGACCGCCGCTGTGTTGAAGTCAGAGAATGGATGAGGAGATTTCCAGCGGGCTGGATCTGTTTCGGTATCCGGAATCTCCCCTGCGGCGGAAATTCGATCCCTGCGTGTATTCCGATCCGGCATCGTTCAAGCCGTGGCTACGAGTCGAATTCGAATTCCGCTGCGTTTATTGCCTGTTTCGCGAAGCTTGGTATCCTACCGGCGATCAGGCCTTCAGCGTTGATCACCTCGCGCCGAAATCACGATTCCCGGACCGGCTAACCGACTACTCGAATCTGGTCTATGCCTGTTGTCACTGCAATTCGGCGAAACGGGACATGCTCGATGTGCCCGATCCGTGCCTGATCGCCTACGGAGATCACCTGGAGGTTGTCGACGGCGGTGAGATTCAGGGGCTGACGCCGGTCGGACTGGACTTGATCCGCATCTGTCAATTGGACCGTCCTCGGCTGACGAGTTTTCGGCGTCGGATGATTGGATTGTTCGATCAACTTGCCGGCGCGTCATCCGAGCAAGCAGCTGAGTTGAGAACCAGATACTTCGGGCCACCCGTCAACGCGCCAGATTTGAGCGTTCTGCGTCCAAGGCGGAGCTGACGGCTCGCCACGGATCGCACATCTACGCCAGCCGCCCGCTCTCCGCCAGCAGCTGCCGGACGCGCTCGCCGATTCCGGACCATTTCGAATCTTCGCGAAGCTCCCGGACGGACATGCTCAGGCGCTGACTCCAGTTTTCATCGCTCAGCTTGCCCGGCGTGTTGAAGCGGTCTTCAAGGCCTAACAGATCGGTAATCATCACGCTGGCGTAACACGAATTCGATTCGAAGAGCGCCTTCAAGAGCGCCTCGCGAACGGTATCGTCGAACATCGGCGGCAGGTCTCTGAGCGCGTCGTCGTAGCCGGCCCAGCGGGCCCAACGATGAAGATAGTACTTGGCGTCGCCAACGCGGTCGGGCGGATCGTTCTCCGCGATGATGCGGTGGTCGTGATCCCACTGCGTTTTGATCGGGTCGTGATCGTGGGTCGCGTAGGTTGCCATCGAAAGTTCCGGGTAGTGCTCGCCTCGGACGAACTCGCCATCGTCTTCGTGGTTCCACATCGGCACCTTGATCCCTGCCATGCCCAGAACCGCCATGCTCTCCGGCATGTATTTCGGCACCACCCCGAGATCCTCAGCCACGATCCCGGCGCCAGCAGCTGCTGAGGCGATCGCGCCGAGGTATTTCTCTCCGCAGGCGCGATTCACGGCTTTTTCCTCGTCGCTGTTGTCGGGGCCGGGCTTGAATCCGGGAAGATGGCCGCCGGTGATTTCGCGGGCTTTTTCGTAGCCGAGTTCGAGGAATTCCTGGTTGCGATCGGGGGTGAACGGAAAGCTGTAGATTCGATAAAACCCGAGCGCGTGGTCGATCCGGAACGCGCCGAAAACGTCGCAGAGCCGCCTGACGCGCCGCTTCCACCACGCGAAATCGTCCGCCTCCATCCGGTCCCAGCGATAGAGCGGAAAGCCCCAGTTCTGACCCCACTCCATCGTGAACTGGTCGTCGCGAAACGTCGGTTCCGGCGGCGCTCCGGCACACCAATCCAGGTCGAAGAGTTCCGGATTCGCGAAAACGTCCGCGCTGTGTCGGCTGATCCCGTAGGGCACGTCGCCCATCAGCTGAACGCCCTTCTCGGCCGCGTAAGCCGCGACTTTGCTCCATTGCTCGAAGGCGATCCACTGAACGTAAGAAAACCAGGCGAGCTCCGTTTCGACTTCCTCCTGAGGCAAGCCACTGAGGAATTCGCGGGCCTTTTCGAGCGTGTTGTAACTTTCGGGCCAAGCTTCCCAGTTCTCCGAATTTCCGTCCATCTCCATGAGCAAGCGGAAAACGCAGTAGTCGCTCAGCCAGGATTTTTCGGCCTCACGGAACGCCCGGAACTTCTTCTCGCGCTTGCTACCCTGATTCAAGTGACGCTTCCTGAAACGCTTGAACGCCCGCCGAAGGAGATCCGTCTTCAATTTGCGAACCTCCGGATAACAAACCGACTCGCCGCCGATGTTGTCTTTCTGGCGAACCTGGCTGAGCGCTTTTTCGTAGCTCGATGGTTTCAGGTCCTTGATCGCATCCGGCGTTGTGTCGAGCGTCAGCGGCTCGATCGCCATGGAGCTGATCGCGTTGTAAGGGCTGTTGTCGCCGGCGAGTTCGGTGATTGGCAGGAACTGCAGAAACCGCATCCCGATCTGCTCCGCCCAGTCGACCATTTCGCGAACTCCGGCGACATCACCGATTCCGAGGTCGTCTTCGCGGCGGATCGCGAAGACGGGGACGAGCACGCCCGCCATGCGCGGGTTGGCTGAGTTTTGAGAGAATTCCGGCGTCATTTTTTAAGGGCCGGGATTATAGGTCCTCGGCCCCAACGCGCTAGCGGAATTATCGGGCCCTAACCGAGATCAACTTCCCAGCCGCTTCGGTATTCTCGCTGGATGTATTTTTTCAGCTCGGGCTTGCCTTTGACTTCCATTTTCTCCGCATCCCATTCGAGGCGCGTGTCGGGGACGCGCTGTGCGAGCGTGCCGATCAAAACCGTTTCCGTGAACGGGCCAGACGAGTGGAAACCGGATTCGGCACGCCGGATGACGCCCTTGATCGCGTCCACCCATTCGTCGTAGGCACCCCGAGTCCGAGGAATGGTCTGCGCCGGCCATTCGAAGCCCTCAACGACGTTGGTCGGTTTAACGAACCAGGTGTCGGACTTGCGGGCGAAGAACAGCTTGCCTTTTTCGCCGATGATCACGCTTTCGTATCGGTTGTAGTCGACTCCTTCGAGGATTTTGTCGTCTGGCCGATTGTAGTCGCCCTTATGAAATTTCCAGCCTTCGCGCTCGAACTTCGCGCCCTTCTGGCCGTCGTACCAGACGAACTTGACGTCTTCTTTGCCGAACTCGTAAGTCACGGTCGAGTTGATCGGCGGCGAAAGCGCGGTCGCACCTTCCTGCTTTGCTGAGACGGCGGTCGGAGCCCCAAGTTCGGCGGCCCAGACGGGCATATTCATGATGTGGCAGGCCATGTCGCCCATTGCGCCAGTGCCGTAATCCCACCATCCTCGCCACGCGAACGGGGCGATCTTCGAGCTGTATTCGACGAACGGGGCCGGCCCGATCCACTGCTCCCAGTCGAGCCATTTCGGAGCCTCTTCGGCGGGCGGCGGCGCGTCAAAACCTTGCGGCCAGATCGGGCGATTGGTCCAGGCGTGGATCTCTTTGATTTTGCCAATGATGCCTGCCCGAATCAGCTCGGACACACGCCGCAGGTGGTCGTTCGCATGCGCCTGATTTCCCATCTGCGTCGCCACGCCGGTCTTCGCGGCCAACTCGGTCAACATCCGGGCTTCCCAGATTCCATGAGTCAGCGGCTTCTGGCAGTAGACCGCTTTGCCGGCTTTCATCGCGGCGATCGAGGCGTGGAAGTGGTGGTGATCCGGCGTCGAAACGGTGACTCCGTCGACTTTGTCGCCGAGATCAGCGAGCATGTCGTGGTAGTCGGTGTAGAATTTCGCGTCTGGATGCGCTTCGCGAGTTTTCTTAAGCCCGCTGAATCGACCGGCGACTTCGCCCATGCGTTCGATGTCGACGACGTCGACCAGGCCGACGATTTCGCACCCCGCTTTGGCCGAGCCACCGATGTCTGCAACGCCTTTGCCGCCGGACCCGATTCCAGCGACAGCCGGCCGTTCATTTGCGCCGAAAACGCGGCTGGGAACGACTTGGAATCCGAAGGCGGCGGCCCCAGCAGCTGCTGTGGCGTTTCGGGCGAATGAACGACGTGAAAGGGATTTCATGCCGGAAACCTGGCGGGCTTGCCGAACCTGTCCAGGTCTTCCAGCAGCCGCCGGCCAATGGCGGCTGGAAGCCACCACTACCTAGCCGATCGGCACCAGATCAATACTCGCGATCCTTCTTCACCCCGGGCTCCGGGATCGGGTACGAGCCGTCCGCGTTCGGCATGATCGGCGAATCGCCATCGAGCGTGATTGTGTCGCTTTTCGGGCTGAATTCGTGCTCCCATTTCAAGACCTGATCGTAGCTGATGACCTGCCCGGTGTGCGCGGCCATCCGGCCCATCGCGGTAACGAGACTGGCTTGGACACCGCGGTCGACTTCGTTGTATTCGACGTCGCGATGGATCGCATCGATCAGGTGTTCCCACTCCAGATCGTATGGATTGCGCTCGGCTGGATCCTGCGGGTAAGCCCAGAGCAAATCGGGATGTGCTGGCTCCGCTTCGGCAGCCGCCTGGCCTTCACGACCGCCGCGACGGCGCTGACGTTGGATGACCTGGCCTTTGTAAATTCGAGCTCGCGATGGAGCGTGGCCGGATTCGGAGATCACGGCGCAGCCCTTCGTGCCATGGGCGAGGCTGGCGAATTCGTTGTGACAGCCGGGAACGTTGCGGCCGTCCATGAAGAGTTTCGTGCCGTCCGGAAAGGTGTACTCGACCGAATAAGAATCGAAGTTCTGATCGATTTTGTCGCCACGATAGTGTCGACCGCCGATCGCTTTGGCGTCGACTGGCCACTGATCTTTGATCCAGCAGCACTCGTCGATGTTGTGGATGAAAAAGTCGCTGAACGAGCCGCCGCTGAGCCAGAGGAAGCTGTGGAATCGCTGAATCTGATACATCAAATCGCTCACGTTGCCCGGGTTACGATCGGAGAAACACGAGGCGATCGGCGTCTGCATCCGGTAGCCTCGCATCATCACAATTTCGCCCATCTGGCCATCGCGGACGCGGTTGAAAAGTTCGCCGCGCGCGTCGCAGTGCCGGCACATCAAACCGACGCCGACTTTGAGATTTTTGGCCTTCGCCTTTTTGTTCATCTCGAGCAAACGGACGCCAGACGGGCCATCCGGGCAGACCGGCTTTTCCATGAACACGTTCAGGCCGCGTTCGATCGCGTATTCGTACATCGGCCAGCGGAAGGCGCAGGGCGTTGTCAGGATCGCGACGTCGCCCGGGCTCAGCGTGTCCATCGCCTTTTTGTAAGCGTCGAAGCCGATGAATTTGCGATCGCCGAGGTCGACTTTGTTGGCAACGTCAGGGCGTTGCTCGGCGTTGGTGAAGGAGCGCTCCTTTTCGTCGACTTTTTCCTGGAAAACGTCGGCCAGGGCGTGAAGCCGGACCGGTCCTTGCTCGGTTGAAGTTTTGAGCGCGTTGAGCACCGCACCGCCGCCTCGACCGCCGCAGCCGATCAGACCGATTCGGATCGTCGGGTCATCGTTCTGAGCATGAACGTGAGGAATCGCCACGCCCGCGAGAGCACCGACGCCGAAGCCGGTTTTCTTGATTGCGTCGCGGCGCGTAGTGAGGTTCGAAGTCTGGGGTTGATCGGTGTCAGGAGTTTTGTTCATGGGATTTTTCGTTGGGTCAATCCTGGCAGCAGCTGCTGATTGTGGCCAGTCGGAAAATCAGGGATTTAGCTTGGGAATATGCCCTCGTTGACTACGCGCTGAGATCCAGATCCTACAAATTCCGACTATGATTCCGCCCCAGAAAATCACGGCTTCAGCAATCTGAAGGGGACTGTAGGTGAGCCCACGATCCAAAATGTTGCCGAGTCCAAATTCGGCTCCAAAATTAGCAAAAGGGTCATCTCGAGGGATCCCCCCGAAATACGTTCCATTCCGCAGGTTTAGGTTTGCTCCGACTCCTCCATCAAATTCAGCCCAGACTTTCCAGCCTTGATCGATAAATTTGATCGTCACATGCCCAGGGCCGGCATGAGTTCGATTCACCCAGAAATGTTCGACTAATCCGTTTGGTTTCTTCCAGACAAGTTGGTCTTCAGTCTCCCCGCCTGTGCTCCTCATGCGGAAGAAAACTTGATGCTTGTTCGGAAGGATTCCACCAATCTCCGGCCCCCAACGTCGAGGAATAGCAAAGTACCACATGAAGATCTCGAAGCAGATCCAGCCTATCAGAATGATTTTAGCTCCTCGCCAAAGAAATGATTTTGTTCGGGAACTCACGGATTTGTTTTCGGATCGAGCATCGTCCAGCGAACCAGATCAACCTCCGTGAAAAACCAGGATTGTCAGTTTCCAGCGAGTTCACCACGATCACTTCGTCGGTTCTTTTCTGCACGAGGTCAAAAGTATCAGAAATCTAACCACCGGCCAATCGGAAACCGTGGAGTAACCAATTTGGCTCCAACTTTTCGCGGAATGGGATTGACGACTACATTCCAAAATGGAAAAACTTTTCGAATGAGAACTCTGCTTGTTCTGGCTGTGTTAGGGGCTGCCGCTTATGGCTTTTACCATTTTAAGGACGAGATCTTTGATTCAGGAGTCGCGGGTTCGCTCCCAAGGGTGTTCAAAGCGGAGATCCCCGGATACGCGGAGAAGGTCAGGAATGCCAAATCCGGCGAGGGAACGCTTCAGGGAAAGCCGGTTCTGATCTGCATGAGAGCGAATGACCATGGCGGCGAAGAGCGTTTCGGGAAAGTGCCCTGCGTCGATCGGTTGACCCCAAAGCTGCCGCCAGAATTGATTCCGGAAGATCCCAGCGAAGTTGAGATTATCATCGGAATGTTCTGGGACGACGAGGTCGTCGGTTCTTATGGGATGCCGGGCAATACCATGTCGCAGGCTCTTGTTGAGTACGTGACCCTCAAATTTGTGGATGCGAAAAGCGGAGCCCTCGTGGCCCGGCATGATGTTGAAGGCACTCATCCGCCAATGGGAGGCCCCCAGTGTGCCGCGAGATTTCGTGGGCTCGCGCGCGGATGATGCGGTCATTGCCGTGATCGATGCGGTCTTTAAAAAAGGCCGGGGACTGACTTCGAAAGAGCTGTCGAACCTCAATATTGAAGTTAACAGGAGCAAGCAAAGGTAGCTTCGCCGTTTGGACGACGTCGGATCGACTTTGTGAATTTTTTCACAAACCCCGCTTGCAGCAGCTGCTGGGTTTCATACGTTCCGCACAATGGCCGAAACTACCACCACGCCTGCGGCTTACGACTCGAAGATTGAAGGGAACGTCATCTTCACCAAAGTCGACTCCGCGATTAACTGGATGCGCAAGAACTCGCTCTGGCCGATGCCGATGGGCCTCGCCTGTTGTGCGATCGAATTGATGGCCACCGGCGCAGCGCGCTACGACATCTCACGTTTCGGAGCCGAGGTGATGCGATTTTCGCCGCGCCAGAGCGACGTCATGATCGTTGCCGGCACCGTGACCTACAAAATGGCCCTCGCCGTCCGCCGGATCTGGGATCAGATGCCCGAGCCGAAATGGTGCATCGCGATGGGTGCCTGCGCATCGAGCGGCGGGATGTATCGCAGCTACGCCGTGCTGCAGGGGATCGACAAACTCATCCCGGTCGACGTCTACATTTCCGGCTGCCCACCGCGGCCCGAGGCGCTACTCGAAGGCCTCATGAAGCTCCAGGAAAAGGTCGGTCGCGAAGAGTCGACCATGGCTCAGAAGCGCGAATTGATCGAAGACCTCACCAACGACTACGCATAATGAATTCCGCGCAAGCCGCCCAGGCGTTAGTCTCGAAATACGAATCCAAAGGCGTCAGCAGCGTCGAGTTTCGCGAAGAGCACACGATCCTCGCTCCAGCAGCTGCTGCGAAGGACATCCTGAGCTACGCCAAAGCCGAGCTGGATTTCGACTTCCTCGTCGACGTCAGCAGCCTCGACCACATGGGCGATGATTCGAAGCCGCGTTACGAGGTGGTCTACCACGTTTATTCCTACAGCTCCGGCGCGCATCTCCGTCTGCGCTCTCCGCTGGATGAGGACGAGCCCGAAATCGCGACCGTCGTCGACCTCTGGCCGACCGCCGATTGGCATGAGCGCGAAGTTTTCGACATGATGGGGATCAAATTCACTGATCACCCGGATTTGCGTCGGATTCTGATGTGGGAAGGCTATCCGTTCTACCCGCTCCGCAAAGATTTCCCGCTCGCCGGCCGCGAAAGCGACATGCCAGACGTCGCGTTTTCCGATCGTGCGCCTCTTGAAGGTGGACCGTTCGTGACCGCGCCGTCTGATGCGTCGGTCGTGCATCGCGAGCCGCGGTCGAAGGATTTCGAGTAGGTCTCCACAAAATTAATTGGGCGTGGATGAAATGCCACGGCTCCGTATTCACCCGATGAATCAGCGGATACCGGCATTCGATCGTCTCCGCCTCCGAATCGTCATCCGCGATCGGCGTCATATCCGCCGTCTTATTGTATCTCGACGAGAGCATCGCCTTTCGCGATGAAATCGAGAGCCTCGATTAAATGATTCGAAAGAATCTGCTTCAGTGCATCTCCGATGTATTTCCACACCGCAGTCAGATCACCGCTGGCGGCGGACCGTGATCACGAACAAGATCCACAATATCATTGTCCTTCGTCAGGACGATTACGCTTTCATCCCGGGCGCGGCTAAATATCTCCTCGTCTTCGGCATCTCGCAGCCCGATATCTCTGAGCGCGTCGGCATCATGCCCAAGCTCTTCCCTTATCCAGCGCGCGATGCGCGGAGAAAGATGGGCGTCCAACCAAATCATGCCGCGATGACTGGATGATCGATACCTTGCTTAGCGTAAGTAATCGCCGCAAAAATATCCTCCCGTTCCAAATCAGGCATCTCATCAAGAATCTGGTCAAAACCCAGCCCGCTCGCAAGAAGGTCGAGAACATCCGTGACGCGAATTCTCATCCCTCGAATACAGGGTCTCCCTCCGCATTGCTTTGGGTTGATCGTGATTCTTTTCTCACCAGCGTTCATGCCCAAACAATAGTTCCAGATCTTCGCCGGTCGATCCTTTTTCCGCCTCCGGATCGTCATCCGCGATCGGCGTCAGATACGGATTATGCTCCCACAACGCCGGGCAGGGCGTCCGCACATCCGTCAGGAACTGCCCCGGATAGTGCGCATGCAAATCCCGAACCGCCGCCGTCAGCATCACGATGTCGCCCGGCGACTGGTGATTGCGGAGGATGAGCTTTTTGGGGCGCATCCATCAAAGAACAATTGAGGTGCAACGCTTTTTTGGACCAGTTTGTTGTTTAGTTTAGTGTCAGGATGGAGTTTTCGAACTGGCTCGGTGAGAGGTAGCCGATCGCTGAATGCTTGCGCTGA
>JBLHKS010000016.1:0-61595 GCA_047620505.1 Verrucomicrobiales bacterium | reverse complement strand
AGCATCGAAGAAATGAGCGAGCATCGGGTCGACGAAGCTCTTGCCGAAAAATCGCCCAGGTCCCGAAAATACCTCGGCTGGCCCCTGCTCTTGATGATGCGACTCCAGCCGAAATGAGATAAAGTTCAGCGACCATTCAAAAAACCTCTAGACATGTGAACACATCTTATTTAGGATCGGTGAACTTTTAAACACCATCATGTCTGCACTCCTCGAAGCTCCCCCAACTCCCGCCGTCTCCACTGAATCAGCCGCAACTCCCAAACCAACAGGGAGCGCGAACGCTAAGAAGTCGACCACCTCGTCAGCAGCTGCTGTCGTGAAAAAAACGTCCAAATCCGCCGAAGATGCCGCTGCCGAGAAGTTCGCTCAGGCCAGAGGCAAAAATCTCGACGTCGCGATCTCCCAGATTCAAAAAGATTTCGGCGAGGGCTCAATCATGCGAATGGGCGAGGACAGCACGGAAGATATCGAGAAAATCCCGACCGGGAATCTCCTGATCGACCGCGCGCTCGGTGTCGGCGGCTTCCCGCGCGGACGGATCATCGAGATGTTCGGTCCGGAATCCTCGGGGAAAACGACGCTCGCACTCACCGTCGTCGCGCAGGCTCAGAAGGCCGGAGGGCTCGCCGCGTTTGTTGACGTTGAGCACGCGCTCGACCCGAGCTACGCCGAAAAACTGGGCGTGAACCTCAACGAATTGCTCGTTTCGCAGCCAAGTTCGGGCGAAGAAGCCCTGCGGATCGTCGAGACGCTCGTCCGGTCGAATTCGCTCGATGTGATCGTGCTCGACTCAGTCGCCGCGCTCGTGACGAAGGCTGAACTCGACGGCGAAATCGGCGACACGACGGTCGGCGCTCAGGCGCGGTTGATGAGCGCAGCGATGCGAAAATTGACCTCACTGATCGCGAAGGCCCGGACGTGCGCGATTTTCACGAACCAGATCCGCGAAAAAATCGGCGTGATGTTTGGAAATCCAGAAACTACTCCGGGCGGCCGCGCGCTGAAATTCTACAGCTCCGTGCGAGTCGACATCCGTCGGATTGGCGCGATCAAGCAGACTGACGGAACGGTTACCGGAAACCGAACCCGCGTCAAAATCGTCAAAAACAAGGTCGCTCCGCCCTACACCGAGGCCGAATTCGACATCATGTATGCCGAAGGAATTTCGTCCACGGGTTCGCTGCTGGATCTGGCTTTGGAATACGAAATCGTCCAAAAGCGAGGGAGTTGGTTCAGCTACAAAGGAACCCAGATGGCTCAAGGCCGCGACGGTGCAAAAGAGGCGCTGAAAGAAGACGAATCGCTCTACACGGAAATCGAAACCGCCGTAAAAGAAAAAATGGCCGAAAAGCCGAAGGGCAAAAAATAAGCGAGGCGGTTAGCTCGTTGGCCGCTGCTCCAGAATTTTAAACGCAGTGTCCGCTTCACTCAGATTGGATTTCGCCCCACCCCAGCGCGAGATCCAATCTGCTTGGTTTTCGAGCACTCGAACTTCGAGCCCTGCGTTCCGTCCCCAGCGCTCGAGATCATCAAAATTCACATCCGCAGTCAGGTCCTGTTGGCCAAAACGTTGGTAAATTTTCGCGCCTTCAATTCGCTGATGTTTAAAGTAACCTCGAAGCGTACCCATCGGCCTTCGATGATAGATTTCGTTAACCGAACCGCCGTAGTCGATTGTTAGCAGCGCGCCGCCCTTCAACTTCGGAATCCAGCGTCGATACGAATCGTGGATCTCGATCCGCTGACCGACTTGCCAATTTTGTTCAAGCGCGCTCGAATCCAGCTTCCCGGCTTCAAGCGGCGTGAAAACCTCGCGCAACCCAGTTTCGCGATTGAACGAAACGCGAACTTCTTGCCAAGCTGAACCGTCCCAAGCCGCGACAACCACCGGAAACGCGTCGACCAGTTCGTTCGAAAAAATCAGAGCATTCCCGCCGCACTCAGCCAGCGCAGACTCGATCGAATCCGCCCACCGAACCGAGTTTCCAAGTCGCTCGCGTTGGACTTCGCGCAACCTGGATGAAATCTCGACAATCCGATATTTCCAGCGCCGCCGCGCCCACCACCCCGCTTTGTCCAGAACCGTCCGCGCCAAAGAACCTTCGCCCGCACCCAGCTCGATCACCGAAACCGGCGAGCCGCTTGAACGCGCTTTGATCCAGTTTGCGATCGCCTTACCGAGTTCCTCTGAACGCGTCGCTGAAGTCGAAAAATCGCCCCGCCTCCCAACGGTTTCGATATTCGCCGTGTAGTAGCCGAACCGCGGATCGTAGAGAGCCGCCGCCATGAAGCGCTCAAAAGGAATCGAACCACCTTGCTCAGCCGAGAGCGATTCGAGAAAGTCGATCAGACTCAAAGAAACGGCTTCTTGACGATTTCCGCTCCGAATCGTCGGCCACGAACTTCGATTTTAACCGGCGTCCCAACTTTATGGGAACCGTTCGGAACGTAGCCCATGCCGACTCCAATTCCAAGGCTAGGCGAGAGGCCACCGCTGGTCAATTCGCCCAGCAGCTGCTGGCCATCTTCGGAAAAAATCCCGTAGCCGTGCCGCGGCGGAGGTCCCTTTTCGGTCATTTTGATCGCCACCAGCCGTCGTGTCGGCCCATCGACTTTTTGTTGTGTCAGGACATCACGCCCGACGAAATCACCGCTCTCCAGATCGACGAAAAAACCTAACCCTGCCTCAATCGGCGTGTGTTCCGACGAAAGATCCGTTCCGTTGAGCGGATAGCACTTTTCAAGCCGCAACGAATCCCTCGCGCCCAGTCCACAAGGCTTTGCGCCTGCGTCGATCGCTTTCTCCCACCAGCCGATTCCGTCATCAACCGGGCAGAAAAGCTCGAACCCGTCCTCGCCCGTATAGCCCGTTCGACAAACAACGATTCCGCCCTCGTTCGAAATTCCGAAACGCTTCGGCAATTCTCTGCCGCCAGTCATTCCAGAAAACGCTTCGGCCGCGCCTGGCCCCTGAACCGCAATCCCGGCGAAGTCGTTACTTTCATTCGTAAGCTGAATTCCAGCCGCCAACCGATCCGTAAGCCAAGCGAAGTCCTCCGCGATCTTCGAAGCGTTCACGACGAGGAAAAATTCCGCTTCGCCCGTTCGGTAGACGATCAAATCATCGATCACTCCGCCGCGCTCGTTCAGCATCAGCGTGTACTGCCCGTCGCCGACCTGGAGCCGGCCTAGATCGTTCGTCAGAAGCCCGTTGAGCCAGCCGCAACTGCCCTCACCGCAGGCTCGAAACTGGCCCATGTGCGAAATGTCAAAAACGCCGAAATTCTCGCGAACGGCTTTGTGCTCCGCGATAATTCCCTCGTACTGGATCGGCATATTCCAGCCCGCGAACGGAACAATCCGCGCGCCAAGCTTTTCATGCGCGGCGAGCAACGGAGTCTGCTTGATTTCTTCCGCCACGGACTCAGTGATTCTGGACGTAGTTGAGAACGAAATTTTTGTCGCCCTTCGCCGCCCAGACGACGCGCAGGAAATCAGCCGGATGAATATCGTGCTCGCTCAAAAACGCGCGATCGCCACCGCAGCAAAACATAATGTCAGGATCAAGCTCGCCGCGCAGCTTGCCTTCGGCTTTCTCGATGATCCTCGGCAACCAACGGACACCGCCAAGTTCGCCGTTCTTCGGAGTCAATTCAGCGGGTTTGATTTCGTGATCGCTCAACTCACCCTTCTGCTCAGCATCAAGGTAATCCCGACGAACAGCCGCGATCATCACCGCCGTCGCCGGGCTGATTTGCGCGCCATCGCCGATGTCCTCGACGTAATCGAAAAACTCCACCGGCTTGTAACCGATCGACTTCAGGAATTCGAGATCCTCATCCGTAAAATAGCCGTCGACATTCTCGTCACCGCCTTTGTAGCGCTCAAGACTGCGAGTAAAAAGGTCGAGGAAGGTGGTTTCCCAGTTGAAATTGCTCATTTGAATTGGTCGTTAAAGTTTGGCGAGACTTTCATCGAGCGCGCTCAAAAGCACGGCCATCGTCTCTTCGGTTTCGTTGCCCATGTTTGAAATTCGGAACGTCTTACCTTTGATTTTTCCGTAGCCGCCGTCGAGCGCAATCAAGTGATCCTCGCGCAGCAGTTGCTGGAGTTTCGCAACGTCGATTTCTTTGTTGTTGGCGATGCAGGTCAGCGATTTCGAGCGGTAGCCTTCGGGTGCCAGAAACTCGAATCCGCGATCACGAATCCAGTCGTGGACGATGCCGTTCAGTCGCTCGTGACGAGCAAAACGGTTTTCCAAACCCTCAGCAAAAATCTCATCGAGCTTCTGCCGGAGACCAAAAATGGTGTGAATGCAAGGCGTGCTCGGCGTCATGTCCTTCGCTTGGTTCTTTTTGAATTCGTGGAAATCAAAATAGTAACCGCGATCCGGCAGCTGCTCAGCGCGAGCCAACGCACGTTCGGACAGCGCGAAGAGGGCCAGACCAGGCGGCAGCGCGAGCGCCTTTTGACTGCCGGTCAGGAGCACGTCGATGCCGAGTTCATCGAAATCCATCGGCACAGCCGAAAATGACGAAACCGTGTCCACGATCAGGATCACGTCGTCGTATTTTCGAACGACAGCCGCGATTTCGGCCAGCGGATTCATCACGCCGGTCGACGTTTCGTTGTGCACGAGCGTTACCGCATCAAACTCGCCGGTCGCCAGCTTAGCATCGATTTCCTCTGGAAAAAACGGCTGGCCCCAATCGACTTTGAGCTCCTCTGCCTGTTTTCCGCACCGCTTCGAGACGTCGAACCACTTATCGGAAAATGCGCCGCCGCAGCAGTTGAGCACTTTCTTCGCAACCGAGTTCCGGATCGCGCCTTCCATCACGCCCCAAGCGGACGAGGTGCTGAGGTAAACCGGCGAGGTCGTGCCGAACAGCTTCTGAAGTTTTGGCTGGATCTCGGCGTAGAGCGCTTGGAATTCCTTGCCGCGGTGGCCGATCATCGGCGTGCAGATCGCTTCGTAAGTCTCGGGCGAGATCTCGACCGGGCCGGGGATAAAAAGTTTCACGTGGGACATGATAGAAATGACGGATGACAAAACCCAATAAATGGGCGGCGCTCAGCTACCACAAATTCGTCGTTCGTCATTCTGAAAATCGAGCTTCTTGCGTCATTTCGCGGCTTCGTCCCAGATGAAGTGTTCGAGGCGCAACTTTTTCGCCATTTCGAAAGCTTCGCTGGCGCGTGAGCCTGACGTTGACGCCAATCGATCGGACATTTTGACCGCTGCCCGCCATTCTTCTCGACCCTGAAGCAGGGAGACCGCCGCGAAACCCGCTCGATAGAACCAGGTGTACTCCGCCGCTTCATTTTCGTTCAAGTCAGCCACCGGAGAGCGGCTTACGACATTGTAGTAGGTTTCGAGAGCCAGGTCCTCGTCCTCAATCAATTCGAGACACCGGCCCTTTCGAACTGCTGCCTGATTTTTCCAGAAACGCGTTACGCTTGGCCGAGTTATGATCTGATTGTAGACGTCAATTGCGGCGACGAGCATCTGGATCGGCAGCTCGTGATCCCCGGATTTCAGAAAGTAGGCCTGCCCAACGTTCATCAGCGCAGCCAGCTCGACCGCCTCGTCGATCTCGCCCTTGGCCGCGAGGACGTCCTCGAGAACTCGCAGTGCTTGATCCGGCTGATTCTGTTTGAGCTTCGCGACTGCCTGTTGGCGCAAAGCTTCGTAAGCGAGCGGGCCTTTCTGATCAAAAACGATTCCCCAATGCTTGATCGCTCGATCCAACCCAGCTTCGCTCATTGACAAACTCGCTGACTTCCCGGCGAGAAACAGCGCGATCTCAGCATTCGGGTCATCCGGCGATTCTTCGACGATCAGCTCAAAGTGATTTTGGGCATTCGGGTAATCTTTTCGCGCAAAGTAGATCTCGCCGAGCCTCAATCGAATCTCGCCTCGCCTCGGCGAAGCTTCCCAACTCTCGAAGAATGCGTTCGCCGCTTCGACCATCGGTTCAAGCTCTTCGCCGATGGCCGCGATCCAGAAATTTACGTAGTCCGCCTGCTCCTCTAACTCTTCAGGCAACCCAGAACTTCGCGCGCTTTCGAGTGCCGCCTGCGCAGCGACCGGTTGAGGCGGAAAATCGAGCAGCAGCAACTCCGCGATCACGAGCTGAGCCTCGGCAGCCCGTTCGTGTTCCGGAAACAATCGCATGAATTCCTTAAGGCTGATCAGAGCACTTCGATCGCCCTGCGCCGCGTGGAACAATCCGCGTTCCAACATCAAATCGGCCTCCATTTCGGCCCCGTCTGGCTGAAGGCCGAAGCGCTGAAGCTCGAGTTGAAACACCTCGACGTTTTCTGCGTAAAGAGCGGCCACAGCGCGGTTAAAGGCAGCGTTAGGCTCGTCGGTAGCCACGGCGGCGAACTGCTCGGTGGCTTTGTCGAATTCGCCGGCCTCAAACTGAGCCTGCGCCTGAAGGAAGGCGATTGCTCGACCGAGTTCGGGCCCCGGATCGGCCTTGCGCAGCGGTTTGAGAATCTCAACAGCCTCTTCCGGTTTGCCAACTTCAACATAAGCCGATCCCAGCTCCAGCATCGCAACCGGCAGCAAAAAGTGGCCGCCAAATTCATCACGAAACATTTCCAGCGGCTCGATCACGGCTTCCACTCCGCCTGATCGTTTTTCGGCACGCGCCAGATAAAACTCAGCGAATGCACGCCGCTCTCGGTGCTCGTCCTCAGCCCAGGTTTTCAGAATCGCCGAAGCTCTTTCCCGACTGAGAAAATCGAGTTGCTCCAGCCGCTGAAACACAGCTCGGAGTTGCGGACTTTCAGGCCGTTGATTCGCAAATTTCACCAGCTCGTCAACCGCATCGTCCGGCCGCCCACGCGCTGCAAGCAGGTCGGCTAAGCCCAGCCGCGCGCCATCGCCGATCTGCTGATTTTGCCCTTCGATCAACTTTCGAAATCCAGGCTCCGCTGCGCCGAATCGCTCTTCCGCCAACGCAACTCGCGCGAGAAGATAATCGATTTCCGGATCCGGCTTTCCCATCCGAAGTTCAAGCAGCGGCCCCAAAGTTTCCTCAGCAGCTGCTGTGTCGCCGGCCAGCAAACTCGCCTCCGCCGCTTTGAGAACCACGGACCGCCGAACAGCATCGCTAGGCAAATTTTCAAGCAACGAGTTCAGCGACTCCCGCGCTTCGGCCGGCTTCTTCAGCGCGACCAGCAGATTGGCGCGGGTCATCACGGCTTGAAAAAACAGCGGATCTTCAGGGAAGTCTCCGAACGGAGCCAGCAGTTGCTCGGCATCCGCGAGCCGCTCCAAACGAACCAGCGCGACCGCTTTCCAGAACGGAGTGGCCGAGTGATTGGCGACCGCATCGTCATGGCTTCGCGAGAGTAATTCGATCGCTCTTCCGGCGCGACCGAGGCTTTCCAACAGCCGCTGACCGATCAGCGCTCGCTCGGCATCGGTCGAATTCGGATCCGCGTAGAGCCGTTTGAATTTGTCCGCGGCAACGCTTGGGAGATCGTCCTGAAGCGCTTGAAGCGCGGCTTTGAATTCGGGATCGTCCTCAACCTGAGAAAGCGCCGAGCCAACTGCGAGCCAGCAGCTGCTAACGATGATGAAAATGAATCCGAGGCGCTTTACGATCATGAGCCGCTCAGTCTAGACACCGGGTTCGCCTTTTTCCAGCGGTGCCTTCGAAGATTCGCGATCCGCCCGGCTGCTACGCAGCATCCGAAATTCGCTTGCTCTTCAACCAATCGATCACGCCGCTGATGTCGTCTTCCCAATCGAACTTCTGCGCATTCTCAGGATCGTAGTCCGGCAGGTCAGGCAGCGGCTCGCCAAGCTTTGAAATAATCGCGCTAGCTTGATCAAATTCGTAGCGTCGAACCCACGGTTGGCCGTCAGCCCAGGCCCATCGGCAGGCTTTACGAGCATGAAGTCTGGCAGTTTCTTTGTATTCGAGCGCGAGCCAGATTTCTGCCAGCGGCCGCTGCGATTCATCAGGAAGCTCGGAATCGCTGGAGATGCGCTCGGCCTCCCGATGCGCGTCTTCGTTCGAGGCCTGCATAGAATGGATGCGAGCGAGCAACAACCAGGTTTCCGCGCGCAAAGCATCCCGAACTAACCCGGATTCTCGCGCCATTCGAGCGGCTTCATGAAAGCTTTCGGCTGCCAATTCCGGCTTAAGCCTGGAGAGCGACCACTCACCGCTAAGGATGTGATTTTCCCGAATTGCTGTCCGGTTTTTCCCTTCAGCAGCGAGGCGCTCGGCATTCCGCAAAGTCTTCCGATTCAATTTTCCGCGATAAAAGCGGTAGCGAGCGTAGCAGTGCTCGGCATGCCCTGGTCGATAGGTTGCTCGCGGCCAGTCGCGCCCCATCGGGTGAAGGAGCTTCCACATTTTCTCGGCATCGCGCCAATGGCCGAGATTCGCCAAACACTTGAAGACAAGCAGTCGGGCGATGAAAATTTCTTCGGATCCGAGAAAGTTGGCCAACTCAAGAGCGAACAGCCGGAGCCGTAACTCCGCCGCAAGCCAGTTCCGATCCGATAAAGAGCTAGGAATTCGGCAAAGGCCAACCTGAAGATTACGCCAATCCCCTTCTGCCAGATCTTCCCGCAACGCAGCGCCGTACGCGCTCAGGCTGGAATCGTGGCGACCAATCGCATCGAGAGCGAAGGCCACATCGTTCGCCAGGTAACCTCGATCACGTGGACTTAGCCCTTCCGGTAAATGATCCCAGCCGTCTGGGAAAAACTCACTGAGCAAAGCCAACGTCTCCGCGTGAGCTTCCAAATTGATTGCCAACGCCCTCGCAAACTCGCCGGAATAAGCATAGAACGCCTCACGCCAGCGCCCCATCCGCAGCAGCGTCCGAATGAGCTGAAAACCCGCGCTCAAATCCTCAAGCGTCTCAGCTTCTTCGTAAGGATCGTCAAACTGCAGAGAGAAAAAATCGACAACGCGCTGGCCGTATTCAGCGGTCTCTTCCGGCCTGAGATTCGCCGCCACAACGGAGCGAACGACCGGATGCAGATCGAATCGCGCGCCGCTCGGATCGCGCTGCAAAAGACCGCGGTTCTCCAAGTCGTTCAGCGTGACTCGCAGCTGCGAACCCGGGTTAACTTCGGAGGCATGCGGGTTGAAGGACTCGAGCAAATCGGCGTCCGCTGACTCCGAAAGCAGCGCAAACGTCGAAAGCAGCGCTCGACTTTGCGGCGGAAGATCCACGAGAGCTTCCGCGAGGATTCGGTTACGTTTTTCGGTCAGGTCGAGAGCACCCAGATTCATCTTTTCGGCTCCGTCAGGCGCGTGAACCCAGGCGTCGAAATCCCCACGGAAAGAGGTAGCCGGCTTATTGATCAAACCAGCGAGAACATTGATCACCAGGGGACTGGACGCACAATTGTGTTCTAACCATTTTCGAATTCGAATCGAGTCGCCCCCGATTTTCCAGGCGCGCAAAAGCGCTTCCGCATCGGGAGGGCTGAGGCCAGAAAGTCGCTCATGTCGGACGCCAGGAAAAGGCCCACCGCCGACATCGAAAAGAGCGTGAGGAATCAGCCGCGACGTGATCAAAAGCTTCGAAGGTGCCGCACCGGCGAGCAGACGAAGTAGCTCGTCATCTTCGGGCCGAATTGCGTCTCGCGGATCGCGATCAGCGATGATGTCTTCGGCCTGGTCAGCCTCTTCATCGGAAAGCTGTGCCGCGTCCGACCGGTTGTAGGCAACAAGAATCCGCTCGATTCCATCGAAGACAATGAGCCAGGGCCGAGCCTTCAACTCCACCAGCAGCTGCTCGGTCACGTCGCGGATTTTTAGCTTCCGGATCTTCGCTTGAGACTGCCCAGTCATGTAAGCGAGCGCATGCCGACAAAAGCTCGACAGAACCGCGCCCTTCTCATAAAACGAATACCAGAATCGACCCGCCCAATCGCCGCGAGCCTCCGTGGCGTGCCGATTGATCCACTCCCAGGTCAACATGCTCTTGCCAGATCCACCGGTCGCTTCGAACAGCAACATCGGATTCGGATCCGAAGCTGACGCCCACGTGCTAAGCAACTCAAGCTCGCCGGCACGACCAATAAATGGTCGCGAAGTCGGGTAGTGCGGTTCAGCGTGGAAGTCGGGCGGCTTGGGGGTCAAGACTGCTCTCGGGTGGAAAGTTCGTGGATTATCGGAGGTCGAACCCCGGAATTCAACCGCGACTCTCGGTTTCGGCGCTACGATTTCAAATACCGCTTCAAATATCGTCCGGTGGCGCTTTTGCTCGAAGCCGCAATCTTCTCGGGCGGGCCTTTCGCGACGATTTTCCCGCCATGCTCGCCGCCGCCGGGGCCGAGATCCACGACCCAATCGGCGCACTTGATCACGTCGAGATTGTGCTCGATTACGATCAACGTGTTGCCGGAATTGCGCAGCGCGAAGAGCACGCCCAGCAAAATTCGGATGTCCTCAAAATGCAGGCCAGTCGTCGGCTCATCGAAAATGTAGACCGTCTTTCCGGTCGCCTTTTTGCCAAGCTCAGCGGCTAACTTAACGCGCTGAGCCTCACCGCCGGAGAGCGTCGTCGCCGACTGGCCCATTTTGAGATAGCCAAGGCCGACATCGCAGAGCGCCTTGAGCTTGATATGGATTTTCGGAATTTTTCGGAAAAAATCACGCGCGTCCGCGATCGACATCTCCAGCACATCCGCAATGCTTCGACCGCGAAAAACAGCCTGGAGCGTTTCTTCGTTGTAGCGGCGGCCATTACAGGTTTCACAGGTCACGTAGACATCGCTGAGAAAGTGCATGTCGATTTTGATCAGCCCATCGCCCTGACACGCCTCGCAACGCCCGCCAACGACGTTGAAACTGAAGCGGCCCGGTTCGTAACCGCGTTGACGGCTGATCGGGAGTTCGGAAAACAGATCGCGGATCGGTCCGAAAACTCCGGCGTAAGTTGCGGGGTTCGAACGCGGGCTGCGGCCGATTGCCGTCTGGTCAATCACGATCGCTTTGTCAATTTGAGCTAAGCCAAAAACCTCGTCGTGTTCACCAGGAACGTCCTTGCTTTGATAAAAGGTTTTGAAAAGCACGCGGCGCAGAATCTTGTCGATCAGAGTCGATTTTACACAGACGCGCGGCCCGGTCACGCAAACGAGACAACCGAGCGGAAAGGCGGCGTCAACTTTGACCAGGTTGTGCTCGTTCGCGCCTTTGATCGCGATCCACCCGGAATCGAGACCGCCAGCAGCTGCTGGCGTTTTCGGCGGTTCGATCCGGCGCGTCGGGACTTCGATTTTCTCGATGCCGTTGAGGAATTTTCCGGTAACCGAATCGGGTGAAGCGCAAACTTCCTCGGGCGTGCCCAGCGCTAGAATTCGCCCGCCGTCAGCGCCAGCTTTCGGACCGATGTCGATCACGAAATCCGCCGCGCGAATCGTGTCTTCGTCGTGCTCGACAACAATGATCGAATTGCCCAGATCGCGCAGTCTTTTCAGCGTCCCAATCAGCTTTTCGTTGTCCGCTTGATGTAAGCCGATGCTCGGTTCGTCCAGCACGTAGAGCACGCCCGCGAGCCCGGCACCCAGCTGCGTCGCCAAACGAATTCGCTGGCTCTCGCCGCCGGACAGCGAGCCGCTCTCGCGATCCAGAGTGAGGTAGCCGAGGCCGACTTCGACGAGGAACTCAAGCCGCTTTCGAACTTCACGAATCACATCAGGCGCGAACTGCTTTTGTGTATCGGTTAGGACGATTCCGTCGACCCAGACCAGCGCGCGTTCGATCGAGAGTTTCGTGAATTGCTGGATCGAGCTGCGTTCGTCTTCGTGATTCAGCGTCACCGCAAGAATTGACGGTTTGAGCCGCTTTCCAGCGCAGCTTTTGCAGTCGCGCATCGACAGGAAGCGCCTGACGTTTCGCTTCGTCACTTCGCTTTTACTCTCCTCAATCAACCGCCTCGAATAGGGAAAAAGGCCTTCAAACGGCTTCGGTTTTGTGTTCCACGGTCCGCTCATCGGCTCTTTCGTGCCGTGGAAAAGCGCTCGCTTGAACTCCTTGCTCATCGATCGAATCGGCGCATCGGCATCCTGCTCAAGATGCGCGACCAAAGCCAGGATCAGTCGCTGCATCGCGCCTTTCCGCGACTTCGATCCAGACCACCAAGTCTTGACTCCGCCGTCGTTTATCGACTTGTCAGGGTCGGGAACGAAGAGCATCGGGTCGGGCTCCAGGCATGAGCCGAGCCCATGACATTCGGGGCACGCGCCGAGGTGGCTGTTGAAGGAAAAGTGCTTTGGCGTGAGTTCAGGCAGGGTGAATCCGGTTTTTGGATTCGTGAACGTGGTAACGAATTCTCTTGGATGCCAGTCACGGTTTTCGTCCATGATCAGCGCCGTGACGCGACTGCCCGAAAACCTCAGCGAAGTCTCAACCGAATCGGCGACACGCGATCGGATGTCTTCGCGAATCACAATCCGATCGACGACGATTTCGATCGCGCTCGGCTCATTTTCGATCAGCAGCTGCTGATCGAGTTCGACGATTTCCCCATCTAACCTGAGTCGCAAAAATCCCAGCTTTTTCAGACGGTCCGCGAGTTCTTCGATCGATTCTCCTTCGCCGCACTCGACCGGTGCCAGAATCATCAGCCGCGTTTTTTCCGGCAACCCGACGATCTCGGCGATGATGTCAGCTGCGGTGCTTCGCGAGAGCGGCTCGCCGGTTTCCGGGTCGTGCGGCTGGCCTGCTGCGGCGTAAAGAATCCGCAAATAATCGTAAATCTCAGTCTGTGTCGCGATCGTCGAGCGCGGGTTCGGCGAGGAGCTCCGTTGCTCGATCGCGATCGCCGGCGAAAGCCCTTCGATGAAGTCGACGTCCGGTTTTTCCAACTGATCGAGAAACTGCCGAGCGTAGACGCTGAGCGATTCGACGTAGCGGCGTTGACCTTCAGCGTAGAGCGTGTTGAAGGCGAGCGACGACTTGCCCGATCCGCTAACTCCGGTGATCACCACGAGTTGATTCCGCGGAATCTCGACGTTGATGTTTTTCAGGTTGTGCTGGCGAGCACCGAGAATTCGAATGACCTCTTGCGGCATGGCTTAGGATTCTCGTCGGAAAACTTCGGGCACAAAACTCATGTCGCTCGATTCACGAACGGCGAGTCCGATCTGGAAGTCCATCACGTCTTCCGGAACTGGACTTTGGTAATCTGTCAGGATTTCAGTAAGCGCCTCAACAGCCTTGAGACCTCGAGTCTTCGTCAGGCGGTAAGCTTTGACGGCGATCGCCTCAGCAGCGCCGGGGGTGAGGTGGCTGGGAATCAAATTTGCCCAGATTGGCGCGGGATTTTTCGGAAGCCGCACGCCCTGACGTTTGCACAACGCGATGAGCAACGCGTAAGCTTCTTTGGCGTCGATACTGGGAAAAAGCGGGATTTTGACGTCGACACGACCGGGGCGCTTCAAGTCGACTTCGATCAAATCCGGACGGCTGGAAGCCAGAATCCAGAGTATTTTTCCGCGATTGCGAGTGTTGCTCATTTCCTCGGCCATCATCGAATAAACGCGGCCGGAAACTCCGCTCGAATCTTCCGAGGCTCCGGTTCGGCGACCCAGAGCCTGATCGGCTTCGTCGATGAACACGATGCACCGGCCTAACGCGTGCAGGAACGTAAAAATCTTCTCCAAATTGCCTTCGGTACTTCCTACCCATCGATCTCGGAAGTTTTTAAACTTCACAACCGGCACACCAGCTTCACCTGCGAGACACTCGACGATGAAGGTTTTTCCAGTGCCGACAGGTCCGCAAAAAAGGTAACCCATCGGCATCGCCTTGAGATCGTCTTTTTTCCAGAGTTCGATGTCCTGACGCATCCATTCTTTGATTGCCTCGTTGCCGTAAACATCGCTGAGCGCTCGGTCGGTCTGCACGAATTCGATCAGCCCCTGACAATCTTTTTCGACAAGCTCCTTTTTCAGGTCAGCGAGCGCGGATTCGGTTAGAGGGTTTTTCTCGAAATGCCGAAGTTTGAGGAGGGCTTCGACCGACGCGAGCGTGGTCCCGACTAACCGGCTTGCGGCGACTTTTTCCTTCCCTTGAAACTCGCCCAAGCCAGTTCCAACGAGTTTCAGTGCTTTTGTCAGGGTGTCGACGTCCGGAAGCGGGATCTCGACGGCTGCAACGCGGGTGTTGCCGGAAACAAGCGAATGGAGGTCGTTCAGGTTCTCCGAAATCAGGAGCGTGACGAAATTCTGCTCGCGAAACGCGGCTTCCATCGACCAGGAACGAATGATCGAAGCAGCGCGATTGACGGCCGGGTTCCCGGTGCGCCCCGGAAGCGCGAGCGAAGCCGTCCGAAAAATAAAGGCGACGCTCACCTCGCGGCCAGCAGCTGCTGAGTTGCCGCAGTAGCGAAGAAAGTGATCGACGTAGGCCACCGCATCCGCTGGCTCCTTTGGAAAAGCCTGAGGCTCGCGCGCAGACGGCCATTCTGAGTATCGACGTTCGCCAGCGTCGGATCGACGCGAATGGAGGCGCAAACCGTGGCCAAGATCGAAGGTGAAAATCAGATCGAACTTCGCCAGCTGACGGTCGAGGAGGAAGTCGATAAGATTGCCGATTTCAGCCTTCTTTTTACCCTCAGCCGGGAGCACCAGCCGGTCTTCCACGTTGCCGTGAAGGATGAACTGGTTGTTCGCCCCACTAACGTAGAGCGAACGAATTTTCTCAGACCACTGCGGAACCGCCATGGCCGAGACTACATCGTTTTCTCAGACTCGGCCTCTTCAGTTTTGCCGCCGCCGCTACTGTCGGCTCCCTGATCGAGAACGATTCCAGCATCCGCAGCGAAGTCAGCGAGAGCGAGATCTTCGAGCGCTTTTTGCTCTCCGGCCATCGCGTCGATGTCTGAAGTGTCCACGCTGTCTTTGGCGATCCGGGCGCGACCTTTGGCTTCGTCGTTGTCTTCCTGAACGGCTTCGTGAAGCCGGTCCAAGGTGTCGCCGCCGCCGCCGATTTCGGAAATCATGCCGGAAGCCATTTCGTTCAGCTCCGCCATGGCTTTGTTCATTTTCATTTCGTCGACGTCGCGCTTCACGGAGGAAATTTTCTCGCGAGCGGATTTGACGGCGACATCGCGAGCGCGAAGCAGCTCTTCGTAGGTCGATTCGGCGTCGGAGGACTGCTCCTGGTTTTCCGTGAGCGACTCTTTCGCTTCCTTGAGCCGCAACGCGTATTGGCCAGCGAGGGCGCGGTTGCCCGCTTTGAGATTGGCCGTCGCTTTTGCCGTGAGCTCATTGACTTTCCGCTCGAGTCCCTTGATCTGGGACTTCAGCCGCTCACAAAGACCTGCGTGTTTGGCGAGTCCTTTGTTGTATTCGGAGATTTGTTTCCGAAGATTTTCTTTTTCGGCTGCAATGACAGCTTCCGGGTTATTCTTTTCGAGTCCGGAGATAAAGAGGCTAAAAAAGCCGCGAATCAGATTTCCAAGGCGCTTGAACATGACAGGAGATTTGGCGGTGATTGAGAGTTTGGTCGATTACAAACTGAGCGCCAATTTCCACTGCCGCCAGCCGATATTATGATTTTGTCAGTCGCTTTGCGCTTTGTCCGATTTGCTTAGCGAAATAGTGATCTGCTTCAATCGATCGGAACCTTTCGGGCTCCAGGTTTTGAGCTGTTGGTGCTCGAGAAAGTGATTGTGAACGATCCGCCGATGGTAGGAATTCAGCGGCTTCAATTTCGCGGGCCGACCCGTGTTGATCACGCGTTGAGCGAGGGACTCGGCCTCTTCGATCAACTGATCCTCGCTCATCGAGCGGAAATAATTGATGTCGACTCGAATGCGAGGCGCTTTCTCATCCTTCGATTGGAGGATCCGATTGACGAGGTATTGAATGTCGTCAAGCCGGTCTCCATTTTGCCCGATCAGATAGTCGCCCTCGTTTGTCTGAACCTGAAGGCTCGGCTCAGGACCGCTCTCGTCGACATCGATACTCACGACGAAGCCGAGATAACCAAGCATCGTATCCAGCAAATCTTTGGCGGCAACTCCGTAACTCATCATTCAGGGAAATTCCAAATTCCTATCGGTAGACAAATTACTTCCGGCAAATTCAAAACTCCGCAAGCGCAGGTTTCGAAATCTGAGGATTGGAATCACTTGGATCGCAGATTTAGTTCTTTTTCCGCCCTCCACCGCCTTTGCGGCTTCCTCCAGTTCCTTTGCGCTTGGGCTTGGGCTTAGGCTTGGTGGTGCGATCTCCACGATCATAGCTGGGTTTCGCACCTCCCGGGCCAGCAGCTGCTGCGGCGGAACCTCCGCGACTTCGGGCCTCCTTCTGCTTTTTGGCGGCTTCGGCCTGGTCCTGAAGACGCTGCATAAAACCCTTTTTCGACACCTTGCGCTTAACGAGTTCGGGAATCGCCTGACGGTTCAAAAGCCAGGTTTGGCCGATGCTGATGATGTTCTGGCAAGTCCAGTAAAGCGCGAGCGCCGATGCGTAGCCGTAGGCAAAGAAAAAGAACATCAACGGCATCAGCATGAAAATGATGCGCTGATTTTTGTCGCCCGTTTTGGGCATCATCATGAACTGAAGGTAACTCGTGCCCGCCATCAGGAAGGGCAGGAGGTTCAGATCCCATCCGCCGATCAACGGCAGCCAATCCCAGTACTGACCGACCGTGTCCGGCGCGGAAAGGTCTTTGAGCCAGAGAAAGCTGACGCCTTCATGCCGGAGTTCCGACGCGCTGCTGAGCATTCGGAAGTAGCCGAGGAAAATCGGCATCTGGACGAGCGCGGGCAGACAGCCGCCCATCGGATTGATCCCGTAGGTTCCCCAAAGCTTCATCTGCTCCTGTTGCTGGCGCTGAGGATCGTCGGCATGCTTTTCCTTCAGCTCTTTGATCTTCGGTGCCAGCTGGGCCATCCGCTTGGACGTGCGGTGGGCCTTGGCGTGGAGCGGCCACATCACGACTCGAACCACGACGGTCAGCAAAATCACCGCACCACCGAAGTCACCGAACCAGCCGTGGAACATGACCATCAGGTAAACGAGAATCTGGCTGATCGGACGCGTTGCCCAGCCGAAGAGCCAGCCAAGCAGCGGAATCTCGCCGTAAGCCATCGACTTTTTCTGCTTATCGGGCAGAGCGGCGAGTCGTGCGTACTCGCGCGGACCAAGGTAAATTTCGAAGGAGTAAGACTGCGTGGTGTTCGGAACGAGAACGTGATTAGGAAGGCCAACCGCGCATTCGACGCCAAATTGGCCGTCCTCCGTTTCTTCTGGCTCTTCGGGGTAAACGGCAGGGAATCGCTGAACCCAGAACTCAC
The DNA here is from genome assembly GCA_047620505.1 of Verrucomicrobiales bacterium. Taxonomy (GTDB): domain Bacteria; phylum Verrucomicrobiota; class Verrucomicrobiia; order Verrucomicrobiales; family DEV007; genus JBLHKS01. The sequence goes on along the minus strand of JBLHKS010000016.1, from coordinate 44,297 downwards.
CGTTCAGCCTTTCCGTCGGGCGAATGATTGAGGTGAAAAACTGATTGCTGACGCCGCCCCACTGAAGTTCCTCGGTTTCCCAGGTTTTCTGCTCGCGCCCCTTTCGAAACGTGATGCCGAGAAACTTCGATTGGTTAAACCAGTTGAGGTTCTCGTAACCCAAATCTCCGTCGTCCCAGTAAAACCAGGAACTGTAATAAAGCTGACGCCGATTCTGCGGAATCACAGCGCCGCCGTAAACCTGATAGGAGCCGATGTTGACGTTCTGCTCACTTTTATTCGTCAGGGTCAACATCATGTGCATCACGTGCTCATCGTTCGCTTGATCGTCTTCGGCTCCGCCGTCGAAGGGCTTGAGTCGAAAGTGTTTTCGGACTTCCAAACCGTCCGTGCGGTCAGCAGCTGCTGAAACGTAGACGATTTCGTCCTCGGTTTGGGACTCGATCCGATACGGCAGCTTTTCGAACATCCCCGTGTTCGGCGCGATGGCCCCGACCGGGTAACGCAAACCGCCGGCGTTCATTTTGACCCGCTCTTCGCCCTCGAAAGTCAGCGCGTGATCGAGCTGTTCCGCGATTTTGACTCCACCGCCAAGATTTGTGAATTCGTAATCAACCTCTTCGTTAGCGAGGTGAGTGACGACCGGCTCGATCTCAATCGGCGGCGGCGTAGCGGGATCCTCCGGGGCCGGATCCTCTGTCACGACGGCAGGCGCATCGACAGGCTGATTTTTTAGATCCTCCGCACGTTGGGCGGGCAAATAACTAAGATAATAATAGGCCAACAACCCTCCTACGAGAGCGATGACGAAACATCCGGTCCGGTCCATAATTCAGTTAAGTCGGTTAAAGTCGTTTAAAGAAAATTCAGTGCGAACACGCGTTTGAATCCGGCGTGTCACGATCTTCCAGTCCGGGGACGGGATCGAATCCGCTGCCGCCCCAGGGATTGCAGCGCAGGATTCGGCGAATGCCAAGCCAGGATCCCTTAAAAAATCCGTGATGCCGGAGAGCTTCGAGCGCGTACTGCGAACAGGTCGGCGAGAAGCGGCATCCTCCGAAAGGGCCCAGAATAAAATGGAGTGGCGGCGAAATCACGATCTGGTAAAACCGGATCAAAAAACAAGCGATGGTCTTCATTTCTGGCCGGGCCGTGGAGCGAAAAGTTTCGCTCGATGCCCCAGCCATTTCCACTCTTTTTGCAGAGCCTCAAAACTGGCTTCGGCGGCGGGTTTGCGAGCGATCGTCACGAGGTAGTGCCCGGGAAGAATCCGCTCGCCCACTGAGACGATCACATTGCGGAGACGCCGGCGAACTCGATTGCGGCAGACCGCGTTTCCGAGCCGTTTCGTCGTGATGAAGCCCACCTTGATCGAGGGCAACGACTCATCACGCATCACGCCGAGTACAAGAAATCTGCCTCGAAAGCTCTGACCAGATTCGCGAACTTTCCGAAACTCGCCGCTGACGGCCATCCGTCTCTCTCTGGGCAAGCGCATCGGTTGTTCGCTTCGCTCCCGAAATTCGAAAATCGAACCTCGAAATCCGAATCACCCCGAAAGGCCTAGTCCTGGTGACAGTGGCGGCGGTAGTGCTTCTCGGCACCTTTGCCCATGAGGCGTTTGCGGCCTTTCTGGCGTTTGCGGCGGATCAGATCACGGCCCTGCTTCGTCGCCATACGTGCGCGGAAGCCGAACTTGCGTTTGCGGACGCGTTTCGATGGTTGGTAAGTGCGTTTGCTCATTTCTAAAGACGGGAAATTGAAGTGAAACCCGGGCGAAAGGGGCGCAACCCTGGAACTGCCTCCGCGGGTTGTCAATGGCGAGGAACTTCGTATTCTCAGGCCAGAATTTCGCTCAAAATCGGACGGTCATTCCGAAATGCAGTTTTCCGTCGTCGAGTTCAACGCCTTCGAGCCCCGTTTCGCCGACACGCCATCCGTAAGACGCCCGAAACCGCAGCCGATCGCCCAACTCACCGTTCACGCCCAGGCCGACGCCGTGCAGGGTGGGATCGGTTTCGCCAGGAAGGCTGTCCGATTGAGAAAGCCAGGCCGCGTCGTAAAACAGAAAGAAAGTCGACCGCTCCTTTTTAAACATCGAAATCGACGGCAAATGGAGTTCAGAGCTGAAAATCGCCCCGGAATCCCCTCGGACCAGATTTTCATCAAAACCGCGAACACTTCGATACCCGCCAGCCAGCAGCTGCTCGGTCGAAATCAGCCGATCCCCGCTGAACTGGCCTTCGGCGCGGAGAACCAGGCCAAACTCCGCCGGAAGCCGGTGAAGCCGCTCCAATCGCGCTGTGCCGTAAAAATATTCCGCGACCGAACCCTCCCGAAGCGCGCCAAAATCCTCGTCCACGTTGTGCCCGGTCACGTTCCCCGGGCTGTAGGCAACGCCCAGATCCAAGCGCGTTTCGCCCGCATCATCCCGAATTGTCAGGTCGTAACCGGCCCGAAACTGGAAAACCTCCGCCGTCGTGTCGAAAAATGAAGCGCCGCCAAAAAGAATGTCGGTGTTGGTGCTTTTGAAATCCCAGGCGACCCGAAAATTACTTCGCCAGGTCGAGCGCGGCTTCGGCAGCGGAATTCGATAATCGATCGTGGTCTGGTAGCTTTCGCCGTCGACGTCAAACGGCAGAATCGCGTCTGGAATCGTCGAATTGCTCACGACCCAGGCACCCAGGATTTCGATCCGATGCCGCCAGGGAAGAGGAATCTGATAAATCAGAGCGTGAGCGTTCAGATTGTCCAACTCGGCGTCGCCGCTAAAGCTGTAGCCGATGAATTGTTCAGTCCCGAGGAAATTGGAAATCGAAAAGCCACCTGCCCATTCTTCCTCGCCCGTGGCGTTCACGCCGGGGTTGCCGAAGCCGACATAGCCCTGAATCTGCTGTCCATCTTCGGTTCGCAAAACGACATCGCTGGCTCCGTCCTTTTCTCCGCGTTCGTAAATCAAATCCACCGTCCGACTCGGGTTTTCGTTGAGCCACTCGACGTCAGCTTCCAGAATTCGGCTGTTGATCCGGTCGCCGGGCTCGATTCGGACCTGACCGATGAGATAATCCGGTTTCGAACGCGTCGCTCCTTCAATTCGAACTTCTCCAAGCACCGCTTCGCGAATCACGACCTGAAGTTTGCCCAGGCTGATGTTCTGCTCAGGAAAATAGGCATCGACGAGGGGAAAATCGGTTTCGCGATAGGCCAGAACGATGTCGCGAGCCAGCTCTTCCAGCTTCCGAAGCGACAACTCGGCTCCGATGTAATTTCCCTCAAGCGTCTCGGCGAGCTCCTCGGGTAGATCAACTTCTTCACCGACGCTCACGGGCCCGCTTTCGGCTTTTGAGAGCGCCGAATCTGGGTCGATTTTGTCCTGGTGAGAAATCAGGCGTAGCTCGATTAGTTTGACTCCGAGCGGTGTGTCGTCGGCCTCGCTTTCCGGGAGATCCGGCAATTCCGGGGCCTGAGCGGCTTCCGCCTCGCGACGCGCAGATTCGCCTGGAGCCCGCGCGCGATCGACGATTTCGCCTTCTTGAGCCCACAGCAAACCCGGCCCGAGGACGAGACATAGCGTGCTGAAAAAGTTAGGCCGAAAATTCATCCGAGAGAGTCCAATCAGGGGTTTTGAAGCGAGTTTGCAAGCTCCGCGCGCGCGGCGTCGGTGAGTTGATCAGCCAGCAGCTGCTGTTGAGCTGCATTCGGGATGACTCCCGGCGTGATGCCTTCCGGGCCGTCCGATTCGTCGGCAGTTCCCTCGGCCGGAGCGCCAGAGGCGGCCGAAAGCTCGATCTCAGCCTGCACGCCGATCCCCTCTCGCATCGCAGCGAGTCCAGCGGCCGTCGGAGGCGCACCGTCCGGGTTCAAAATCGCCAGTCCGCCCCCGGGCTCGCTCGTGCTTTTTCCAGCGCCGCCCAAAGCCCGACCCAACTCAAGCAGAGCGCCGTTGCTGAGATTTGCGCTGAGAGCGATGAGCGTGATCGGCAGCCCCGCAGTCGCTCCGTTGAGTTGAAACGCGATGACGGCTGCCGGCCCGACTTCAGCCGACCCATCCCCGCCAGAGGCCGCGGACAGCTCCGAAAACGCCTGCGGTGTCAGATTCGCGAGCAAAATCGCCAGCGTCGGCGGCGAAGCGGGAGGTCCGTCGCCATTCGTCGGCGCGACGCCCGTTCTTTGAGAAACGCCCACGCCCTCGCCGTTGAAAGCCGCGCTCAATTCCGCTGCCGCCGCGATGCTGAGGTGCTCAGCCAGGACCTCCAAAATCGCCCGAATCAGCGCAACTCCGCCCGCCGCGTTGATCGGAACCGTTCCATCGATCACGATCACAATCGCCGTCCCATCGCCGCCGAGAGCCCGATTCAATTCCGATTCAGCAGCCGGGCTGATGTTTTCCAGCAAAGCTTCAAGCGAATCCGGCTCCGGTCGACTTCCGCCGTTGAAAGAGAGCAACCTCGGCCTTGCGCCTGCCTCCCCGACGACAACCTGATCCCCTATTTGCCCTCCCGTCGCTTGCGCAACGAAAGCCGGAGAGCCACCCGCGGCAAAAACAACTCCGGCATCGAGGCGTGTAAAATTATCGACGACTTCGATCGTCCCGTCGGAGCCGTCATCGTCGCCTCGGATTCCAGATTCGGAGACTTCGATCTGGAGAATCCGTCCGACGTCATCGCTTGGCAGAAAAAACGGAGGAATTTCCGGGTCGAACTCAAAAACTCCTGGGTCGAGAAACGTCAGCAGCTGCTCGATGCCGATTGGCGGAATCCCATTCCTCCCGCCCCCGCCCGGGGTGCCAGGATCCACGGGATCCGGAATCGCAGTCACCTCGCCAAAATTAAAATAATTCACGTTTGGCCCACCCGCTGGAGGAATTAGAAATCCGTTCGGTACCGAGGCCGGCAAAGACGCCCCGACGACATTCAAAGTGTTCGTTCCGAGCCCACCGTCCAGAGTCTGCCCTGGCAACAGAAACCGCGAATTCACTGTATCGTTTCCGCTGCCCGCAAAAAGTTCAAGAGCTTCAATATTGCTGAAGTTATAGGTCGGGTTCCGGTTGATTGAGCTTGCCCGGATCGTGTAAGTTTCGTCTGTCGTCAGGTTCGTGTCGTCGATTGAAATAGTATCGCCGTTGGTGTCCGCGCCTCCGTCCACACCGACGGAAAGGGTCGCTTGATTCGAAAAGCTGAAGCTGTCGTCACCGGTCCCACCCAGCAGCCGCTCAATCGAAGAGAACGTGATCGCTCCAGATCCGATATTGCCGCCGTTGTTCGTCGTGATCGCGAATTCTTCGCCGCCATCCGTTCCCAAAATTGAGTCCGAGCGACTCGAGCCGATCAAATTTTCGATGCTGGTCAGAGTCGCGAGATCCAGATTGATCGCGCCGGTTGCCGAGCTGAAATCCAGAGTGTCCGTCGCTCCGCCGCCGTCGAAAGAAAACCCTGCAGAGAAAGTCGGAATCGCGAACAATCGGATCGTTTCTCCAGTGTCTTGGCCCGTGAAATTGACCGTCCCGCCCGTGTAACGGATTCCGCCATGCGTGATATCGCCGTCAAAGTTGACTGCCAACGTCCCATTCAGGGCCGAAAGCCTCGTAGCCCCACTGCCAGCGATTGCGCTCCCTGTAAGTCCAGCGGTCGCGTTCACCGTCAGGTCGAAAGAATCCGACCTCAGCTGAGCTGCGCCCACCAGCTCGATTCCGTGATTTCCGTCCACCCCGGCGGTCGAGCCCACTCCAGTAATGAAAACGCTGGCGTCCTTCGCCAGAATCGCGGACGCCCCGCTCAGGAAAACTCCAGTGTTGTTTGACCCGGTTCCGGTTCCGGTCCCATCGAGCGAGACATTGCCTTCCACCGATTCAATTTTAGAGTCGAGGATCGCGATCCCCCGATTCGAATCCACCCCAGTTCCGCCGCTTCCATTCAAATCGATGAAGCCCGCAGGGGGATCTCCGCTATTGGATCCGGTCGAGGAAATCGTCGAGCCTGCTTCCAGGTGAATCCCAGAAAAACCCGATCCTCCTCCGGTCCCATTCAGATCGATCCCGCCATCGAAGCCCGTCACGGTCAAGTCCGCGTTGGTCAGCGAAATTCCGTGAAAACTGCCGACCGACGGAGTTCCTGGATTGGCGTTGACCGTAATCGATCCATCAGCAACAGAAACGCTTGAACCTGAATTAAAAACCGCGTTCTGCGCCGCGTTGATCACGACCGATCCATCGACATTCGCGTTGATCTGAGCCGTGCCGTTCATCGTAAACGTCCGATCAGCGGTGAAAGTCAGCGCGTTCTCACTGTTCCAGGAAATGTTCGTCCCAGTCAGCAGCGTGATATCGCCATTTCCACCGGCTCCGTTCGTTTGAATCTCCAGATTGAAATTCTCGAGAAACGCCGAAATATCGCTGTCGATCAGCGTGTTCTGGTTCACCGGCGAACCGCCGATCGCCGCGCCGACCGCCGTAGTGACCGTGACGTCGATCGGATCAATCAAAAGCGTTCCGCTCAAGCCAGCAGCTGCTGAAAGATCGATGTGGCCAGTCAACCCAGCCAGGATGAGCGATTCCTTCCCGGAAACCTCAGCAAAGCCGCCATTTCCACCGACCGAGCCGCCGTTCGCCGAAATTTGCCCCCGAAAATCCAGACTGCCGTTTGCGAACGCGACCACGTTTCCGCCATCGCCGCTTTGAACCGCATCCGTGCTGAGAACCGCTCCTGGCGCGATCGTCACGTTCTCGGAATTCCGAATTTCCGGATCTTCACCGCGAGCACCGCCGCCAACGAAAATATTCCCGCCGCCAGTCAGGCCGCTCGCCTCCAAAACCGCCGTCTCAGCGACGTTGATCGTGTCGCCCATCATCGTGATCGTCCCGCCACTTCCGTTTTCGCCTGCCGCCCGTGCTGTGCCTGCAAACTCGGTCGTTCCAGATCCGCCATCGACGAGAATCACCCCGCCGTTCCCATCGCCGCTCGCATCGAGCATCGCGCCCGAGCCGACGATCACGCCCTCGGCCCCTTCGATCGTGATCGAGCCGCCGTCTCCATCGACGCCGAACGCAAGCGCCTGGCCTTGAATATCCACGTTTCCTTCTGAGCTGATCGTGATGAAGCCGCCTGCCGATCCGCCGCTCGCATCCAGCAAACCCGTCGCCTCAACGCTGATGTCTTCGGCCCCTTCAATCGTGATCGAACCTCCAACGCCGTCCTCGCCGCGCGCCAGCAGCTGCCCGGCGATCACCAAATCCGCCTCGTCGCCCGCGCTCACCGAAATCGTCCCGCCGTCGACTTTTCCCGAAGCGTCGAGCACCGCCGTTTCGGTCACTGTCAGGCCGTCCTCGACCGCCAGACTGATCGCGCCGCCATCGCCGGTTTTTCCGCGCAAATTCAGCCTGCCCTCGATCGTCGCCTGCCGTTGCGCGCTGAGATTGATCAGCCCGCCGTTGACTTCGCCGCCGACTTTGAGCCAGCCTGTTTCTGCGATTGTCAGGTCGCCGCCGCCAACGCTGATGCTACCTCCGTTCTGCGTCGCGCTCCTCGCCGAAAGCGTGCCCGCGATCGAAATCACGCTACTTTCCGAACCCGCGATCGCGATCAGCCCGCCGGCTCCCGCATCGCCATCCGCGCGAATCCCGGCACCTTCCGCGATCGTCACGCGCTCGACCGGAATCACTCCGCCAATCCTAACACTGCCGCCATTTTCAGCGCCTTTTGCCGAAACCGCTGCCCCGGTTTGAAACTCGACCTCAGTTCCTGAAATCGTCACCGCGCCGCCGTCCGTATCCCGATCCGCATTGATTCGGCCGCCAATCACAACTTTCGCGTCAGGCCCCGTGCCCGCATCGATTTCGATTTCCGCCGCCTTGAGCACGCTCGCCGCGCCCGTCTGGATTCGACCGCCGTTCGCCCGCAGAAAAATCTCACCGCCCACGTTCTCCACGCCGTTCGCCGCGACTCGTCCTTCGTTCCGAATCGCCAACGCGTAAACATTTCCACCGTGCGCTTTCAACTCGGCAACGCTCGATTCGATCACACCCGTGTTGTCGACCCCGATCGCGTTTTTCGCGCCAGCCGCGCCACGGACGAAAACCCGCTCTTTCCCGCTCGCTTTGATCAACACGTCGGAGCCCGCGGCGAGCCCGACCGTCCCTTTCGGTGCTTGGATCACTCCCTGGTTAGCGACCGTTTTGCCGACCAGAAAAACATCGCCGTCAAACGCCCCGATCTGCCCGAGATTCACGACAGCCGCCTGGGAACCGCCCTGAAAATGCAGCTCGCCGCCCTCCAGAAAAACCTGGTCGTTCAACTCCAGAGTCGAGGCAACAAATCCAGCCGCGTCGACTCGGCCGTTCGCGCCGATGATCACCCCATTCGGGTTAAGCAGAAAAATCTGACCATTCGCCTCCAGCAAGCCGTCGATGACCGAGCCGCTGCCGCCACGAACTCGATTCAGCGCCGCTGAGCCCGATCCAGGCTGGATAAACCGGGTGACTTCGTCGCTTCCGATTGAGAAATAATCCCACTCGATCACCGCGCGATCGGATCGCTGCAAAATCTCAAGACGCCCGTCAATTTCATCGCCGAATTCGACCGTCCCGTGAACCACTTCCGGTTCGTGCGGATTCGAACGCAGCGAAACCGGCGAGCCGATCAGCGCGATCCAGGAAATCACCCAGAGGACAAAAAACCTCCAGCGATTCTCTTTTGAAGCCCGTCTCATTCAGTTTCCGTCTTCAGCAGCTGCTGGGTCGATCACAACGCGGCCTTCTTTGGTCAGCACGAAGCCGCGCTCGCCTTCGACCGCGACCGAGAAAAACGTGCCGCGTGCTGCGGCGATTCCGCTCGGTGTTTTGATTCGGAAATCGATTTTTCCAGCCGCCTGCGGGTCGACCAACGCACCCATTGCCCCTTGTTTCAGATCCACCAGCACCTTTGCGGGAGTCGCGGCTTCATCCAATTCCGCGATCTCCGTTTCCGAGTTTGCGGTGATTCGAACGGCCGAACTCTTCGTCATCGTGATCACCGTTCGCGAATTGTCGCCGGTTTTGACCACGCTTCCCACCTTTACAAAATCTCCAATTTGGAGAGCCCGCTCAGCACCACCTTCAGGAGTTTCTCGGACGTCGCCGAAGACCACGGAGACCCTGCCAGCCTGCGGCGCAACGACCTGGACGTTGTCTGGCTTGATCGCGACTTTGCCTTCTTTGACTTGGATGAAGCCCTCGCCGTTTTCGACCGCCACGGCGAAAAACGTGCCCCGCGCTCCGGCGATTCCGCTCGGCGTTCTGATTCGGAAATCCAGATTCACGCCGGATTGCGGCTGGATCAGCGATCCCATGCTTCCGCTTTTCAGATCGAGCAGAACCTTCGGCGCGGCGTCGTCATCATCGAGTTCTTCGAAGACAATTTCCGTGTCAGCCCCGATTCGAGCGGCAGATTGGCGAGTCGTCGCGATCACCGCGCGGCTGTTCGGCCCAGTCTTGATCGTGCTGCCGACAGCCACGATATCGCCGATCTTCAGCGGGACTTCCGCGCCGCCATTCGGCGTCACGGTCACCTGACCAACAACAACGGCAGTTTTCCCCTCGAAACTCGGCTCCTGACCGATCAGTGGGGAGGCTAAAATGAAAAGCGACGCGGCAAATGCACGCCAATGAAATCGAGTGTGGCGACGATTCATAATTCGGAGCTTTGATAGCTGTTCATCCTCACTGACGCAACAATTTCCAAGCAAATTTCCCCGCTCACATCGGCTGTTTTGAAGGCAGCACGCTCCGCGCTTTTTCCAGGACTCGATCAATCCGCAATGGCTTGAGCAGCACCCCGCGAACCCGCGCATCGCGTTGCAATTCATCGATCCTGACGCGGTGTTTTTCCTCGCCGAGATAGATAATCGGCGGAGCGCTGCGGGCACCCGCGTGGCAGAAGCGGTAGGCTTTGCTGATGAGATCGAAAAGCAGCTCGCCGTGCAAAATCGGCATCGTCAGACTAAAAATGAAGAGCGCGTAATCGCGTTGAAGCGCCCGCTCGAATGCGTACTCGGCGTTCGGGGTCGAGTCGACTTGGGAAAGGGTAAAGCCCTCCAACGCTTCGCGAATCAAACGCGATGTCGAGACCTCCTCGTGGACGATGAGAACTCGCGCGAGATCCGAATCGGCTTTGGAATCGGGGTCAGCAACTGCCGGGAGAAAATGGTCAGACATGAGGGTTAATCGAGGTTCTCTTCAGCGTAGCGATCCCACCAGATCGAAGCAAAAGGCGTCTGCGTTTTTTTTCGGCGAGCGACGGAAGATCAGCGGATGGCTGGCATCGTCACTGCGTCCACATCGGTGAGTTTCACCTTCAGCACCTCGACGCTCTGTTTCCCTCCGGCGAAGGCGATGTAGAGACTGCCCTCGTGTTCGATGACGTCCGGATAGTCGACATGGCGATCGCCGACGAGATAGAGCATCTTGGTAAAAACGAGACCGTCGGGGCTGATCGCGAGCGTTAGCGGGTCGCGGCGTTTCGGATTCGGATTTGAGACGAGCACGTAGCGGCCATCGCTAAGACGAATTCCTCTGATTTTCGAGGTGGCGTCTGGGAAGTTTGTCTTCACCGGATTGCTCCACGTGCGACCGTTGTCAGTGGAAAAGGCGCGGTAGATGTAGCCGCTGCGCCGATTGTCGCGGAAGATTGCCGAGAGGTTGTTGTCGGGAAGAATCCACCAACCCGGCTCCTCGGCCTTCAGCTCCGCAGCCGTGCCGAAGACGGGGAACGATTCCCAGTCATCGAGCGCCTTTACGCCGCCGACGAGGAAGTGCACTCCCGATGTTCGGTAGTCGTACGGGCGGCGCGACATCAACCAGTCGCCGGTCGGCAGCTGCTGGGGCGGGAAGTTGTTGATCGTGTTGTCGAAGATGAGTCCGGCGTCCTCCCATGCTTCGCGCGTTTTGTTAAAGCGAAAGGCGCGGAGTTCGAGGCTCGGGCCGAAGAATCCGGCCGCTTCATCAAGTGAGGCCAGCGCGAACAACTCGCCTTCGCGCTTCCAAAAACCACGCGAAATCCAGCGCATGCCTTTGTCCGTACGCGTGGCGTAGTGGGGGGAATCCGGATCGGAGCTTGGCGGGTAGGGAGTAAGGAGCTTTGGCTCGCCCCAGATCAGGCCATCGTCGCTGGTCGCATATTTTACGCACTGCCCCACGCGATCCTCGATGCCCGGGCCGTCGCTCCACATCGCCCAAAACTGGCCATCGTGAAACGCGAGGTAGTTGTGCTGATTCACTCCTCCTCCCTTGTGGTCGAGTTGCTTCGGCGAGCTGCCTTTCGCCCGCACATCGCTGATAACCACATGTTCGCTCGGAACCCGCGGCAGTGCCTTAAAGTCGAGCAGATGCGGATCTTCCGGCAACCACGCCCCGGAAAGCATGACGGGTGACTCGGGATTCGTCGCCGGGTGCGGCGGCTTAGGATCTTGTGCCTTTGCTGAAGAGGCGATCAGTGCAACAGCAGCTAGGCTTGCGATTATGGTCGTTTCTGATTTCATAGAACTTGGGAGGCAATTTTTCATGATGATTGATCTCGCTCCGCCAGAAGATGCTCGCGTCGCAACTCTGCGACCAACTCCTCTTCGGTAGGCAGGACAGTTCGGTATTTTGAGGCGAACAATTGCTCGTTCTCCTTCAGAACGGAGTATTGAACCATGGTCTCATCCTTGTCGGCGCAGAGGATGATTCCGATCGTCGGGTTGTCGTCTTCGCCTCGTTTTAGATCGTCGAACATCCTGACATACATATCCGCCTGACCGATATCTTCATGGGTGAGCTTCTTGATTTTAAGGTCGATGATGACGAAGCACTTGAGCACGTAATTGTAGAAGACGAGGTCGACGTAAAAGTGACTGGTTTCAGTGCTGATCCGCATCTGCCGCGCGACAAAGGAGAAGCCGTGTCCCATCTCAAGCAGGAACGCTTGCAACTGCGAAATGATGGCGGACTCGACGTCGGATTCGCTCCGGCTTGGGTCTTCTGGCAGCTGGAGAAACTCGAGAACGTATGGGTCTTTGATCAGGTCTCGAATCGTGGGCTTGGCGTCGGAACTCGCGGCGACCGGCGCGGGCTTTTTAGTGGAGAGCAGCCGTTGGTAGGTCTGGGTCTGGATTTGACGCTCCAAAGTTCGCGTGCTCCAGTTTTGCGCGCCGCATTCCTTCAGATAATAGTCTCGTGATTCCGGCTCTTCCTCCCTCATTATCAAGCGATGATGGGTCCAGCTCAATTTGCTACGCAGTGCGTAGCTTTTTGCTTCCTCACTCGGATAGGTTAGGTAAAACTGCCGGAAATTCCGCAAATTCGGGTAGGAAAACCCCCTGCCGAATTCATCCGTCAACGCCTTCGAAAGCTCTTGCAGCAGGCCCTTGCCATAGGCGGCCTTGGCCTTCCCTCCCTGCTCTTCCTCGACAATTCGCCGACCGATTCCCCAGTAAGCCTCGACCATCGCGGTATTGACGGCGGCGTAAGTTTTTTGCCGCGCTTCCGCCAGAATCTGGCGCACATCGGAGAAGAAAACTTCGGGAGATTGTGAGTCAATTTCGTTCTTCATACGGTTAGTTTTGCAGGTGCCGTTCCCTGTTGCAAGACTGTTTGAAGTTCAAACGAACAAATCTTTCTCGGCGCGACGTTTTGAGCCAACGCAAGGTGCGCGGCGACGCCTGCCGCCTGACCAAGGCACATCCATGTCGGCTCCATCCGGATCGAGGAATAGGCGACATGCGTGGTCGACGCCGCGACCGGAACGATGAGGCCATCGACCGTTTTCGGGATCATCACGCGGTATGGAATTTCGTAGGGGCGCGTGATCGAGTCGAGCATGCCGAGGTAACCTTCAAGCACCACGCTGTCGCCGGGCTGACGTTTGCGACAGGGGAAGCTGTCGATCGGAAATTCACCCACGGCGACGCTGTCTGGCTGCGGCGATGGGCTCGTCAAATCGTGCTCTGTCAGGGTATATTCGCCAACGAGACGTCGAGCTTCGCGAACATAAATCTGGCATGGGAAGTGGCCGTTGTCGGGCCACTCATCGAGCGGCAAATGATATTGGTTAGCGATGGCGCGATGGGCCTCGGGGATCTGATCGTCGTTCTGAAGAAACCAGAGCAATCCCAGAGTTAACTCCCGGTGGCGATCGGAAATCCGCTGGCGCATGGAATCGTCGCCTTCGACATACCCAACGTTCTCTTCCACGAACGGAAAGCCAAGCGGACGCGGATTAATGTTCACGTCCGTCTTTTGATTCGGGATCTCGGAGACGGACAACGCGCGGACCATTGTGTCAAAATGAGCGGAGTTGTAACCTCGGCCCGGTTTTAACACTTTCGGACCACCAAGGCGGCCCGCGGCAAGGTCATCGAAGTAGCCGAGGTAGTTTTTCCGATCGTAGCTGGTTGGTGGTTCTGTCAGGTCTGTCAGGACGTGCGCATTCGCAGGATCCGTGGTCAAACAGAGGCGATAGGTGTAGGCGGGCAGTCGGTCGTCGCTTTCGCCAGTTGTTCCGGGCAGGAACTCGCCGGTCTGATAATTAAAGTAAACCACGCCAGCATGCGGTTCGCTGAATTCCTCACGCGACTCACGCCCGAGTCGAAACTCCGCGCCCGCAGCTGCAAAGAGATCGCCTTCGTAAGTGGCGTCGATGAAGACTTTCGCGGCCAGTCTTCGAGGATCGCCAGTTTTCCGATTCACGACTTCGATCGCGGTCAGCAGCTGCTGGGCGGTGATCGCGGTTTCCAGTCGCCAACCCTTCATGACCGTGATGCTGGATTGTTCCTCCAGCATTTCTTCAAGAACAGCTTCGGCCACTGATGGCTCAGCGTAGTAACCATCCTGACAAAGCCGAACGTTTTCCGAATCTTCGCCGTAGCGCTCGACGTAAACGCGGTGGACACGCTCGGTAAACTCACGAAACAATCCGCCGATCAAAGCGCGATTTTCCACATCACTTTTGCCCAACCCGCTGGTCATCATCCCGCCGATGTGATCGTGATACTCGACTAACGCGACCCGTCGCCCCAATCGAGCTGCCGCGATCGCAGCGGCGATACCCCCGGGCGTCCCGCCGAGGACGACGACCTCGAAACAGTCGCTCACGAACCGTCCTCCTTTCGCAACGTCCAAACGGTCAGCCCATCGAGATCCGCTTGCGGCTTCCGGAAACGGCTGACGACAATAGCGATGATGACGAAAGCGAGATTCACCAGAATCCCAACCCAATAAGCATGAATCGGGAGCGTCCACGCCTCGGGCAACCAGCCCATCACGCTCACCCCAAGATAAACGTTAAGTGGGATCGCAACCGCCAGTCCGATCAGCGTCGCCCGGTTGTCGATGCGCGTGGTGAAAAAGCCCACCATGAACAGCCCAAGCAAGCATCCGCCGAAAACGGACGCCACGATCCAACTCAGATCGTTCATGCTTTCTTTCTGAATCGCGCTGAACCCGATCGCTCCGAGAATCATCACCACCGAAGCGATCACAGCGACGATTCTCGCCCAGCGAAGATAGAACCGGTCGTCCCGTCCCTTCGCCAGATACGGCTTCATCAAATCAACTGTCACGATCGTCGAAATGGCGTTGATCGAAGAGTCCAAACTGGACATCGCCGCCGCCAGCACGCCTGCGATCACCAACCCGGTTATGCCGACAGGGACCTGTGTCAGGATAAAATACGGGAACACCGCATCCGCCTCAAGCCCGGCGACCGCGCTGTCCGGATTCGCGACGTAAAACACATAGACGCAGGTTCCGAGGAAGAAGAAAAATGCCCACGTCGGAACGGCGATGATCGAATAGATCGTAGTCGCCTTTCGCGCCTCCTTGAGACTCTTCGCCGCCAAATAACGCTGCACCACATTCTGATCGCTGGAATACATCGCCAGCCAATTGACGATCCCGAGCAACGCGACGGTCCAGAAAGTTTTCTCCGTCAAATTGAACCCTAACGAACCCATATTAAACTTCTCGCGCTGAGCGCCGACTTCGAAGATTTGCCCAACGCCGCCCGGCAGCTGCCAGACCACCGTGATGAAACAGACGATGCCGCCGATCCACAACACAACCGTCTGAATCACGTCGGTCCAGATGACCGCGCCGATCCCGCCAGCGATCGTGTAAAGAGAGATGAAAATGCCGACAAAAACGATCACGCGGCTGATGTCCCAGCCTGTCAGCAGGCTCACCGGAATCGCGACGAGGAACAGCACCTTCGCCAAACGAATCAACTGGAGCAGAATAAAGCTCAACGTTCCGTAAAGCCGCACGCCGGGTCCGAAGCGGTCGCCGAGATACTCAAACGCGGAGGTCGTTTTGCCGCGCCGAAAGAACGGAATGAAAATCACGATCGCCACCACCGCCACGAACGGAAGCGTCAAGTTCGACACTAGTAGCCGCCAATCCGAAACGAAGGCATGGGCTGGAAATGCAAGGAACGTCACCGAGCTGATCGAGGTCCCCAGCATCGACAAACCGATCACCCAGCCTGGAAACGAACGGTCGCCCAAAAAGTATTCTTCGGTCGTTTTGTTCCGTCGCGAGAACCAGAAACCCAGCCCAACCATTCCCAACAAGTAGAGAATGATGACGGCGACATCGAACGGTCGTGCTTCAATCGGGTTCATGATTCGGGAAAGTTCAAATCATCGAGAATGGCCTCGACTCGCGTGTTCCAACCCCGCGACATAGAGCGCGTCGCGATTCGCCAGCGGGGTAGCAAGCGGAGGAATAATGCCGTTCATGATTGAAATTGTAGTTTCGCTGCATCGAATGTCGATGTCAGTACCGTGCATTTTGTTAACAAAACGATCATGCCCGAGTCCGAAATCTCCATTCCTCAAGCTCGGAAACTGGTCCTGCTGTCCCAGCGATTGCCGTCGGCCAGGCATACCGGTCGAGCCGTGGACGCCACGTTGTCGGCGGTCGAGCACCTCGGCTACGTCCAGATCGATACGATCTCCGTCATTCAGCGCGCCCATCACCATACCCTTTGGAACCGCAACCCTCGTTACAACGCCTCCCACCTCGACCGGTTGGTTGCCGACAAGCAGGTTTTTGAATACTGGTCGCATGCAGCCGCCTACCTGCCGATGCGAGACTACCGTTTCAGCCTGCCCCGCAAGCAGGCGTTCGCATGCGGGGAGATGGACCACTGGTACGAGCGCGACGAGCGCATGATGAAATCTGTGCTCCGGCGCATCACCGCCGAGGGCCCCTTGATGGCCAAGGGCTTCGAGGGCACCGGCAGAAAGACCGGCGAGTGGGCGGCCAAACCGGCTAAGCGCGCGTTGGAACACCTGTTCATGCAGGGAGATCTCATGACGTCACGCCGGGTGAATTTTCACAAAGTCTATGATCTTACCGCCCGGGTCCTACCGGAAGACGTCGACACCACGCCACCCGATCGGGAAGCATCAGCCCGGTTTCTCATCACCGGCTACCTGCGGGCCAACGGACTGGCTCAGCCTTCCGAGATCGCCTACCTGCGAAAAAATACTAAGCCACTCGTGGCCTCGACTTTGCAGGAAATGGTGGCGAGTGGAGAAGTGCTACGGGTCCGCGCTGGCGACCACAGTTACTATGTGCTGCCATCCTCCTTGGAACTACTGAACAACCCACTGGCCCGCAGCAAAGCGAAGATCCTCTCGCCCTTCGACAACCTCGTCATCCAGCGAAAGCGCATGCAGGCGCTCTTCAACTTCGATTACCTGATCGAGTGCTATGTGCCCGCACCCAAACGCCAATACGGCTACTTCTCGCTCCCCATCCTGTGGGATGGCAAACTGGTTGCACGAATGGACTGCAAAGCAGAGCGAAAGGACTCTGTTCTGCATATTCTTCATCTTGCTCTGGAACCGGGCCTCAAAAATCCCGCCGCTTTCTTTCTGGCCCTGCGCAAGGAACTCGAATCGTTCCTGCAGTTCAATGATTGCCGCCATTTGAGATTGCACAGGACCACACCCACCAATTTGAAACCCGTATTAACATGACTTCGATGCCTATTCCCAGTTTCATGGCTCTCCTCACGCTCGGTCTTTTGCCGATTGCGGCATTGGCCGTTGAAGTGGCGGAGCCGTTTACCGATGGCATGATTCTACAGCGTGAGGCGCGCGTTTGTGTTTGGGGAACTGGGCAGCCTGGCGAGAAAATCGAAATAAGTTTCGGCCAGCAGCTGCTGAAGACGAAAGCCAGCGCGAATGGAAATTGGCGTGCCTATCTGGAACCGATGCCAGCCTCCTCAGTCTCGCGAAAGCTCGAAGTGCGTGGAACAAACACAATTCGATTGAGCAACGTGCCAGTCGGCGAAGTCTGGCTGGCTGGCGGGCAGTCGAACATGGGGAGCAAGCTCAAGGAGTATCCGGAGTTAGCTTTCCGCGAGGTACCAAAAGCAGATCACCCAGAGCTACGATTCTTCACGGTCGCAAAGCGAAAGACGGCCGATCAAAGCGCTGTTCCGACAATGTGGATTGGTTGCTCGCCGGAAACCGTGGATGATATTTCCGCGACGGCCTACTTTTTTGGTCGAGAGTTACATGAACATTTCGACGTGCCAGTCGGAGTCATCGTGTGCGCTTGGGGCGGAACGATGGCAGAAAACTGGATTAGTCGGGATCTGCTCCTTTCAAGCGACGAAACTGCGCCCATTGTGCATCGATACGATAATAAATGGACGGCCCACGAGGGCGAGGCCAACTACCGCGCCAAACTTGTAGCCCACCAGCAACTGCTTACCGAATGGAAGGCCAAACGCCAAGCTGGCGAGCGCCCCGGAGTCCGTCCGAAGGAGCCCATGGGTCCAGAACACTTTCAGCGGCCAGCCGGGTTGTATGAATCGATGTTTCGACCGATTGCGAAGGTTACGGTTCGCGGAATCATCTTCTACCAAGGCGAGAGCAATGTGATCGATGGTCGCGCTTATCAATATAGATACTTGCTACCGTTGTTGGTTCAACAGTGGCGGACAGACCTCGACGCCGAAGTTCCTTTCCTGGCTGTCCAACTTCCCACCGCGAGCGCCGCTGGCGAAGATTCGAGAATCTCAGTGGGAAGCCTGCAAGAAAGTTCCGAAATGCGAAATGGCAGTCGTGATCGAGCATGGCGAGCCCAATCGACTCCATCCAAAGTACAAAGCAGAGGTCGGCAAGCGGCTCGCCGATCTCGCTCGCGGGAAGGTCTATGGCGAATCGATGGTTTGTCAGGGACCGCTCTATCGAAGTCAAAAAACCAACGGCAATCGTATCATCCTTAACTTTGACTCGACTGGAAGCGGATTGGTCGCTGAAGGTGGAAAATTGAACGACTTCACGATCAGCGACGCTTCCGGCGAGTTCGTTCCAGCGGAGGCTGTGATTGAAGGCGAACACATTATCGTGACCTCGGAAACTGTTGCCGAGCCGGTCGCTGTTCGCTACGGTTGGAAAAACCATTTTACACCTTCGCTGTACAATCAGGCAGGATATTCCGCTTCGCCGTTTCGAACGGATAAATTCAAACTCACAACGGAAGACAATCGATGAAGTTGATTATTGCCGCTTTGCTCATCCTCGGATCGCAGGCACACGCCGTCGAACTGGCCGAGATATTTGGCGACCACATGGTGCTTCAGCGCGGCAAGCCAGTCGCAATTTGGGGAACAGCGGAGCCAGAGGAAGCGGTTGTCGTACAATTCAAGGCCCAAACCCTCAAAACCACCGCCGACCCTGACGGCAACTGGCGCGTGAGGCTGGAGTCGCTGAAAACCAGCCACAAACCCGCTGAGCTGACAGTAAACGACATCGTATTGAAAGATGTGCTAGTCGGTGAAGTTTGGCTCGCATCAGGCCAATCGAACATGTTCTGGCCCCTCGGTCCGATCTCAAATCAGCGAGGAAAGTGGCCGGGCGTCGAGAATGGTGAAGCTGAAGTCGAGAAGGCCAATTACCCTGACATTCGACTCAACAGTCAGATTGGCCACGAGTTCGGAATTGATGGCTGGCGAGTTTGCAATCCGGAAAACGCGCGAGGCTTCTCCGCGGTCGCCTTTTTTTTCGGACGCGAACTCCACAACGAGCTTGATGTCCCGATTGGCCTGATCGCCCGCAGTTTCGGCGGCACATCACTCCAAGCGTGGACGCCTAAACCGGAATTATTGGAAGTGCCATTCGTCCGGAAGCACGTCGAACTCTATCCAAAGGTGAGACCACAGATCTTGGAGTGGAACAAGCGATTTCGAGCCTTCCGTGCTCAAATTGACGCTGGCGTAGCACCAAAGCCAAATCGCCCCGAATTTCTGTCGGAAGAGATCGAGCTTGCAAAGCGTCTGCTCGCTCAGGGGAATCTTCACGCTCGTTACATCGAACCGATTAACCCTTATACGATTCGCGGGTTCATCTGGTATCAGGGCGAGTCCCAGACGGTCTTCGCCTCACTGACTTTGGCCATGGAAGATATGCTAGCAGCCCTCATCAAAGGGAGACGGCGCTTGTGGGAAGACGAGAACATGCCGTTCTATTTTGTGCAGTTCCCGCTCTACAACAATCCTACCAAAGGTACCAACTGGCATCTTGCCCGCGAAGTTTTGCGGCGAGTTCACGAGCGTGTTCCTCACACAGGAATGGCAGTTACCTATGACTTCAGCGATCCCGACAACGTGCATCCGCCTGAGAAACAAGAGGTCGGACGCCGACTCGCGCTCTGGGCATTGGCCGATTCCTATGGCGTTAATGTGGTTCCGTCTGGACCTCTATTTGATCGCATGAGTATTGAGGAGCGTTCCGCGATCATCCACTTTGATCATTCCACTTCCAAACTGGATTCGAGCGATGGCGAGCCACTTCGAGGATTTCAGCTGGCTGGCGCTGATGGAGTTTTTCATGAGGCAGAGGCAGTGATCGACGGCACGCGGGTCGTTCTCAATTCGATCAGTGTTTCTGAACCCAAAGATGTTCGATTCTTTTTCGGTGGAGCCGACGCTCCAAATTTGATCAACGCAGCCGGACTCCCGGCATCTCCTTTCACAACTGAGTCACTAAAGTAATACCACGCACACCATGAAGTTCCTTATTCCACTACTGTTGATTGTCGCTCCACTCGCGGCTCAAGAGATCATCGATATCGGCACGCAACGAGAGTTGTTCGTCGAAAGCTCGCTCGTTGATCGTCTTGAAGGCGAAGCGACGTTGCGAATGCATCATCCCGTAGCGCGCGTAATTGCAATCAGCCATGACGTACCTTGGGAAGGGACAAGTTCCGGCTACCACACAGTTTTCCAAGACGGCGACATTTATCGAATGTATCATCGTGGGCTGCACATCGATGTTAGCGAAGGCAAAATCAGCACGGGACGCCACGAGCCGTTCTACTGTTACGCGGAGAGCAAAGACGGAATCGAATGGACACGGCCGGAGCTTGGCATCATCGAGTTTGAGGATTCGAAGAAGAACAACATTATCCTTCGCGGGCCCGGTACGCATAACTTTGCGCCGTTCAAAGACGCCAACCCAGACTGCGAGCCGGAAGCGCGCTACAAGGCGCTTGGCGGCGGACAAAGCGGTCTGATCGCTTTTCAATCCGCCGACGGCGTTCATTGGTCGCCGATGAATGACGGCAAGCCGGTCATCACGGCAGGTGCCTTTGATTCGCAAAACCTCGGTTTCTGGGATCCGACGATTGGAAAGTATCGCGCTTACTGGCGAATTTTTACGGAAGGTATAACGACGGCCGAAGTTTGGAAGCCAGCTGGCGTCCGGGCGATCCGCACAGCGACCTCCAGCGACTTCATCACATGGGAGGAAGATGCTGATCTGAAGTATGAAGATTCGCCCGAGGAGCAGCTCTATACCAATCAAGTAAGCCCCTATGTCCGCGCCCAGCAGGTGCTGATCGGCCTGCCGACGCGCTACATCGATCGCGGTTGGTCTCCGGCGATGGAGGCGTTGCCTGACGCAGATGATCGGAAGCTGCGCGCATCGGCGAATGAGCGCTACGGCACAGCATTGACAGAAGTCGTCCTCATGGCCAGCCGGGACGGGGTCAATTTCAAGCGGTGGAACGAAGCATTCATGCGGCCCGGTATCGAGCGGCCCGGCACATGGCAATACGGTCAGCACTACGCCGCGTGCCACGCCGTAGTAACCAAATCAACGCTGCCCGGAGCAGGCGATGAACTCTCGATTTATGCGAGCGAAAGCGGCTGGCATGGTGTTGGAAACGCGATTCGGCGCTACACGCTTCGGCTCGATGGCTTCGTGTCGGTAAATGCATCGGCCAAGGGCGGCGAGGTGATCACCAAGCCGTTCAAATTCGGCGGCAACCAGCTCGAACTCAACTTCTCGACGTCGGCGGTCGGGTCAGTGTTTGTCGAGATTCAAAGCCCGGACGGAACGCCGCTTGACGGTTTTTCCCTAGCTGATTGCCACGAAATGTTCGGCGACACCACCGAGCGAACCGTGCTCTGGAAGGATCAGAAAGCGGTGAGCGAACTCGCCGGCAAACCTGTCCGTTTGCGATTCAGTCTGAAGGATGCGGACTTGTATGCATATCGCTTTACTGATAACTGAGCAACCTGCTGGTGATGCGAGGACTTGCACAGCCGTCAACCCGCGCGACGCTTGAACCGATGAACCCACGAATTTCCGCTCTCAGCCTGCTTCTAGCTCTCGCTCCTGCTCTCGAGGCTCAAGAAACTAAGCCAGCGTCACCTGACGTCGACATCGTTCCATTTGAGATCGACCGAAGCGTTGTCCTGAAGCGCGAACCCGGCGTGACGGATGGCTCCTACTGGATTCACCCGCGAGCCTCGATGATTCCCGCCGAGGCTTTGGCCGGGCAGACGAGTCCGGCGGCGATGATGGTTCTGTTCAAATTCCTCGGTCGCTCCGATTTCTATTCCGGCGTCTACACGATGCGTAGCGATGACCTTGGGCAAAGTTGGAGCGATCCGAAATCCCAGAAGGAGCTGGATTGGGTGTCCGATGGCGAGGTCAACATCGCGGTTGCCGACGTGGTTCCCGGCTGGCACGCGCCCACGAAAAAGCTGATCGCGATCGGCGCGCAGGTTCGCTACAGCTCGAATGGCAAGCAGCTTGAAGATCAGCCGCGCGCGCATCAAACTTCATATGCCGTGTTCGATCCGGAGAAGGCGGTTTGGTCGAAATGGCGACGATTTGAGATGCCGAAAGGCGAGCAGTTTAACTTCGCGCGCTGCGCCTGTGCTCAGTGGCTGGTCGAAGACGACGGATCGCTGTTGTTGCCCTGCTACATCGGCCCGAAAGTCGGAGTGCCTTTCTCGAGCACGGTTGTCCGCGCGAAGTTCGATGGCGAGGAGTTGACCTATGTCGAGCACGGCGATGTGCTAAAGTTAGACGTCAAGCGAGGGCTTTATGAGCCTTCGTTAGTGCGGTTCAATGGCCGCTACTATATTACGATGCGAAATGATCTTCATCCCTACGTTAGCGTTAGCGATGACGGCCTGCATTTCGAGCCCTACAAGATGTGGACCTTTGACGATGGCGAGGAAGTCCACAGCTACAACACTCAACAGCATTGGGTAGTGCTCGGAGACGGGCTGTTTCTCGTTTACACTCGATCTGACGCGAATAACGATCATGTCGTCCGGCACCGAGCCCCCTTGTTCATGGCGCAGGTCGATCCGGTAAGTCTTCAAGTCATTCGTGCGACGGAAAAGATCCTCGTTCCGGAACGCGGCGCGACGCTTGGCAACTCGGGCGTCACCGTGGTCGACGCGAACGAATCATGGATCACCGTCGCCGAGGCCAACATCGATCGACCTGAAGCCGTCGAGCGCGGTGCCGATGGCAGCGTTTACGTGGTGAAGGTTCGGGCTACGAAGTGACGCGGAACGCCTCAGCAGCTGCTGAATTCTATGCCGCGTCGAGTTCGGCGAAAATCTCCGGTTCGTCGAATGCCAGGGCCGCGAACGCTTGATCGAGGTGGGCGGTTGTTCTTCCGCCGACCAGCACCGAGGCAATGCCGTTCTGATGCATCGCCCACGCGAGCGCCAAGTGTGCCTGCGAGAGCTGATGACGCTTGGCGACTTCCTCTAATCGTGCAAGCTTCCTCCAGCCTTCTTCGTGAAAATAGACGTCCTGATGCTCCGGCACGATGTCAAAACGCGATCCGGCTTCGACCAGCAGCTGCTGATGTTTGCCCGTCAGAAAACCCGCGCCGAGCGGACTGTAGCCGACGGTGGCAATCTTCCGATCCGCGCAGAATTCGAGATAAGCAGGGCTGAAATCGCTGACGGCAAAGTTGAAGTTGTTCTGCACGGCGCAGAATTGCGCGAATTGGTTTTCCTGTTGAATCGCGAGTGCGGCTTCAAGTTGCGGCTGCTCGTAGTTGCTGACGCCAAGCGCCCTGACTTTTCCGGCCCTGACCAAACCATCAAGCGCAGCCAGAGATTCCGGCGCATCCGCAGTGGCATCCCAGCGATGTAGGTAGAGGAGATCGATCGCTTCGAGCCCCAATCGCTGCAGGCAACTTTCGACAGATTGAGTAATCGACTCGGGATCGTAGGGAGGTAGAATTTTGGTGGCGATGACCAGGCTGCCGTCGGCCGGCCGACGTGATTTGAGCCAAGTCCGCAGAATCTCCTCGGACTTCCCTCCGCCATAAGCCGAGGCAGTGTCGAGCAAGGTCAGGCCGTTGGCTTGAGCGTGATCGAGAAATGCGTGCGCCGCCGATTCGTCGATCTCCCGGCCAAAGGTCGTGCAACCGCATCCTAACGCGCTCACCTTCAATCCAGCCGGTTGGAGTTCAGTAAATTCCATGAAGGCGGAGTTAGCGCGTGGTGATCGCACTTTCAAGCGGTCCCAAGTTTGAATTGACCGCGCCCACCGCGAACCGAGCCTGACGCCGCATGATTGCCGCAAAAATTCTCCGCGAAAAAATCGCTTCTGAAGACCGGATCACGACCGGGATGCTCTGCACGTTTCACTTCTGGCCGGGGATGGTCGAGATGGCGATGAAGGCCGACTTCGACTACCTCATCATCGATCTCGAACACATCACTTTCGATGCGGCGATGGTCGCTGAGGCTTGTGCAATCGGACGTCGCGAGGACTTTCCGATCCTGATCCGACCACCGGCGGCAGAGTACACTCCGGTCAGGCTGGCGTTGGACTTGGGCCCTTGCGGTTTGCTCATTCCGATGGTCGAGACGAGCGAAACAATGAAGGTAATTCAGGACGCGGTTTATATGAAACCCCGTGGCCGCCGGCGGCCGGGCGGACCCGGAAATCATTGGGTTTCGGACGTTAACTATGAAACTTGGAAGGCCGAAGTCGAGGACGATTTGATCATCCTGCCACAGATCGAAAGTCGAGTTGGATTGGAAAACGTTGCGGAAATCGCCGAGCACCCGTTGACAACCGCGATCGCAGTCGGGCCGTATGATTTGTCCGCCGATCTGGGCGTTTGCTACGATCCGGGTGCTGAGGTTCATCGGGAAGCCTTGCACAGAATCCGCGATGCCGGCCGCGCCGCCGGAAAAGCGATGTGGATGATTGGCGATGGGCCCAAGCTTGCGGAAGACGGCTACCGCTTCCTCTGCATCGCCGAGCCGACGATGTTCCTGCAATCGAAGCTCAAAGAGTTGAATCTGGCTACACGCGGTGAGTCCGCGGCTGAATCGAGCACGGCTTCGGAGTTGCCGCTTCCTTGAAGTGGGCATTTCATTTCTGCCAGAAAGCCAACGCAAGAAGGGCGAGCCAAAGCCCGCCCTTCAAGTTCAGGGGGAATAACAGAACGACTGGGAATCTCAGGGGAGATTGACTCGGACGGAATCAGGGGTCAGTCCGCTCGCAAGGAGGGAATTTGCGATCAGCATCTCGATTTCCACGCCGATTTGGTCCTGGCCGACGATGCCGACTTCGAGATCCCAAAGCAGAAGATCGAGTTCGCCAGCCAACACGCGAAGTGCATTCGGACGGACGGCTTCCCCTAGATAGTCAGCCCAACGCTGTCCGACGCCGCGGTCATCGAGAGATTGAACGATTGCGACCTCGTTGCCGGTCGCCTTCAGCGAAACGCCGTAGTCTTCAAAGATCGCAACTTCGTTGCCAGTCGAGTTGAGACCATTCGCTGGAATCTCCACGGCCATCGTGTCGAGGGCGAAGGTCACGAGGGAGTGGAGGTCGGTCGCGAAGCCGTAAATGTCTGGCAGCTGCTGGGTGTCGGCGCTCAGTTCGATGGAGATGCGAACTTGATGGGCGCTACCGCCTGCAAAGGGAACTTCCATCGGAGTTTCCCAATCCTCAAAGCTATCTGCTGCGTCTGAACCGACGAGGTAGTCCGGTCCATCGCCGCCGTCGAATTTTGGAGCAAAGTGATCGTGCGTGTCGATCGCGATGCTGTCGTTTTCGAAAATGAACGCGTGAACTTCCGGCGCGCCGATCTGGAAATCGCCGTTGAGGAAAATTTTGTTCTGCCCGCCAAAGCGCTCTTCGACGCGAACGCGAAAGCTCTGCTCATCGAGTTGATCGAGGTTTAGCGCTCCGTCGTTCGGCGCGTCTTCGAAGCCGTAAGTGCCTCCACTAATCTGAGCAGCTGCTGGCGTGGAAAAACCAAGCAAACTCGCGAAAGCAAGCGTGGTTGAGAGGATGGTTTTGGTCATTTTTGATCGTGGGTTCATTGGAAATAGAATGTGGTTTCATCCTCTGTTGAGCGATCGGCGGAAAAAGGTAACAGGCGGGAACGAACTTTTTTTCCAGGCCGTCTTGATCGGCGTCCGCGCGGGTGGAGAGTCGGCCTCATGAGCAACGGCAAAACCCAGTCCGGCACCCCGGCAGCTGCCTTCCCCGAGACGCCGTGGACCGTTCTTTTTCAAGCGCGAGGCAACAACACTCTAGGATCCAACGCGCTGGGGGAGCTCTGCCAGATGTATTGGTATCCGGTCTACGCCTACGTCCGGCGGCGCGGGCGATCGGCACACGACGCCGAGGACCTAACGCAGGAGTTCTTTGCGAATTTTCTGCGGCGAGGCGATTTCGATTTGGCGGATCGAGCGAAGGGGCGATTGCGATCGTTCCTCGCGACTTCGGTTAGCCACTTTTTGTCACAGGCGCGCCGGGCGGAGAATGCCCAGAAGCGTGGCGGTGGTGAAACGGTTTTATCGATCGATGCAGAGCTTGCCGAGCAACGCTACCGGAACGAACCAGTCGATCGCCTAACGCCGGAGAAGCTTTTCGAGCGACGCTGGGCGTTGACGATTCTCGAGCACGTTCTCGACCAGCTGAAGGCTGAGTATATTCGTCAGGAAAAGTCAACGGTGTTTGACGCGTTGTCAGGTTTCCTCACTGGCAAAGGTGCCGAAACTTACGCGACCATTGGCGAGCCGCTCGGGATGAGCGAGGATGCGACGAAGATGGCGGTACATCGATTGCGGAAACGATTTCGCAATTTGTTGCATCGACACATCACCGCGACGGTCGAATCCGCGGAAGAAGTCGACGCGGAGATTCAATGGATGATGGCGGCGTTCCGTGAGTGAATTTGCAGACGATGACCAACGATATTTGTCCAGATTGCGGCTTGGAAATCCCGGAAGACGCACCTCTCGGGATGTGCCCGGTCTGCCTGATTGACTCGCTCGATGACCAGCTGGAATCGCCCGATCCGACGGGCGAGACCATCGGCAATTATCACATTATCAGGAAGCTCGGCGAAGGCGGTTTCGCAATCGTCTACGAAGCAGAGCAGATCAAGCCGGTCCGTCGGCGCGTCGCGTTGAAAGTGCTGAAACCGGATATCGCTTCACCTCAGGTCCTCGCCCGATTTGATGCGGAACGGCAAGCGCTCGCGCTGATGGATCACCCTAACATTGCTGCAATCTACGACGCGGGACAGACCGAGGACGGCGATCCGTACTTCGCGATGGAGCTTGTCGATGGCGGTGCGCTGACCGATTTCTGCCGTCAGCAGCTGCTGACGCGGACCGAGCGGCTGCGCATTCTTCAAAGCGTCTGCGAAGCCGTGCAACACGCGCACCTCAAGGGCGTGATCCATCGCGACATCAAGCCGTCCAACATTCTAGTCACTTTGATCGATGATCGACCGGTCCCAAAGGTGATCGATTTTGGTATTGCTAGGGCTCTCGACGTTTCGCTGACCGATCGGACGATTTTCACGGAGTTTTATCAGATCGTCGGCACGCCGAGTTACATGAGCCCCGAGCAAGCGGCGCTCGACGGATCGCCGATTGACGGCCGCAGCGACATCTACAGCCTTGGCGTTCTGATCTACGAAACGTTGAGCGGAGTTCAGCCGTTTTCGTCAGGCTTGAGCGACGAAAAATCGATGCTCGACGTGTTGCGACGCGTCACCCTGACCGATCCACCGCCGCTTTCGCACCACGACGCGGAACTACGCGGCGAAGTCGAATGGGTAGTCGGCAAAGCAATGGCGAAAATCCCGTCGGACCGCTACGACAGCGCCGGATCGCTTGCTCGTGAGCTTGAGCGAATTTTGGAGAATCGCCCAGTCGTCGCCGCCGCCCCTTCGCGCTGGTATCCACTGAAGAAGTTCGTCGAAAGGCATCGCCCGGCAGTGATCGCGGGCGCTCTCGTCGCAGCTTCGCTCTTGATCGGAATTGTCGTCAGTTGGCTTCAGTTCGCCCGCGCCACCGCGCTCAGCCACGACCTGCAGCGGCGCGAAATCGAGTTACGACAGGAGTTCCGAAATTCTGACTACAAACTTGGCCTCCAGCTGGCCGCTCGCCGCCGCCCGGCCGATGCAATCGCCTATTTTTGCCGTGCGCTGAGGACCGATCCTGACCACCATGCCTCGGCCTCATGCCTGCTCTCATTACTAACTCATCAAAAGTTCAACAAGCCGACTCATCCTGCGATCCCCTATCCGGACACGGTCAGCAGCTGCCGGTTGCCGATCGTCTTTGAAGACAGCCAGCAAATCGCCTCAATCGCGGACCAAAACGGGACCGAGGTCCTCGTGATCTGGAATCCGAAAGCGCAAATCGCCAAGGCGCATCCAACTGGATTCGACGGCTCGATCCGATTCCTGATCCCCGCAGATCTGCACGGCCGATTTGCGATATCTGATGGCGCGACGCTTGAGATTCGGAACATTGCGGAGCCCACGGCGGCTGTTTTCCTATACGAGTTTGAAGCCCACCTAACGGCAATCATTTGCGCGCCGCGTTGGGAAACTCTCGCCGTCGGATTTGATGACGGACAGTTGGTTAGCCGGAACATCAAGACCGGCGAGCGACAAGGAGAAATCAAAACCGCCGAGGCTCCAATCCGAGCATTGGCGTTGGCTCGCGAAGCTACTTTTTTGGCCTACGGAACTGAGTCCGGCGCGATAGGAATATGGGGGATCAACTCCGGCATGCATCAGGCAACTGATGTCCGGCATCGGGTGGAAATCACCGCACTGGCGCTGTCTGAAAGCGGATCGCATCTCATCAGCGGGGACGCCTCCGGATCTGTTCATTCATGGAAAGCCCAACGGCTGGAACATCTCGCGGGCCCAATCTACCACGGCGGTGCAGTCCGGCTACTGCGCGTCAATTCGGCCTACCGAAACTTCATGAGCGGATCCGACGATGGATTTGCTCGCCTCTGGACCATGGACGGGACTCTCTCGCCGCCGGTTCAGGTTTTTAATTCGCCGGTCAGGTTTGGAACGCTCACTCCGAGTTCAACCGAATTCCTCGCAGCGGGAGACGGCGGCGGTTTACGAGTCTGGAGCGCAAACGGCGGCAGCGGAGAGGCGCTCATCGGCGCGGGTCGTTCCTCGGCCGTCGCTTCAGGACCGGAGAACCGGCTTCTGGCCGTTTTCTCGAACGCAACTCGCTCAGCGCGGCTTTTTGATATCAGCCGCGAGCCGGCGCACCTCTTCCGAAATCATCCAAACGACGACTTGAGCGAGGAGTTCCCGAGCCCATCGCCGGAGGTGCTCGAATCTTCCAGCGGCGAGATTCGCGTGAGGTTTCAGTCAGTATTCACGCTGCGAGTCGATGGACCAGATGGTGCTACCAAACTGATTCGGGTGCCGCAGTCGATTTCCGCTTGGACGCTGCGAAAGGACGGACGACAACTCGCGGTCTTGATGAATTCCAATCGCCTCCAGCTTTGGGATACGCAAACCGGCGAGCCGCTAACGCCATTACTACGCCTTTCGACCTCGCCGAAGAGTTTGCGTTTCGCGGCCCCAGAGAATCGCCTCGAAGTCCTCCTGCCCGATGGCGAATCCGCGGTCGTGGACATCCCCCGGATCGATCGGCGCTTACCCGATTGGTTTTTGCAGTTTGTCGAGCGCCTCGGAGGCAAGCGCCTCGATGAAGATGGGGTCCTGCGAAACCTGGACGACGACTCCCTCAACAAAGCCGCCGAACTCATTCCGAGTGAAGATGGAAGCGTCGCGTGGCGCCATGCGCGCTGGCTGGTCGATGATGTTTTAGAGCGAACGCTCGGCCCCGGAATCGAAGTCTCCGTCCAAGATTACGTCCAGCAGCTGCTGGAGACCGGTGAGCCCGGCAGGATCCGGGAAGCGCTTCGACTCGATCCAGCGAATCCAACAGCAGTCCAGATATTGAAATCGCAGGCCGCGGCATCTAAGCCGTAACCTCACAAGTCCTCACATTAACAAAAACATTCCAGTTTGGCGGAGGGCACAACTGGACGAGCGGTTCCCGCATTTGCATCGCTGAAGGCCGTCCTCGCTGTATTCCGCTGAAAGCTTCCGACGACCACAGCATCTGATTCGTCTTGTTCATGAAGCCCTCATCCCAATTCTGGCGTCACGCCGTTCTCATTGGTGGCCTGCTTTTGGTTGCGGCGAATCTGCGCCCGGCAATCACCGCGATAGGTCCGCTGGCCGAACGAATTCGCCTTGATGGACTAAGCACGGAAGCGATCGGCGCGATGACGACCGTGCCGTTGATCTTGTTCGGAGTTGTCGGGTTGTGGGCGGGATGGATCGGCAATCGCTTCGGATTTGCGAGGGTTCTCGGTGCCGGGCTACTGCTTTTGGCGGCAGGTGCGTTTGTCCGATCTGCGCCAGATGAATCTGGGGTTTTGCGACTCGCCGGGGCCGTTCTGATCGGCTCCGGAATTGCGTTAGGAAACGTCTTGCTGCCCGGCATCGTCAAAAGCCGCTACCCAAATCACGTCGGAATTTTAACCAGCTTGTACTCCACAGCAATGAACGCTGGCGCGGCATTGGGAGTCGCGCTCGCGGTGCCGTTTGCGATCGCGCTTCAGGGTGGTTGGAACTCGTCGCTGGCGGTTTGGGGCGTGCTCGCGCTGATTTCGCTGATCATCTGGGCTCCTCAGCTGTTTCCGCCACCTGCGGCACGCAGTCCGGGGCATCCCCTGGCCGGGATTCGGGCCTTGATTCGTCAGCCTCGAGCCTGGCAGGTAACGGCTTACATGGGATTGCAATCGATGATCTTTTACTCGGCAGTGTCGTGGTTGCCGACTGTGCTTCAAACGCGTGGAATGACCGAATCAACCGCAGCAGGTTGGGTCACGGCTCTGCAAGTCATCGGATGCGCCGCGAGCCTCGTCGCACCGACGCTGGCCGGAAGGCGCGCCTCTCAAAGCGCTTGGCTGATCGGCTGCTCGGCACTCACGGGGATCAGTCTGACCGGGATCCTGTTTCTGCCCATCGAATGGACGGGAATCGCGGTTTTGGGCCTTGGCGTGGGCGTCAACGCGTCCTTCGGCCTGGTCCTGTTGCTCATCGCCGTTCGCAGTCACGACGCGACCACGGCCGCCAGTTTATCATCGATGGCGCAGGCAATCGGCTATGTTTTCGCGGCACCGGGGCCCTGGTTCATCGGCTGGCTGAGTGTGGTGTCAGGGAGTTGGAACTTGCCATTTTGCGTGATCATCGGTTTGACGATTCTGATCGGCTTTGTCGGATGGTACGCTGGGAAAGCAGGGACGATTTCGCAGGATTCTCAGACAAGTTGACTCTGATCGAACTGTTTGAGTCAGGCTCGCGCGCTCCTTGAAGCCCGTGGTTGTGCCAGCCTGCCGCATGGTTGACGATTCAGTTAAATTCGGCCAGCTGCTGCTGGCGCTCCTCCAAAAACCAAATCATGAGCAAAGACAGTCTTATAACGGTCGACATAGATCTCGAGAGCGATGGCAAACGCTTTGGCCAACTAGCCGTGCCGCAGTCGACCAATTCAGCCGGATGGGCGAAATATTTCATCCCCATCATCGTCATCCGAAACGAAGAAGGGCCAACGGCGGTCCTCTTCGGCGGAAATCATGGCGATGAGTACGAGGGGCCGGTCACATTGATGAATCTGGCCCGCGAGCTAACGCCTGATCAGGTCCACGGCCGCGTCATTATCATCCCGATGCTGAATCACCCAGCCGTTGCCGCCGGAACCCGGCTATCGCCGATCGATGGAGCCAATATGAACCGCGCCTTTCCAGGTCAACGATCGGATAGCATCACGGGTATGATCGCCCACTTCATTTCATCCAAAGTGCTGCCCCTCGCGGACCTGGTCGTCGACATTCACTCAGGCGGTTCGTCGATGCACATGCTGCCGTCGGTCAACATGCATCGCTTGGAGAATACGGATCAGATGGATCGCATGCTGGCCGCCGGGCGGGCGTGGGGCGCTCCCTACATCTTTCTATATCGAGACGTCGCGGGAGAAGGTTTACTACCCTCATGTGCTGAGCGGATGGGGAAAGTTACACTAGGCACGGAGATGGGTAGCAAGGCTCAGTTCGGCCGCGAGATGCTACAGATTACGGCTCGAGTTCGAAACGTCCTTCAACATTCCGGGGTTCTGTCGGCACCCGCTTCAGACCCGGGCATCGCCGAGCCGATCATCGTCGCCGCCGATAATGAGGAAGACTATATAATGGCTCCAGCCAGCGGCATCTTTGAGCCATTCTTCGAGCTCGGAGATCCGGTCAGCGCAGGCGATTGTGTTGGTCAAATTCACTCAATCGAGCATCCGGACCGCGATCCCGATCCAGTCGCCGCCCGCAGCAGCGGCATTCTGTACGCGAGGCGATCGATTCCGCTGACAAAGCAGGGCGAGTGCGTTGCAGTTTTGACTCAGGAAGTGAGAGGCTGACCTCAGACCACAAAACTAAGCCCCTGCGATTTACCACTTCGCGCTTCTGCCTTCTCTTATATATTTTTTGAGCAAGGCATACATTTCCTTCACCTCCCCCGGATGGTTGTGAGACACGTCAGTGGTCTCTTCGATGTCTATGCTCAAGTCATAAAGCGCGAAGGACAGCGAGATATCGTCATCCACAACCTGCGCTGTAGTTTTCGGCCCGACGACCATCAGCTTGAAAGCGCCTCTACGGATGGAAAAAGAGCCATTACTATGATTGTGCACGATCGCCTCGTGAAACGATACCGGCCTCGATTCTCCAGTCAGCGCTTTGTAGAAACTTTCGCCATCTTCGGCGGTATCGTCATCTAAATCGATGTTTAACATCTCCGCCAAAGTTGGGATCACATCATTGAAGAGGATCGTCGTTGGACAACTCTCCTCCGGCTTGATTTTTTCGGGCCAGCGAACGAAAAACGGCACGCGATGTCCGCCTTCTTGAAGACCTCCTTTCCAGCCGGCAAAAGGCCCATTGCTGTCATGCCCGTAAATCCCGGTGTCGCCCCTGACCCACTTTTCTCGATAGCCCTTGGTGCGATTGACCGGCCCGTTGTCGCTGGTGAAAATGACGATCGTATTCTTTTCGATTCCGAGTTCTTCAATCTTTTTCAGAATCCTACCGACATGGTGGTCGAGTTCGACGACGAAATCCCCGTAAGCTCCCGCGCGGCTGGTCCCGACGAACTGCTCGTTCGGGACGATCGGGTTATGCGGTGTCGTCATTGCATAATAGAGAAAGAACGGCTGATCGGGCCGCTCGCGGGTTGCTGTCTCGACGAATTCGCATGCCTTGTTCGACAGTGTCGGGACGAGGCGATCCATCGTGTAGCCTTCGGCAACGATGTTGTCATCCCGGCCATACCATTCGCCGTTCTTTTCCCTGGCTTGTTGCGAAGTCAAGATGGGGATGACCGTGACTCGGTTGTTCTCGATGAAGGCGGCAGGATTCATCTCTGCCGAACCAGCGGTGCCGAAGGCGTGGTCAAATCCGTAGTCCCTGGGCCCTTTGAGGACCGGTGAGGCAAAGTCGATATTCTGAAAATCCCGGTAGTTGGGATTCACCCGGATGTCCTCGCGCGCGCTTTCATCGTGCAGATTCCAATCGATTCCCTGATGCCACTTGCCGACCAGCCCAGTGTTGTATCCTTCATCCCGAAGGACATCCGCGAGCGTCTTTCGATCCGGCTCGATCAGCGTGCCGGCAAGATTGGCCAGGTTGCCGCCCGATCCCAGACGCGTGCGCCACATGTAGCGGCCGGTCAAGAGGCCGTAGCGGGAGGGAACACAGTAGGATCCCGAGGAATGGGCGTCGGTAAAAGTCAGGCCTTCTTTTGCCAGTTGGTCCAGGTTGGGCGTGGGAATTCTGCTATCGGGATTGAGGACGGTAACATCGCCATAACCCATGTCGTCGGCTAAGATCAGCAGGATGTTAGGCCGGAGCGCGTCACCCGCCGCCGAAACGTCTTGCGGCGGCGCCAGCGTCATCCAGCAGGCTAGTAGAGTGAACAAAGTTTTTCTCATGGTGTTCTCTGAAGCGAGCAGCCTAGCCATTCCCCATAATCAGTCTACTATATCGACCGATAAAGTGAATGATCTTCCCCCGAAAAAATGGACAGCAAACGTGCAGTCGCCAAGTCAGTGATAGGGTGGTCTTTTTGATGTGTTGGTCAAGGAATTGTTCGGGTGACATATACCCTAAGAAGGAGTGTCTGCGCCGCTTGTTGTAAAAGGTTTCCAGATAGTCGAAAATGGCGATTCTGGCATCCGCTTTTGACTCAAAGACTTGATTGGTTGGGAAGGCTTCGCATTTGAGAGAGGCGAAGAAGGATTCACAAGCCGCATTGTCGCAGCAATAGCCTTTGGCGCTCATGCTGGGAAGCAGCTGGTTCAGCTCCAGTATTCGGGTGTATTGTTTGCTGGTGTATTGGCAGACGCGATCGGAGTGAAACAAGCTTGGGCTTGATATCGACGGGTTGCGCAACGCTTTGAGAATCGCCGAGGATGCCAGGGGGTGCTCAGGCTTTCGGAGATTTTCCAGCCGAGGATCGATCGGCTGAAGAGGTCCATGACGACAGCGAGGTAAAGCCAGCCTTCACGAGTCGCTACATAGGTAATGTCGCCGACGAGAACCTGTCCCGGCGAGTCGACCCGATCCAGTTCGGCGAGCCGGTTCGGAGCAATCCGGCTGGTTGCCTCGCCATCCTGGATAGTAGTTTTCGGGCGGAAGGCTCGTTTGCGCCGCGCCAGAATGCCTTCAGCCCGCATGAGTCGAGCGATCCGGTTCTCTGAGAAATAGATTCCGCGCTCTCGCAGTTCAGGCGTCATTCTCGGACTCCCGTAGCTGCCCCGACTACGGCGGCGACTATATTCGTAGTCAATGCCGACCTGATTTGGCGTTAGCTTCAGCAGATATTTCGTGCCCCGACCGCCTCCACCACCAACTTCAAGAAGCCACGCGTCGCGCAATTTGTCCATTCGTCCGACGGCAAGCGCCGACGAATGTGGGCTTCGTGCACGTCGAATCCTCCACTGCCATCTGAAATCGACGCCGCGACCAGAATCGTTGGCGTTCCCCCTGTCACACGCCTGGTTCGATCAGTCAGGGAACGAGCAGGAACCCGGGTATGCCGCTGAGAATTCGATCAGGGATACCGTCAAACAAGGCGTGAACCTCAACGGTCCCGGTTGCGGGGTCGACGAGCTTCGAGATAAACTCGATCTTACCATTCAGGGACGGGGTGTCTTTTGTTCGAAGCTCAACCGTGATCGGGTCGCCGACTTTGAGGTCGCTGGCGGATTCGTAGGGGACATGGGCCTCGGCTCTGAGCTGGCTGATGTCGACGACGCGCACGAGGTAGGGCTCTTCGTTGTCGAGACGTAGGCCGATCGTTTCGGCTTCATCGCGGACGACTTCGGCGACGACGCCGTCGATCGGGCTATTCAGCGTGCGGAGCGCCAATTGGGCTTCGATGCGGGTGACGTCGAGAACGTAGAATTGCTGGTTCTCGCGAGTGGCTTGGAGTTGGCCTTCAGCCGTTTGAAGCGTGGCGAGTCCGCGATTGAGTTCGGCTTGATTGGCGCTACCTCCGCTTTCCAGCTTTTTCATGAGCTCGTAGCGGTTTTTCGCGAGGTTCATTTCGGCCTCGGCGGCTTTGATGTCGCCTTCCATTTTTGCCCGAACTTTTGCCTGGGCGAGTTGGGCTTCGACCACGGCGGAATTCAGTTTCAACAAGGGCGCGCCGGTCTTGACATCGTCGCCGAGTTTGACCAGCAGCTGCTGGATGACGCCGGTTTCCGTGGTGGCGATTTCGATGCTGTGGATCGGACGAAGGTAG
This sequence comes from Verrucomicrobiales bacterium, assembly GCA_047620505.1. GTDB lineage: Bacteria > Verrucomicrobiota > Verrucomicrobiia > Verrucomicrobiales > DEV007 > JBLHKS01. The sequence goes on along the minus strand of JBLHKS010000016.1, from coordinate 8,845 downwards.
GTTCGAACCCGCAAGGGCTCATCCTCGGCCGTGGCGAAGGAAACGCCAAGCAGCATGGCAATTAGGGTCAGGCTAAGACGTTTCTGATTTGATCGATCCATTGGTCGCGTTCGGTTGCTAGTCTGCGTAACTGATAGGCTTTTTTCTCGACCTTCGCCTGCGCTGCTCGCAGTTTTCTGGGGTTGTGGCGGCCTTCTTCGGTGAAGAGGTTGGCGAGGGCGTCTTCGGCGCTGAGGAAAAACTGGGCGCTGCCAGGTTGGCCTTGACGCGCGCAACGTCCGATCAATTGGCGATCGATGCGACAGGATTCGTTGCGCTCGATTCCGATGACGTGCAGACCGCCGGCGGCGATGGACTCATCCGGCAAGGAGATGTGCGTTCCCCTGCCTGCCATGTTGGTCGCGATCAGGACGTTGCCGGGCTTACCGGCATCGACGACGATCTCGTTTTCTTCTTTGTCCTCTTTCGCAGTCAGGATTCGATGAGGGATTTCCAGCTTGGTCAGCCGCTCTGATACGGCCTCGCTAACTCGAATCGTGCGTGTGCCGACAAGGACGGGTTGGCGGCGAAGATGCCGCTGATTGACTTCATTGACGGCGGCATCCAGCGCCTCTGACTGGGTATCAAAAACGCGATCGGGCAGCAATTCGCGACGACCAGGCCGATGAAGTGGAATTCCGGTCACTGACAGTTTGAAGAACTCTTTGAACTCCGGCGCGCTTTCATTCGCCGTGCCGGTCAGGCCGGAGATCTGATCGTACAACGCGAAGTAGCGCTGGCGGGTGATGCTCGCGGCGGACTCCATTTCGGGGCGTAACTTCGTTCCGGCTTCCGCGCTGACGGCTTGATGTAGGCCGCCGTTCCACGAACGCTCTTCGTGCGCACGGCCCGTGAATTCGTCGACGATGATAACGTCGTCATCGCGAACAATGTACTGCTCATCTCGTTTAAAAACGTGCAAGGCCATCAAAGCGTTAACGATATAGGCCTGCCAGGGCCGCCGGAGTTGATTCCACGGGATATCAGGCGCTTCATGGATACGCTTGATGCCGGCGGACGTCAGAGAGGGACGGCGGGCGCGAATGTTGAAGTCATCTGGCGCAGTTAGGGCTTGAGCAATTTGCCGGGCATAGTGATAGGGTTTTTCGTCAACCTCATCCAATTTCCCGGCCTCGGAAATTACGAGGGGCGACCCAGCTTCATCAATCAGAACGCTGTCCACTTCGTCGATGATCGCGACCGCCAACCCGCGCTGGACAACATCGGCGTCAGCGGGAATGGAGTCTAACATTCGTTCAAACAGTTGCTGCGTGGCACCAAAGTGAGGGCGACGCATCCGGGAGAGTTGATCGCGCAGGTAGTCGAATCCAAACTCATAACCGACTCCATAAGTCGCATCGCAGGCGTAAGCGGCTTTCTTGCCCGGGTTGTCGCCACGTTCCGGAAGCAGACCAACAGTCATGCCGGCGAAGTCGAAAACTTTTTCGGCGAACTCGTAGTCACGCTCAGCAAGGTAGGAATTCACGGTGGCAACGTGCACGCCCCGGCCTTCGAGCGCGAGGACCAGCGAGGCGATCACGGCGACGAGTGTCTTACCTTCTCCGGTAGCCAGTTCGGCGATGTGGCCGTTAAGCAGAGCGATCGCGCCCTCAACCTGGACATCGTAGGCGAAAAGGCCGGTGGCGCGCCGGGCAATCTCCCGAGCAGCTGCTAGAGCTTCGGCGTGGATGTCTTCGAGCGCGAAACGCCGGAATTTGAGTCCTTCGCGCCAGTCAACGATCCGCGATTGAAGCTCCTCATCCGAGAGCGCCGTCATTTCCGGTTCCAACCGGTTGACGACGTCCAGCTCTCCGGACTTTCCGCTCGATCGCTTCCTCAGCCACATTCAGTTCTTTCGAATGATCAGTTCGTCGACGTCACCGCGCTTCTCGCCTTCCTGACGGAGAACACTGACGTCCTGATATTGGAGAAAGGTTCCCTGGGCTTGCTCGAGATCGGCGAGGGAAATGTTGTAGCTGACGACCGCCACGAGAAATTCTTCTTCGGCAACCTGATTGCGCTCAAGTGCGTCGAGCGTCAGCTGAAGATAGTAGGCAACCGTCCGGTCGCCTTCGTCGCCCGCGTCGAGATCCGAACGCTTTTCGAGATCGGCAAGTTCTTCGCGGGAAGCCAGCAAAGTTTGAAACTTGGCGTTCATGTCGCGATAAGAGGAAAGCATTTCCCGGTAACGAACCAAAGTGTCCAACAAAACGCGATCAGCGACGAGGTTAAGTTCGTCGACGCGCTGAAGGTATTCCAGATCGCGGCGAGTGACCGAGGCCCGAGCGAAGTCGCGCTCAAGTACCTGGCTGAAGCGGAAGCCGGCGCGAACGTCCGTGCCGTGATTGAACATGTCGTCGTAGGTCCCGTCGACATCGCGACCACCGTCGATCCCGGAGAAGCCGACTTCGGCGATGAGATCGAGCTGCGGCTTCAAGGAATTCAAGGAGCGGTTTCGCTGGATCGTGGCGGCCTCAACGGCGAGGACGCCCTGGACGACTTCTGCGCGATTGGCCAATGCCGAGAGCGAGATCGGCCGGATGTCGTGCCGAGGCGCGTCGAGCAACGGGCTCGAGGTCGGGATCCACTCGCCGCTGCCGCCCATCGGGATTTCCGGATCGTTAACGAGGGCGCGCAGCTGCTCTTCGGCGACGCGGACGCTCATTCGGGTGCGCTGAACGTCGGCTTCGCGCTTTTTCATGGCGGCGCGGGCGCGGAAGAGTTCGCTCTTCGTGGCGTCGGGATCGAGTTCCTGACGTTTCTCCAGGGTCGTGACGATCTTTGAGGTTCGCTCGACCAATTGAAGGCGCTGACGATAAGCCGCGCGAGCGAGGTAGTGCGTCCAGTAAGCCTGATTGACCTGGCCGAGGTGATCTTGCAACTGCTTGAGGAATACGACGGCGGCAACATCGCTTTCCAGCTTGGCGATCCGGAAGGTTGCAAGGCTGTTCTGGCGGCCAGCGCCTCGCATCACCGGAACGGTGAGGGAGAAGACGGCCTCGGAACCAGTTTGCGGATTGGGCACGAGGAATTCGGAGTTATTATCCAAGGTAGAAAGCCGGTTCGCCAAACGCATCTATGGCCTCCTTGCCTTTTTCTGGCGAATTATCATCAGCCTGGCCATTCTCATCATCATCGCCAACCTCTTTCGCGGCGTCGGGCTGGTGATCGCGTTTTTGTTCGTGTCAGGCGGAATCATCGCGCTATGCGCCGGCTTCGCGAAACTCCTCAAAAAACACCGTGACCGAACATTCGGAATTCTTGTTCGGCTCGCCCTCTGGTTCGCCCTCGCGGCGGTGCTGCTCTGGAAAATTCAAGTCAACCCGGCCTCTCCGGCAGTCGTCGTAGTTCGCTATGAAAACTCCGCGATCCTGCGGGCCGAGTGCCCCGGATTCATCCGCCAGCTGCATTGCGAGCACGGCCAACGCGTCGTAGTCGGCCAGCTGCTCGTGACCGCGGAAAACCTCGAAGAAACCTCCGCCCTGACCACGATTGAACTCGATTTAAACCGCGCCGAACTGCGCAGCCTCCGGTATCTCGCCGCCGGAAAAACATCATCATGGGAAGCCGAACAGGAGGTCGTCAAAAGCCTGCGAAACCGGTTTTCGGCTCAGTCAAACCGCGTCGCGTCGCTGGAATTCCGCGCCCCCGTCACCGGCCGCGTCCACGCACCCCGGCTGACCTCGATGTCCGACCGTTTCCTCGGCGTTGGCCAGCAGCTGCTAATGATTTTCCCCGAAGAGCCGCCCAGTCTCCTCGTCTCGGCCAGCCAACGTGATTCACAACACTTCAATAACGGCGACGCGATTCGAGTGCGTCTGCGAGGTCGCCCCGAGGACCTGAGCGCAACCCTGACAAAGATCGAAAAACGCGCCACTTCAGCGATCCCGCATCCCGCCCTCGCCGCCACCGCCGGCGGTCCGCTCGCCGTCGTCGGAATCGCCGATCAATCCGGCGGAAATCGATCCGGCATTGCCCGCGAGACCTTCGAAAACGAATCCCAGCGCCACTTCAGCGGCCTCAACAGACCTGCCGCGAACACGGGCCGCGAATTGGCCGGAGCGCGGATCGCGGCAATCGGGGCGCTAGACTCGACCAACCCGAATCTAGAGCTCGCCGAAGGCGAATGGGGCTACGCCCGCCTCAACGACGGCCAGAGCGTCTCCGCCGGCAGCTGGATGTGGCAGTGGATCGTTCGGTACGTCAGGGCCAAGTTCGGCGCAGGGCGTTAAACAAGGCCCACTCGCAAAGACGCCAACGCATCCCGATGATCCAAAGCCAGCTAAGTGATGAAATTCCGCATCCGAAGGTAATTGCCCACGTTTTCACATAGACCGCGAAATATCCACTGGCGAAGATGTCGCCGGAGAGCCTGGCACTCGCGCGAAAGCTGGCGGAATTAGGCGATCACTCGTCGAGTTTATTCTAAGGGTCGATTAGTGAGACTCGCCGCCAACCAATTTGATGGGCGGCACTGAGCGGATTGGTCGATTGGTCGGAGACCCGGTTCATTGAATTTTGGGCTGTGACGGGCTGGCAAGGCCTCATTCCCAGGCCGATGAAGAGGCGGAATACCAGTCCTTGCCAACCCGTTCCCACCATTCCAGCCAGCGCTTCTTGGCCGTGGCGGCGCCGCAGATGTGAAACCGGAGATCTTGGTGTTCTCCCTGCGGCTCGAGATAGTAGAAGATTTGGCGACTACCAGCTGCGAATGAGGACGTTGCATCAAAGTTCTTCAGCTGCTCCAGCAATTGATCGACCGTGCCTTCCCAGAGCTTTGGACTTCGGTTGCCTGAGGAACCTGTAACGAACATTCTCTTCTCCCCACGAGTCCTTCAGACCGTCGATAGCCAGCCGCGCGTAATCCCGATCCGTGTAGCTTTTTGGGATCGTGAACCGAACAGCCCTTGAGCCGCGCGGCGCGGATGAAGGATCGACAGGGCGCTTCGACAAGGGGTAACGTAAGAGGGCGTTGAGCGTCGCGGGACAATTTCCTTCCACTTCCCGCAGGGCAGCCATGATCATGGGTACATCCGCCGGCCAAGGATCGCGTTTCAGAATCCAGCTGATCTCATCGGTCAGACCTTCCACTTTCATCAGTTCCCAAAGCGCGTCACGCGCCTTCCGGTTCTTGAAGTCCTCTTTGATCCGGCCGGCGACTTCGCATTCAAGCCCAACGAGGTGAATCGCAAACAGGCCCGCACGCCGGACAGCGGGATCCGGTCCAGCAGATCGATCTTCGAACTGAGGCGCGTGACCAGTATATGGTGGCGCTCGCGTAAAACCAGCGGATGGGATGGGTCGTCTTCGGACATAGGCGCGCTTACTGGCCGATCTTGCTGAAGATGGTGGAAAACAGGTTCAGGAGTGCTCCGAAGATTCTGCTCATAGGTGTGACGGTTCAGGCATTCAAACGGTTCTACAGGCCGAGGGCGACTGATAGCACGGGCACATGCCAACCGTAAAGGCTGAAGCTTGAATCCGCCGCCTCCCCGTTCCATGGCGCAGTTCACGGGTCGAAAAGCCGACGAAGTCTTTCAACACGCCGGCGATTGACGCCAAAATCCGAATATCCGAATCGGGAAGCCGAACGAACCGCGATTTGTTGTTTCTCGACCTCAAGACGCAGTTCGAGATCATCAACAAACCGAAAAATTCGGCTGCGACATTCGGCAACAAGCAAGGTGTCGCTTTGGGTAATGATCGTCGTGCGGGAAAGTCGGCAAACTGCGTCGGTCATGCGATCCCAAGCGGCACTGGGGGCGTCGACGAAAGGAAAGGGTTCCACAAAATGGATTGAGTCGCTTCTGTCTGCATCGCTTGAAACAGCGTTCGGGGAGGCGGGCATGAGCATTTACGGCATTCTGAGAGCATCACGAATTGTCAGCCCATGTATGGCAACACGTCCAGCAGCTGCTGGCACGTTCAGGTTTTGCCTATTCCATTCTGCTGACACTAAGCGATTCGGCCTCGCCCTTTTTGTGAGATTCACCTGATTCCAACCAGAATTGGCCTGTAATCTGGAAGCCTCGGTAAGGCCACACCGGCACAACGACGCCGGCTGAATGAGGACAAGATGAACCTCAATCGTAGTCGCGATACTCCCGGTTTCCGCGATCATCGTCGCCTTCATACCCGCGTCGCCCGCGATCATTATCGTCGTCATACCCGCGTCGCCCGCGATCATTATCGTCGTCATACCCGCGTCGCCCGCGATCATTATCGTCGTCATACCGGCGTCGCCCGCGATCATCGTCGTCGTCATACCCGCGCCCGTAGCGGTAGCCCTCATTGTCATCGTAATAGCCGTTGCAGGCGACGTGAACGAAACCAATGGCAAGCGCGCCTAGAGCGATGATCAGGGATTTGGCGTGGAAATTCATAGCCCGAGAGGTATCAAATCCGGCAGCCTTCCACAAGCCAAATCATCAGTGGGTGAAAGGCGGCCTTGAATCGGAACTACCTAAGCCGGACGGAAACATCAAATGATCCCGCGGGCCATGCTGTTTTTCGTTCCTACGTTGGCTTTCTCGAACATGGTAAACGAACCCCGATTTCCGCTTTGCTCGGTCTATCGCGAAGACGCTCGGGGTTTGGTGGTCAGATGGCTGGCACCGCCACGCTTTGTGTGTATGTCAGGAATTACTGAGTTTCTGAAATTCTCGAACGTCATGGCAACCAAAAAACAGGCGAAGAGCGTTCATTCGCAAGAGCCTGGATTTGTCTCAAGTCAGGTCATGCACCCCAGAAAGCACTCCGAAGGACTGTTAACGATTTATGATAGAAACGCCTGCGAAACATTCCCATCGCTTTCGCTCTGCTGGATTTTGAGGCATTCGCCCTCTGGGAAGTGGCGTCAGTTCTCGTCGAGGGTGAAAGCACAGAAAGGAATGGCTCAAATCGCCCGAAGCGGGTCTCTCGACTCACTTTTTGACCCGGCTTCTGACGAATCAGGCAATAATAGACGCGAAATTCGTCCAGAACCCGGAAAAGCCCCGTCTTCGGCTCCGTCAGATTCTGAAACGAAAAGCCTGAATCAGCAGCTCGCCAATTCGTTCGGCAATCTCGACCCCGAGAAGATCGTGAACCGGCTCGAAAATGAGATCCAGACCGGCGACGGCTCCACGGCCCTGAAAGCGATCGAGATCGCGCTCAAATGGGGAGTCGGCACACCGTCGACGCGGCGGAAGTGAAGCCCGTCTCGATCGTCACAAGATGAAAAATCCCTCGCAGAGCGAGCCGTCGTCGTGGTTCAGTTTCCGCTCTGGATCATCGCCGCCTCGGCGCGCTAGGGATGGCGTTGCTCATGGGGCGCGAGCAGGGCGGCGAAATCACAATCCGATATTACCGCGAAACCTATCTGCTGAAGTTCGAGCCGGAGTGGGGCGGAGGTCACTGGCTGAATTCCGGGTAGAGTAATTCACCAGCGCTGGCGGATTATCTCAGTGGCGATCCAGTGGCGATCCCGATCCCGAATTGCCCCGCAGGAGGACGCACTGAAATGAAGCTAATTCCCTTTCTACGGGGAATTTTAATACCGCCGGTGGAAATCGAACCCACACACCCCGAAGGATAACGGATTTTAAGTCCGTCCACTCCTTCGCGAGAATAAGTCCGTCCACTCCTTCGCAAGAAATCTTTCAACGCGCCATCCGTCCGAGCCAAGCTGATAATGGAACGCGAAGTCCGCTCTCACGATGCCGACGGGCCCGTGGCGTAAGAGATGGCCCAAAAAACACGGGCAAACGTAAAAAAATGAGGACGATTTCGGGCGATCTTTATCCCTCTTTTTATCCCACTTTGATCAAAGCAGCGTCTTTAATTTTCGTAGCTCCCTCAGTTTGAAAGAGAAAGGCGAGGGCGGGACTTAGACCCGTTTTCTCGACTTCCTTGATAATGAACGACTTATGTGAACCGAATTGGCGGTTTGTGTTGCGTCGTTGTGTTACACTTGAGCATTGAACGTGCGAAGAGCAACCTCGAAAACAAGATCAGAAGCCACCACCAATGCCAGTTGACGAGGCAGCTAGAGCCTCCTATCAGTCCCGAATGAGAGCGAATTCCGGTGTGATCTGGCAGGTGCGCCTCCTTGCATGTCTTCCCGTTGAACGAACAATTCCATGACCCTGACGTTTTTAGATGTGGCGCTGGTAGTTACCGCCCAAGGCCACAACCCGACGATTTTGCACCCTTCATTTCTTGAGGCGCAAGACATCATTGGAAGGGATTGGGAATTGGCCGATCCTCCACTCTGCACCCCTGCAATCTCGACCGCTTCGTTCAAGAACGGCGTTCGATTTGTAGCCGAAGAGCGAAAGCTTCAGGTTGGCCAAAGGACTATTGATTGTGCGCCAGAAGATTCAGCAATTGCCTCAATTGCTCAAAAATATGTCAGTGCTCTGCCGCACGTTGATTATGGTGCCGTGGGGGTTAATTTTGATGTGATCATCGAGAAAACTCATCCGACAGAATACCTTAAGGAGAAGTTTGTGTCGGAACAGAAATGGATTGATGAACTTCAACCTCTTGACGTCGGATTCAGATTTTCATTCGACGGGAACCCGGGAAGATTGACGATCAATTTTGATGGGCGACAGATTCAGATGGAAGGAGTGGAAAAGTCAGGTATTTTAGTAAGAGCGAATTTCCACAAAGACCTTGAGGAGAAAACCGCCGAGGAACTTTCGAAAGTGATCGACCTCTACTCTCAGAGATTGACTTATTTCAAGAAAGTAGTGTCTGTGATTTTCAACGATACCGAAGATGAGTGAAGCAATCTTGGAAGATACGCGTCTCGAAGAATCGT
>JBLHKS010000015.1:0-63369 GCA_047620505.1 Verrucomicrobiales bacterium | reverse complement strand
CTCCGCCAGCTCCGGTTGAAGAGGTCGTCGCTCCGCCAGCTCCGGTTGAAGAGTTCGTCGCTCCGCCAGCTCCGGTTGAAGAAATCGTCGCCGCGCCTGCTCCGGTTGAAGAAATCGGCGCCGCGCCAGCTCCGGTTGAAGAGTTCGTCGCTCCGCCAGCTCCGGTTGAAGAAATCGTCGCCGCGCCAGCTCCAGTTGAAGAGGTCGTCGCCGCGCCTGCTCCGGTTGAAGAGGTCGCCGCCGCCCCTGCTCCAGTTGAAGAGGTCGTCGCTGCTCCGATGCCGGCAGTAGCAGAAGTTGATCTCGGGCCAGAGCAAGTAATCGCGCCAGTCACGGCTGAGGTTCCAGAGATTCCAGCTGCCATTTCCGCTGAGCCGATCGCGCCAATCGCTTCGCCGTTCAATCCTTCGGAAAACGAAATCTATCAGGGTTACTCCCAAGCTCCTCAACAACCGCAACAGCCAGTTGCTCCCGCCGCACCGCTGCCGTCTTCCGGTGATCCGGCCGAGTGGTCCGCTCGGCTTGAGGAGAGTAAGCAAGACTTCGAGCAGTTTGAAGAAGACGGAGCCGTGGTAACCCGGATGAACGCCCGCACGGTTTGAGCGGAAGCCCACTCGATCTGTTGACGATATTTTTAGTTAAATGAAATCTTCTTTTGCCGCTACCCTGCTTGTTTGTGGAACCATATTATTGCTAAGCCCGTTTGCCTACTATCTTGTCTTCTATTCTCAGCAGTCCTACGTTCTAGCTCATCGAGCCGATACAACTCCAAACCAGGACTGGCAAAGGTATGGTCCAACGTTTAACCGCGAAACGAGGGCTGGTTACATTCAGGCTGGTGTTGGTGGTCTGGGGCTTGCAATGATGATAACTGGGATCCTTGGCGGATTTGGCGTGTTCGAGCGCCGCAAACGAAAGGATGAACAGGACGCTCGCGTTCCGCTCGACATCATTCTTCGCGCTCATAACAACAGCACTTCGGCAACGCCGACAACGAGCCAACAAATGGCTGAGTCGGCAGGGCCAACACCGGCCGGGACGCCCGAGCGCTCGCGAATCGGGGTTCGTCGACTTCCTGCCGAGCCAAAGCAGCCTGGCGACCCGCTTGCTTGAGGTGTCTCGCAGTTTGGGGTAGACTCGCGAATGGGAAATCGGCTTTATCTCGTTTTGTGCGTTGCGCTCGTCGCGGCGGTTCCGGGTTACGGCCAGAAAACCCAGCAGTTGCCGGAAGATGTGGGTCAGCTGATCGTTGGAATCGCGAAAACCTGGGACAGTGATCGAGCCCGGATCTGGTGCTTCAATCGAGAAAATGGAACCTGGAAATCAGCGTTTCAGGATCCTGTCGATGTTTTGCTTGGGCGAACCGGACTCGCATGGGGCAGGGGAGCTCTAGCCATTCCCGGTGTCGAAAGTGGCCCGTTTAAAAAGGAGGGCGATCGGAAAACCCCCGCTGGCGTGTTTGCGATTGGAAAGATGTTTGGTTACCCGAGCCAACTGCCTGCCGGCTCGAAATTTTCCTATCGCCAGGTCGGAAAATACGATGCCTGGATCGACGACCCGAAAAACCCGCTCTACAATCAGCACTACGTTGCTAAGCCGGGCACCGAGCCGTCCTGGTTTCAGTCTCAGCGGATGCGTTTGGGCGATACGGCTTACAAATACAAAATCGAAGTGCGCCACAATAATGATCCGGCAGCTCCGGGTGGTGGCAGCGCGATTTTCTTCCACATTCGGAGAGGGCCCGATCGACCCACTGCCGGTTGCACAACGATGGCCGAGCCCGACCTGACGCGCGTGATGACGTGGCTGCGCGAAAAAGATAAGCCGCACTACGTGATCCTGCCAAAAGCAGAATACGATCGGCTTCAACCGATCCTTGGCCTGCCAGAATTTCGTTGAGCGACTTTTCTCTCGGAAATTCACCGCATTGAGCTAGCATCAGAGAGGCATGGTCCCTGAAAATCCCGAATGGTTTCTCCTGATTCCGGTGCTAGCAGCTGCTGGCTGGTATTGGCGTGGTTTGAAGCTTTGGTCGCCGCTTCGAGCACTTGCTCTGCTCTTCATCGTTCTCATCCTGGTTGACCCGCAGGTCCCGCAGTACAAGAGCGGAATGGACCTCTGGGTTCTGGTCGATCGGTCCGATTCTGCCAAGGCGATCGTCGCAGGCGGCGAAGGTTTTGAAGAATGGCAGGCGCTTTTGCGCGAGTCTCAGCCTTCCCCGAATGATGAGCTCTATTTCGTGAATTTTGCGGGCGATGTCGTTGAGCAGGGAATCGGCGAAACGTCCACCTACGGCGGAAATTCGAGTTACACCCGAACGCGGCTTGCGATCGAAAGCACCCTGGCCATGCTGAGGCCAAACCGACACGCTCGGCTTGTTGTTTTCAGCGACGGCTACGCGACCGAGCCGCTGCGTGATCTCGGCCATAAACTTTATGATGCGGGCGTGCCGCTGGATTATCGACTTCTGGAAGCCAAAGAAGAGACTGACTACAAAATCACCGAGCTGAAAATCCCGGCGCGAAAGCGGATCGCCGAACCGTTTCTCGTAGAGATCCGGGTCGAAGGCGACGTGGACGCGAACGTTCCGATCCGGTTTTTCCGCGAAGGCACCGAGGCTCAGGACTACGTCGTTCCCGTGGTGGGCGGAAAGGGGATTCTGCAGTTTTCGACACGGTTAGGAATTCCGGGTGCCCACAAATATCTTGCCGAGATCGTCGTCAATGCTGAAGGCGAAAACGCGATCAGCGACGCGCATTTCGGGAATAATCGATTCGACGGCTGGATCGAAATCACAAGTGGTCCGCGAGTTCTTCTGGTAACGAAATACATCGACGATCCGTTGGCTGAAATGCTGACTTCCCAGGGATTTGAAGTCGAGGTCGAAATGGAGCCGACCGAATTGCAGATCGGTCAGCTCACGGGCTCGAAAGTTCTGATTCTCAACAACGTTCCGGCCTACGAAATTCCTCAAGATTTTCTCGCCGCAGTGGATTTTTTCGTGCGACGTCAGGGTGGCGGCATGCTGATGGTTGGCGGTCGACACTCGTTTGCATCTGGCGGCTACTACGAGTCGGCGCTGCAAGAATTGATGCCAGTTACGATGGAGTTGAAGGCCGAGCATCGAAAGTTAGCAGTGGCGATGGCGATCATCATGGATCGTTCGGGCTCGATGACCGCGAGCGTTGCTGGCGGGATGACGAAAATGGACCTGGCGAACGAAGGGGCTGCGAAGGCGGTCGAATTGTTAGGAAATTTCGATCAAATCACAGTTTTTGCGGTAGACAGTTCTGCCCACGAAGAAGTCCCCCTGATGCCGGTCGGATCGAACCGAAAAGATATCGAAGAACGAATTCGTAGGATCGCGAGTATGGGCGGAGGGATTTTCGTTTACACCGGATTGAAGGCAGGTTGGGATGCGCTGAAGAAATCTACAGTTGGTCAGCGCCACATCATTCTTTTTTCGGATGCGGCTGACTCAGAGGAGCCCGGAGCCTACAAAACGTTGGTTAAAGAAATGATCGATAACGGAGGGACGGTCAGCGTGATCGGGTTAGGAACTCCAGCAGACAGCGATGGGGCTTTTCTGGAGGACATCGCGAAGCTGGGCAACGGCCGAATCTTTTTCACGACGGATCCAGCGACGGTGCCGAACATTTTTGCTCAGGAAACGGTGACAGTGGCTCGATCGCTGTTCGTTGAAGAAGTCGTGGGAGTCGAGCCCACTGGGCAGTGGATCGAGATCTCAGGGCAGAATTTCGATTGGCTGGAGAAGGTCGATGGCTACAATTTAAGTTATGAAAAGCCTGAAGCTTCGGTTGCGTTGCGTTCGCAAGACGAATTCAGCGCGCCGATGATCACTTTCGTTCAACGCGGGATCGGGCGTGTTGGGGCAGTTTCATTTCCGTTAGGAGGCAGGTATTCGGAATCCGTCCGTGAGTGGGACAAAGTCGGCGACTTCGTCCAAACGCTGAATCGATGGCTGATGGGCGAAGAAATGCCGCCGGGGATCGGAGTTCGGACGGAGATCGATGGCGATGAGCTAACACTGGACCTGATTCATGATGAACGGTGGAAAGAAATTCTCGCTGAGCCGCCGCGAATTTTTCTGGCTCAGCACAGCTCTGGAGCGGGCCAAGCGCTCAGCGAAATTCAGGAAGTGACCTGGCGCAGAATTTCGCCCGAACATTTTCAGATGCAGGAACGCCTCGAGCATGGCCGGATGGTCCGTGGCGCGATCCAGATCGGCGACGCAGCGATCCCGTTTGGTCCGCTGGTTGTCGGGGGGAGCCCGGAGTGGCGGTTTGACGGAATCCGCAAAGAAGAGCTGAAGCAGGCATCCGTGGTTAGCGGAGGAAACGAGCTGATTGAGCTCAGTGACGCCTGGGAGCGCCCCGAAAAGCGCGAACCTTCGACGATTCATTCCTGGCTTTTCGCCTGCCTGTTCGGGCTCGTTATCAGCGACGCTCTGATCACGCGAATGGGATGGCAGATTCCGTTGTTCGACTCGTTTTTCCAGAAGTTCGCCAAACGTCGGCGCGCAAAAACGAAGTACGCCAAACAGAACGTCAGAAATCGTCCGCCGAGCGTGCTTGAACAATCGGCTTCGTCGAAAACGCATCCAGCAGCTGCTGAGAAAACTCCTGAGTCAGAGCCGAAGAAAGACGAAGCAGTTGAGGCTCGAAAATCCCGATTCGCCCGGGCAAAGAAAAGGCGTTAGTCGATCGAACCGCTTGAAATCAATGAAAATATTTACGTTAACCCTCATATTCGGCTTGTCCGTTGCCTCCGCGCAGGAACGGCTCGATCGCGACAACCTTCTCCAGTTTCACGACGCCGACGGGAAGGTTCAGCCAGTCAAATCGTTCGCAGATTGGGAAAAACGCCGCGCTGAAATTGTTCGTGGAATGGAAACCGTGATGGGCAAGTTTCCAGGCGACGACCGCCGCGTCGATCTGGACGTCCAAGTCGAAGAGACCGCCGATGTCGGCAGTTACGATCGTCTTCTGATCACGTATCAGAGCGAGCCCGGCTCCCGAACGCCGGCTTATCTTTGCATCCCGAAAACCGCGAAGGACAGCAAAGAAAAGGTTCCCGGCGTGCTGTGCCTGCATCCGACCGACAGCACCGTCGGCCACAAAGTCGTGGTCGGTCTCGGCGGTCGCGAGAACCGGCAGTACGCAGCGGAACTGGCTGAACGCGGCTTCGTGACGATTTCACCGGCCTACACACATTTGGCCAATTATTGGCCGAATCTGGGCGAACTCGGCTACGTCAGCGGAACGATGAAAGCGATCTGGGACAACTCGCGGGCTCTCGATGTGCTCGAAAATCTCGCTTACGTCGACGTCGACACCGAGCGCGGATTCGGTGCGATCGGACACTCGCTGGGTGGTCACAACGCGATTTACACGGCTGTTTTCGATGACCGGATTTCCGTGATCGTCAGCAGTTGCGGCTTCGATGCCTACCCAGATTATTATGATGGAGCCGAAAAGGTCTGGTACTTCAGCAAGGGCTGGTGCCAGATCCGCTACATGCCGAGATTGAGCGACTACCGTGGAAAGCTCGACCAAATTCCGTTCGATTTTACCGAGATGCTCGGCGCTCTGGCACCGCGATCGGTCTACGTGAACGCTCCGCTCGGAGACAGCAATTTTCGTTGGAAGAGTGTTGATCGATGCGCAGCAGCTGCTGAGCCGATTTTTAAACTTGCCGGGACCGATGCTCAGATCGTAATCGATCATCCGGATTACAATCACGACTTCCAGAAACCGCAAAGAGACGCGGCTTACTCGATGATCGACGCCGTTTTGAACGCGAAATGAAAATAAGGGTGTATTTTTTTCTTCCTTCCTGCCCAATTTGGCTTCAAACGTAAAGCCATGTTTTTCAGCCCTCCTCCTCCCGAACTGCCAGCATCTGGGGTTCTCGCTTCTGTTTCTTACGAGGATCGTATCCGGCTGTCCAAGCTCGGCGAATACATCAACGTCAGCCCCGGAAAGTTTCTGATCAGCGAAGGTGCCGAACAAAATCGCCTCTACATCGTGGTCCGCGGAATGCTGAAGATCCGAAAAGCCGATGTCGACGTGGTCCTGGCTCAAATCAGCCGCGGCGGATCGATCGGCGAGATCAACCTCTTTGACCCTGCCTCCGCCAGCGCATCTGCCATCGCGGCGGAAGAAAGTCTGGTTTGGGGAATCGACCGCGACGGCTTGAACCAATTTCTGGTCGACGGAAACGGAGGCGTGCCGCTTCTGGTCGGCCTGATCAGCGTCGTAGCGAAGCGAATCCGAGACACCAACGACAGCTTGAAGACGTTGCGACCGCAGATCGAGGACGCTCCAGGTTTAGAGGGCTGGCTCGGGTAGCGGAGTCACTCCTTTTTCTCGTCAGGCCCCTCGGGCGCGGGCTCCACCTCGGGCGCGTTGAGCATCAGCTCGGTAAAGCCGTAGCCGGTCAGCGTCTTGACCTTGTGCAGGACCCACCAGAGAAGCGCGATGTTTCCGATCATCAGCGGCACCATGATAAACGGATATTGGAGCGCGGTGAACTTGCCGATTTCGTCGACGTAAGTTTCGTAGGCTTCGTAACTCGGGTTAGGATCGGTCTTGACGGTGATCATGACCAGAACGAAATTCAGGATCGCGCTCCCGAGCGTTGTTGCTGCGAACCACCACGATGCGTGGACCATCAGACCAGCGAGGCCACCTTCGTTCCCTCGCTGTTTTAAGCCGTCATTGATCTTCGGCATGTCGATGTGCTCCGGGTTCAGCAGCATTTTTTGAACCAGCGGAACTTTCGCCCGGCTATTCAGAATGATCGCGATGCCGAACAAGAGAGGTAGGGCTGCTTCTGAGCACGCAAGCCAGATCGGCGGAAGTTTGTAGAGGCCGAAGACGCCTTTGATCAGCACGACCACGAGTCCCAGCACCGACATTATGCTGACCTGCCGACGCCGATAGTAGTCGAAAAGGCCGTAGACGATGGGGAACGCGCAGGCGATGATCAATGCCCATTCCGGACCCATCGCGTAAAACGGCGGATCTTTTGAGGCGATTTCCTCAAGCGCCTCGATCTGGCCGGAATTCAGCCCGAGATTGGCCGCATCGGCGATTTGCGCGCTCGCATCGTCGATTTTCTGCAATTCTTCGGGGCTTCGCATCGAGCGCGGGCGGACGCTCAGCTTCGTCAACGCAAGTACAGGCAGGACAATGTTGAATATTATGCTGATCAGGACACTTTCCCGCTTTCCAGCCGGTGGAGCCGACGAAGCAGAAGTTTCGGAGGAGATTGATTCGGATTCAGACACGGCGCGGAGACTAGCACGGAGATGCTCACACTCAACAAAGTCGAAAAAGGTTTTAACGGACGGACGCTCTTCAGCGACGTTTCGCTTCAAGTTAACATGGGGGATCGGGCTGGACTCGTGGGTCCGAACGGAGCCGGGAAGACGACTCTGTTTTCGCTGATTCTGGGAGAAGATTCGCCGGATGACGGGACGATTTCGCGCGATAAGCGGACGACGCTCGGCTATCTGCCCCAGGAAAGCGCGCCCGTCGGCGACGAAACGGTTCTTGAAGTCGCAACGTCCGTCAGCGCGGAAATCGTCGGGCTGCGCGCCAAGCTAGCAGCTGCTGAAACGAGCGGCGACTTGAGTTCGGGCGATTTCGCGGATGCTCAGTCGCGATTTGACGAGCTTGGCGGGTATCATCTGGAGCCGAAAGCGAAGCGCATTTTGAAGGGTCTGGCCTTCGGGGATGACGAATTTGATCGGCCGATGAAAGAGCTCAGCGGAGGCTGGGTCATGCGGGCGCACCTCGCGCGGCTGCTGGTTCAAGAGCCGGATCTTCTGATGCTCGACGAACCGACGAACCACCTCGATCTCGAGTCACTCCGTTGGTTTCAGGGCTACCTCAAAGGCTACCCAGGCGCGATTTTGATGATCTCGCACGATCGGGAGTTTCTCAACGAGCTGTGCGATTCGATGGTTCACATTTTCCGCGGCCAGCTTCATCACTACCGTGGAAACTACGATACGTTCCTCGTTAAAAAGAAGGATCGTGAGGAACAGCAGTGGGCGGCCTACAAAAATCAACAGCGTGAGATTTCGAAGCTTGAGGATTTCGTTCGACGGTTCCGCGCCAAGGCTTCAAAGGCTGCGCAGGCGCAGTCAAAACTGACGCAGCTGAACAAAATCGTCAGGCTCGCTCCGCCAGCGAACGAAGAGGCTACGGTCAGCATCAAAATGCCGCAGCCGAAGCGCAAGAGCGGTCGGAAAGTGATCGAATTGATCGGAGTTCATCAGGCTTACGGGGAAACGAAAGTCTACACGGACCTGAATTTCGAGGCCGAGCGCAAGGAACGGATCGTGCTCGTCGGGCCGAACGGATCTGGCAAATCGACGCTGCTCAAGCTGTTGGCGGGCGATATCGACTATCAACAAGGCGAACGAAAACCCGGGTTGAACGTCGATGTTGGGTATTTTGCTCAGTACCGAACGCGAATGCTCGACATCAAGCACAGCGTTCTGGAAGAGGCGCTCGACACGCAGGATCGAACGGCAACTGAGCAGGAAGTTCGAACTTTGTTAGGCTGTTTTCTTTTCAGCGGTGACGACGCCTACAAAAGCGTTAGCGTGCTTAGCGGGGGAGAAAAAAGCCGGCTCGCGCTGGTGAAAATTCTACTGAATCCTCCTAACCTGCTTTTGATGGACGAGCCGACGACGCACCTCGACATGACGAGCATCGATGCGCTCACCAACGCGTTGAAGCAGTTCGAAGGGACGCTGGTTTTCATCTCTCACGACGTCTATTTCATTCGAAGCATCGCGGAAACCGTCCTTCACATCGACAGTGGAAAAATCACGCGTTACCACGGCGACTACGATTATTATCTGGAGAAATCCGGCGCGGATTCCGAGCGAGCTGCGTTGACTGCCGGACAGCCTAAGCAGGCGACGGCTGCGAAATCCAAACCAGCAGCTGCTGGCAGCGGATCGGGGCCGAAGACCAAAGAGCAGAAGCGAAAAGAGGCTCAAGAGCGCCAGGAAAAGGCCAAATCTCGAAAAGCAGCAGAGAGCAAACTTGCCAAAGCCGAGGCGCGAGTCGAAACGCTCGAAGCTCGGCAAAAGGAAATCAATGCGATCCTCAACGACAGTGATCTCTATCAAACGGATCCGAACGCCGCTGTTAAGCTCAATCGAGAGCTGTCCGAATTGGAGGAAAAACTGATAAGGGCAAACTGCGAGTGGGACGAGCTTGCTGAGAAGGTCGGAGCGGAATGAGCCGGGGGAATGGGACAAGGAGCGATATTTGGGCTTCGTTCTTCAATTCCTCATTTTCGACTCTGGGGAATTCAGTCTAGACTGACCTCATGCCTGCAAGTTCGAATTCCGAAATCGCGGTCGCCGTCACCGGAGGAGCGTTTCCTCCAACACGATGGAGCCTGATTCGGAAAATCCAGGGTGCCGCTCGGGACTCCGAAGACGCGCAATTGGCTCTGGACGAGATCTGCCGGCTCTACTGGATTCCGGTTTACGTTTTCTTTCGCCGCAATGGAAAAGGTCAGGAGGATGCCGAAGACCTGACGCAGGGATTTTTTCAGCAGCTGCTGACTGGGCCGTTTTTTGACCGCTCAGATCCAGAGCGAGGCCGTTTACGAAGTTACCTGCTTGGATCGGCGGGGAATTTTCTTGCGGTCGATCGCCGCCGCCAATCGGCGTTGAAGCGGGGAGGGAAGATAAGGTTCCTGCATATCGATGCCGAACATGCCGAAGGAATCGCGTTCAAGGAATTGGTGGCCTCTGAACAAGCAGGGCCGGACGAATTGTTCGAACGACGCTGGGCGCTGGATTTGCTGGAACGGGCTCTCCTGCGCCTGCGCACGCACTACGTGAAACTGAAGCAGGATGAGGTTTACGAGGTCGTGAGCCCCATGATTTCCGAAGCCCCAAAGGGTGCAGTCGCAACCGCGGCGTCGAAACTCAGCCAGTCGCACAACGCGGTTAGGATCGCCCTTTATCGAATGAAAAAGCGTTTCCAGGAGGCGGTCCGAGCCGAAGTCGAACTGACGCTTGAGCCTGGTGGAAATATTGAAGAGGAACTCGCACATCTGGCGGGCCTGCTGGGTTGAATTAACGTTAGAATGGAACTCGATAGCCACAATCCCGCAGCTCTGCTCGCGGCAGCTCGCGAGAGGAGTCCCATGGCTGAGCATCGCTGGGATTGGGAGCCCCCGGAACCCAGCGACCTCGATCGCGTGCTGGAAGGATTTGAGGTGGAAGCGCTAATCGGCCGTGGCCGGATGGGCGCGGTCTATCGTGCGAGTCAGCTTAGTCTTGGGCGTCAGGTTGCCGTAAAGATTCTTCCCCCGACGTTCAACGGAAGAATTCAGTTCGCTGAGCGTTTTCGGCGGGAGGCGCACACGATGGCGGCGCTGACCCATTCTAACATTGTTCATATTTACGATTTCGGGCGGACAGATCCGGACGGTTGGTTTTACCTGGTTATGGAGCTGATCGAGGGCCGCGATCTCAGTCAGCTGATCGGGGCTGGGGAAATTGATACGGAGACTGCGATCCGCGTCGTTTGCGAAATCTGTGAGGCGCTGGAACACGCCCATCATCTCGGTTATGTTCATCGTGATATCAAATCGGCGAACATTTTCGTCACGCGGGATGGCCACGTCAAAGTCGGCGATTTCGGCCTGGCGAAATTGTTTTCAGAGGCAACGGAACCGGAGTTAGCCTCGATCCAGCTGGACCTGACGCTATCTGGGAGCGCTGTCGGCACGTTTGACTACATTGCGCCTGAAATTCTGCGCGGTGAAGCGGCAGATGGCGACCACAGGGCCGATATTTACAGTGTCGGTGTGCTTTTTTACGAAATGTTGACCGGCGATCGCCCTCGCGGCTGGTTCGCTCCGCCGTCCAAAAAAATCAGCCTGGACCCGGGCGTGGACCGCATTGTGCTACGGTCGATGGCGGAGGATCCCAACGAGCGATTCGGAAGCGCAGAGGAAATGCGGATTGCGCTCACTGATGTCCGCCGAGGCCGGGCGGGGCTGATTCGGCTGGCGCGCCGGACCGCTGCCGCGACCGGAATTTTTGCAGCAGCTGCTGGATTGATCTGGCTGGGGTTTTTGTTGGGCGGACCGAAAGACGGCGTGCCAAATCGACCTCCCTCCCCGGCGCTGACGATCGGTCCACTGCGCTCAACCGATGAGGGGCTCAGCGCGGGTGGCACAATCCGACCGGTCGAGTTTCCCGAACAACCGTTGGTTTTTGGCCCGTTTCCGCTTGATGGGCCCAATCACTATCAGGCCAGCCTCGGCTCAGAGCAGAGCAATTCAATCGCAGTCATTGGAGGAGAGACTCTTGGGATTGCCTGGTTCGGGGCCGACTCGAAGAGAACATTATTCTATTCCTACCCACATGCATCAGATTACTCGCTGCCTCAAAACTGGTCAATCGTCTCGATCGATCATGCTGGTAGCGTTCGGCGTTCGCTAGGGTTAATCGATCCAGGCGGAAAGCCGGCCATTATTTTCGAAGCGGAAATCGCTCCAGGCCGTTCGCTACTGCGGCTCGCGATTGCGGATTCTGCTTTTCCGACTTCCTGGCGAAATTGGACGATCGTCGACATCGACAGCACTTCGACTGAAATTGGGCAGGGCGTCAGGGCGTTGGTGGTCGACAAGGGTGTCTGTGTGGCCTACTCCGATCAAACGCAGGGAGTCGTCAAAATCGCTCGTTCGGATTCGCCCGGCATCGCTGGAAGTTGGAAACTCCAAACTCTCGATCAAGGCATGCGGCCGGAAATCGCGATGATCGATGGTCGCCCGGCCATCGCCTACGAGTCGCCGAGCGAGGTCCTGCACTACATGCGTGCCCTCGATTCCGACGGAGACACCTGGCCCACGTCTGACGAGCGCCGGACGATCGATCCGCAAGGCGCGCGCTGGGAGCTTTCGCTGACCGACGATGGCGGCGGAAAACCGGCAGTCGGCTATCGTTCGCTCCAAACGACTCGAATGACATTTGCGTTAGGTTCAGATGCTGATGGCGACGGGCAGTGGAATATTGTCGACATCAGTCCTTCAAGCCGAAGTCAATCCCGGCCCTTTCTTCGTCGTTTCGGAGATCTTTGGCTCATTTCGTTTACCGATCGGCCTGACGCGGAATTGAACCGGATTCGTTTCGCTTTCTCAACCGATCCAGCGGGCCGCGCCGGAACTTGGGGGCACGTCCCCCTGATTCCGGGCGAAAACCGAGAGCAGATTTTTTCCAGCAACGGTTTCGTCGATTTTGGCGGCACTTTGGTTTTGCCTATCAGCCGGTTTCAACACCGGGCGCTGGACGTTGCGGCGTTTCGTCCCCAGCAGCTGCTGGATTGTGCGAAACAGGGGACGCCACTTTTCAAATACGAATCGCAGAAGTAATCGCGGCGGCTCGTGCCTGATTTTGTCAGGGATTCAGCGCTGAGTAGACCAGATCGACAACTCGCCTGGCGTTCGCGTCGCTGCCTGTATCGGTCTTGGCCTTTTTGCCGTTGATCATGACAGCGACACCAAAGTTTGAATTGTGGACAGTGGGATTCATGTTTCCAGTCGCGCGAATCGAAATCGTTGATCGCACGAGACCCTGGCTGCCGCCGTGCCCGACGTACCAGATATTGTTCGCTCCTCTGCGAAGCCGAACGCCGAGACCATAGCCGCTGTTGTTCGGCACGACCGCGTAGAGGTCGCTCATCGGAACAAGATCTTCGTTCATCATCGCAATCATGAACTTTGTCATGTCTTCGATGTCCGACTGCCAGCCTCCGCCCGGCAGAATAAAGCGTTGCCCCTTATTCACTTGAAGATTGCGCAATCCGGCAGGGGTGGCGATTTGTGAGCGGACCCAGCCGTAGTAGGTGTTTTCCGGAAGTCGTTCCTGGAGTTTGCCCTCTTTGCTTAGGTTTTTGATCGTCTGTTCGATCATCGCGCCGAGCACGCAGGTACCGAACGAGCTGTATCGGTGAGGATAGTGGGCATGCCAAAGACGGGAATCGACCTCCTGAAGCCGGCGGATGTCGAGCATGCTCTTGTCCCGATAATAGTTGATGCACGCCGTTGGATTCCACTCCGGCACCGTGCCCAGCGTCCTGACCCGAGAATATGCGGTTTTCCAATCCCCTTTGTGGATTCCGCGTGGATCGCTCGGCGTAACAGCTCCCTTGTAACCGCGAATCCCGCTACGATGCGCCAGCAGCTGCCGGACTGTGGCTTCGCTCTTCTTCTTGAAATCTGTGTGGCTCGACGAACTCCACGAATTACCAAGAACCTCGCCTGCAGTCGTGTCGAGCGTGAAATCGGCTGGGTATCGGGTCATCAATTGCCAAGCCGCGATCGCGGTCGGGAGCTTTGAAACCGAGGCCCAGCTTTGAGCCTGCTTCACGTCGAAGGGCGTGCTGTCCCGTGCGTCGTACAGTCCGTAGGCGCGCATGTGGACAATTTTGCCGTCGGCGACGACGCCAACGACCATTCCGGTGGCGACAGTGGTGTCAATCAGCCGCTGCATCTCCGGATTAAGAGCGTTCTGGATTTGGCGATCGACGATAGATCGAACGTTTCCGCCCTGCTGGGCTTGAATCAGCGAAGCGAAGCAAAGAAGGAATACGGTATGGAGGATTAGGGGGAATGTTTTCATCCCCTATTTCTAATCGGTCTATCCCTGAGAATTTCAGGCTACCGTGAAAAAAAAATGGAACAGCGCCGCCCTTGCCATTCAAGCCGAGTCAGGATCGCAAATGTTTCGCGAAGAAATCGCTCGTCCGTTTCCACATCTCCTCGGACAGCACATGGCCGGTGTCTTCCTCGATGAACCAAGTGAAATTCTCTTCTGCTTTCGCCTCTGCGTAGGCTGATTCAATCCGTTTAATCCCTTCCTTCGCGTGCTCGATCGGGCTGCCGCCGTCCTGATCGCCGAGATTCAAATGCAGCGCGCGCGGCGCAATCAGGCCGGCCATTTCCGGCGTGTCGCCGTACTCGAGCCAGCCTGGGACGAAGTTTGGAAAGCAATGGAGAAGGCGGTGATCGTGGATCGCCGAGTAGGTCGGGAGGCAGCAATTTCCGACAACGGCCTTCAAGCGCTGCTCGTGCGGGCCAACCAACCAGGCGTGGGTCGAGCCCATCGAATGGCCGTAGCAACCCAGATTTTCCGCATCGATTTCCGGACGCTCGCAGAGAAAATCGACCGCGCGGCGCATGTCCAGAATGTTCTTCCACGCCATGCAGGTTCCGTTCACGACGTAACGCAGAAACTCGAATCGCTCGAAATTTCCGCCTTTGAGCTTTCCGGCCGGATCTTGACGTTCTTCGAAACAGAGCGCATCCGGACAGAGCACGACGTAGCCTTCTTTGGCGAGCGCAACGCCGGTGTGATGCATTTCACTCCCGGCTAAGCCGGCTGGCTCGTTCTTTCCAAATTGATATTGGCCGTTGTGCTGATGCCAGATCGCCACAGCCGGGGCCGGGTTCTGAGCATCGACGCCATCGGGGACGAGCAGGAGCGCGGGAACACGATCGCCTGGTTCGACTTCGTAAGTTAGAGATTCGAGCCGGTAGCCGTCTTTCTGTGTGGTTTCGCGGATTTCAGGCTCTAGCGGGCAGGGTTCAGGCCAAGGGCCGCCGAGGCAGGTGACGAGTTGTTCGCGAAGGGCGTCTGGCGTCATGATTTCTGGCGAAGTTTCTGGCTGGGCGGCTTCGGCGGATGCGAGGCTGGCCCCAGCCGCGCCAGCAGCTGCTGATTTGAGAAAGGTGCGTCGGGAGTTCATCCCAAGACTTTACCCCTTAGAACGCGCTGTCGCCCAGATGAAAATTAGTGCGACCGCTCCCATCAACGCGGAAACCAGTCCAATGAGCGGAACGGGAGTCGATTTCGCGAATCCGATTCGTTCGTTCAAGCTGTCGAAGCTCTTCAAAATACTTGAAGCGGCGTAGCTCGTCGGTTTCCAGTCACTTTGCCAACCCCCGGGGGCCCAAATCGCCGCAACGAGGCCAGCAATTAAAAACAGGACTGAAAATCCGATGAACAACCTCCGTAGATTCATGAGGCCCGTCGATTCAGGCTTCGACTCCGGCCAGAATCGCCTCAGCAGCTGCTGGGGCGGCACCTTCGGATTCTTCGCCTTCGCGGACGCCGTGTTTCATCTCAAATTCGCGGCACCAGCCTTTGATTTCGAGATCGTTGAAAATCTTGCCGATCACCCGCCGAAGCAGACCCTTCAAATTCGCGTTTTCGACCTCGGCGAGACTGCGGATTGCCTCTTGCTTGTAGGTTTCGAGCATCAAAACGCACTTGTCGTCAGCGCCGACTTCGTGGACGAGCTGGCGTACCGAGCTTACCGTCGTTCCGTCCTGCGCTTGGCGATTCCAGAGCGCGGTCATCCATTCTTTGGTCTCGCCTTTGGCCATTTCGCGGGCTTTGGCGAGGAGAACGCTGGGTCGAAACGCCTCAACGTAGTTTTCGCCTGCGTCTTCGGAGAGATCGTCAAGATCATCCCGAATCTGATAAGCGATGCCGAGGGATTCTGAGAAGTTTCCAAGCGCTTCGGAGACGTCGTCCAGCTTTCCAGCGAACGCAGCGCCGAGCTTGAGCGCGACGTCGAAAGCCGGAGCCGTTTTCTGGCGAAAAATCTCGAGAACCTGGGTCGTTTTGAGCGGAAGCGGGTTGCGCGCCCAAGCCAATTCGGCACCCTGGCCGCGGCAGAGTTCACGCTGGCCTTCAGCGGCGACCTGGAGCATTTCGACGACGTATTTCGGATCAATTCCGGCCTCACCGATCAGGCGATAGCCCTCGCCGATGAGCAAATCCCCAGCATTCAGCGCAACCGGGATTCCGTCGGTTTCGTGAAGCGTGGCCTCGCCGTAGCGCTCGTGATCTTCGTCCTCGATGTCGTCGTGAATCAGCGAAGCTTTGTGGAACGCCTCGACCGCGATCGCGATCTTTTTCACGCCGTCTGGAATTGGCTCTTCCGGGTCTTCGCGCAGCGCCTGGTAGGCAGCCACGGTCAAAAACGGACGCCAGCGCTTGCCGTCTTTTGCCAGCCAGTCGCGGCCGGTTTCTTCGGCGTGTCCCTGGGCTTCGCCCATGATTTCGTCGATCGCTTCGCGCGAAAACCAAGTCCGCACGTCGTCGTGGAGCTGATTCAAATTGAGTCGGCGCGTTTTGTCGTCGCTGGTCAAATGGATGTAATCCCAAACCCAATCGTTATCGACGGTCGTGTTGATGCAGTCGTCCTGGAGCAGGGGAACTGCGATGCTGGGGACGGCAGCTGCTTCGACATACGGGAAAGTCCGCTCAAGCACCGGCAGGCAGGAAATCCCGACGATCGCCTCGATTTTGCCGGTCTGAATCAGCGACATCACAACGGCTGACCCTTCAGCTACGAGGACCGCATAGCCAAGGCGTTCGGCCTCGTTCTGGAAATCCTCGATTGTGCAGAGCCCGCATTGTTTGCAGAGCAGGCCGAATTCATCGAACGGCGCTGGGCATTTTTCTTCGACCCGCAGACATTTCGGCATCAGAAGCAGACGTCGCTCGTAAGGAATCGTCGCCAGCGTCTCGCGCCAGGCTTCGTTTGCGAGCAGAACGGCCGTGTAGTCTCGATAAAGTTTCTGGTCGAATCCGCAGTCACGCAAAACGTTGTCCGCGTGGTTGCCGAGCTCGTCCAACGGCATCGGAGGAACGAGATTTTCCTTATCGATGTAGTCCCGAACGTACTTGAGCAGGGCGTCCCGCTCAGTTTTCGTCTGCGGGATATTTTTCTTCGGTGGTCGGAACCTGGTCGTAGTGACAGGGGCCGATTTTGGAAGCTTTAGAGTTTTATAATCAGAAGGCGGAGGTCCAGACATACAATCAAGGGGGTATTCGCGGGTTTTGGCTCCGCTTGGACGGGGAATCGGTAGTTTGGAGAGAAAAAGTTGGTGAGCAAGGAAAACGGAGGTCGGACCGTTCACGAACTGGGAATGGTCGATGTTTCGGGATTCTAAAAGGCTTTCCTACGCGAGACCCAAAATCTTTCACGATGCCTCGCCAACGGCGGATGCGCAGGGCTCGAGAATCCAGCGGTTTTCGCCAGCAGCTGCTGGAGCTACTGAATTTATTTCCCTGCCGCCCACCGAATCGAATCCACTAAGATCGACTCCAACGCCTTATCCTTTTCGGGATGCGGGCTGATCGAAATCACGCGGCCTTCGCCGAAACGACAGCTCACAATCGCTGGCGTGTCGACCATCGTTCCGCGCTGCGGCTCCCAACGAACCTGCTCGCTGCGAAACCAAGCCAGAATCTGGTAATCCTCGATTTCCGGCGCGTTTTTCGGCGAAATGATCGGGCCGTTTTGAAAGTGAACGTCGAATTCCGTCGGAACGCTGGAGAAAATCGTCGATCCGGCTTCAGTCAGTTCGAGATCGATTCTGGCACCCTCACCGCGATACCACATTTGCTTTTTGCCGACGCCTTCGATCTCGCGCGAGCCCGTGAAGACGCTCGAATCGACCAGATCAAGCGACCAGGAATAGTGAGCCGAGCAAAGGTAAGCCCCGGCGCAGATACCGAGGTAGCCGCCGCCGGTTTCGACGAACTCGCGGACGTGTTCGCGGCCTTCGCCGATCGCTTTGGCCTGTTTGCTTCCGCTACCGCCTGGAAAAATCAGGAGATCGAACTGGCTCAGCACCTCAGGCCGAATGTCCGCCGCGCCGAGAAAGTGGATATCGATCTTTTCGGCCTTGTCGGCGATTCGCGGGATGTTCTCTTTGCCGGACGGACCAACTCCCGGTCCATCGAAGAACCCAACCAGCAGCTGCTCAGCCTCGCGGCCCGGCGTAAGCAGATTTGAGCAGTCGCGATCGATCAGGCCGATATGATTGAGCAAGACGTTCGCCATCGCGCGGTGTTGGCGAGTCCGCAGTGAGATCGGCTGCTCTTTGTAGGTCGTTTCGAGGATCATCGCCTCGGCTCCGAGTGCCGTCGCGCAGGCTCTGGCGAGACTCCCGGAAATTGGCCCACGCGTCAGCGGCCGGAAGCGCTTCCACGGGTTTTTGATCTGCGAATTCACAGCTTCGAGAGCTCGCTCGACGACCGGATCGCGGGCTTCGCCTTTGAAATAGATAATTGTCGATCCTACCGACTTCTTTTTGCCCTCAGGCGGCTTGTGAGAGACGTTATACTCATAGCCTTCGTGAAGGTCGAGGATCCAATCCGGCTTCTGATCGCGAACGAATGACCAGATCTCGGTCGCCAATTCGCCTCGCGGTTTTGCTTCGCCATCGACCACCGGAAAATTTCGGTTCAGATCGCGTTCCTCGTCCGAAGCGTCGGGCAGGTAGCGGGTTTTCGCTCGCAAACCGAGCACGTTGACCTGAGGCACGACCACGAGCTTGCCGCTCGCGATCGGCCAATGCCGAATTTGCTCAGCCGCGCGAAAACCAGCCGGCTCGTTGCCGTGAACTCCACCCGTAACGACGACCGTCGGGCCGTCGACACCCGAATCGATAATGTAGAATCGAGTTTCCCATTTTGTGCCTTCCGCGAGCACGCCGGAAGTCTCCGCCGCCTGGGTAAGAAGCGGAAAAAACAGCAAAAGGAGCGTGAAGAATGTTTTCATCATCGAAATCTCGTTCCAGATTGGAGCATGACGATCAAACCTCCAGCCATTTTCGCGCTCTGCTTGATTCCAGCTTTGCTGAACGCCCAGCAGCCCAATTTCGAAGTCACCGCGTTGACCGAGCCCGGCTTGTTTTCATCCGGAATCGAAGGGCCGGCCTGCGATCGCGAAGGAAATCTCTACGCCGTCAGTTTTGGCGAGGATCGAGAAAACATTGGCATCCTCAAGCCTGGCGGCAAACCTGAGCTCTGGCTGCGTCTCCCGGATGGCAGCTACGGAAACGGGATTCGTTTCGATCGCGCTGGAATGATGTTCGTCGCCGATTACAAGGCTCACAACATCCTCAAGATCGATCCGAAAACGAAAAAGGTCACCGTCCTCGCGCATGAGCCGAAAATGCATCAGCCGAACGACGTCGCGATCGGCCCGGACGACGTTCTCTACGCCAGCGATCCGGATTGGAAGAAGGGCGACGGCGCGCTCTGGCGGATCACGCCGGATGGCGAGATTTCTCTCCTCGCAGACGGAAAAGGAACGACGAACGGGATCGAAGTGAGCCCGGATGGGAAGAAGCTATTCGTCGCCGAAAGCAAGCAACGACGCATCTTGGCTTACGACTTGAAGGACGGAAAAATCGAGAACGAAAAGGTCATCATCGAGTTTGAGGAGCACGGCCTTGACGGGATGCGCAGCGATGTCGACGGCAATCTCTACGTCACTCGTCATGGCGGTGGCGTCGTGCTCAAGATCACTCCTGCCGGCAAAATTTTGCAGACGATCAAACTCCCCGGAAGCATGCCCAGCAACTTGTGCTTCGGCGGTGAAGACGGCCGGACGGTTTACATCACCGAAGTCGAAAACAAGCAGCTGCTGAGTTTCCGCGCGGACAAGCCGGGACTGGCCTGGCAGCGCTGGCAGGACGGCGAGAAGGATTGAGCCGTGGCTGGACGGGTTGGAAACTGTCAGATTAGACTTGGTCGAAAACCTAAGCCGGCTGATCTTGGGCGGCCAAAGCTTCCTTGGCTTTGGCCGCGGCGTCCTCGGCTTTCCGCATGATTTCGTCAGGGGAGGGGAGGGACGCCAGATCGATTTCAGCAAGCACGTCGGCTGGAATGAGCCCGTCAGTCTGAAGCTTCGTGAGGCACTTTTTGCGCTCGCCGAGCGCTTTGTCCGGGCTGCGTTCTTTCGAAAAACGGGTCTTCGCCGCAACGCTGCGGTCGCGGAGGTTTGCGTAAATATCGCCGCCTAACAAAGCCGAAATATCGACCTTCATTTTCTCGCGATGAACGTCTTTATCGCTAACTTCGTCGCCGTTGATCGGCCCGGCTGAGTATTTCGGGAACATGATCGCGACTTCCGGGCAAACGCGCGAGCAGGCCGGGCAGTTCGTTTTGCAGTTGTCCTGATTTTGGACCTGAATCTGCTTATCGTCGTCGACTCCGTAGACGTCGAAGAGGCAAAAACTGAGGCACTGCATGCAGTTCGTGCAGCGATCATAGTCGATGACCGGGAACCACGGTTTCCAGCTTTTTTTGCCCGCCTCGCTGACTGCTGCGGGCGGCCGGTTCATCGCCGAAGCTTCGCCACCGTCCCGGAAATCGTCGACGAGACTGAAAACGGCTTCCGACTCAAGACCCGAGATGTCCCTCGCATCGACCGCAATTTTTCCGGCCGCATCCTCGAGATCAGGAGCATTTCCACCGAAATTTCCGAGCACGAGCAGTCGGTCTCGAGTCTCTGATTCTGGCTTCTGAATCTTGGCCTGCGAAACTCGCGTCACCGTGTAACCGCGGTCGAGAAGGCCGGAAAATACGCTGAATCGGGCATCCTCGCCGAGCGGAGAACTGCCTTCGCCTTCGTAAAGGACGACTTGGAGTGGGCTTGCTTCGTTGCTGATCATACAATTGCTGATTGACGTTTCGTCATGAAATCTTTCATTCGTCCAGAAGCTCGCTCAAAATCTCGTCGGCGGTTTGCGTTCGCATGTTCAAGACCTTCGCCTCGGCTTCATCCTCGGGAAATTTGACGCCAGCGTTGTGAAAAAGCCACTTCACGGCTCTCGGGTAGCAAGCGGCGATTTTCGCAGGGCCGCCTGCCAGCAGCTGCTGAATTTGCGGATCTTTGCGAGCGGACATTTCGCAGAGGTCCGAAACGGTGTCGAAACTCGCTCCAGACGCGCACAATCCCTTCAAAACGTCGTCCTTCACGTCTTCAGGAACGACCTTGGCATACGCACATCGGCAGTAGAGAATTTTCGGGGATTCCGCCATCGCCGACAAAGGAAGTGAGACCGGTTCTCAAGTCAAGCGCATCCGCTGGGCGAGACCTTCGATTGACCCCGGATCGCTTCTCGGTGAGCCTGCGAGATCATCATGAGAGTATTTCTCGGTAGACGATTCTGGGTCAGCGTTGTGATCGCGCTGATTTTGATTGGCGGTGGCGCGATCATGTGGAGGACGGCAAAGCAGAACGAGGATGCGAAGTGGTTCAGCTCTCCCGATAGGAAAAGAACTTCCTACAACCGCAATATCTGGGCTGGCGGTGGGCCGCCGATTCCGGACAGACCGCCGCTGCCGTTTGCTGCGGTTCGCATTGAAAAAGACGCGGAGGAAATCCGGG
This sequence comes from Verrucomicrobiales bacterium, assembly GCA_047620505.1. Classification (GTDB taxonomy): domain Bacteria; phylum Verrucomicrobiota; class Verrucomicrobiia; order Verrucomicrobiales; family DEV007; genus JBLHKS01. The sequence goes on along the minus strand of JBLHKS010000015.1, from coordinate 42,100 downwards.
TTTTCCGGACGGAACCGGATCCGCCGATGGCTTGCCGAGCTGAACTTGCGCCGACTCACATTTCCGCGGATGAGAACGGAGTCGTCGAGCTTCAGGACGGATCGCGCTTGACGCTGAAAGGCGTTTCGTATCGGCCAGCGGGGAGTGACGGAAGCGACTTGACCTATTTCAGCCCGTTTTCGGGCAAGCAAATCGGGCGGCGCGTCGGTGATTCGCAGCACTCGCGATCCGAATATCCAGGAGTGAAAATCTGGCTGGAAGCGAGCGATGATTTCGCCCCCATGCGGGCTCATTTTGCAGCCTCATGCTTTGTCGATTCGACTCGAACCGGTACGTTCGCGCGGGCTGACTGGTTTCCGGATGAAAAGACGCTGATTGTCGATTCGAGCGGCCCGATTCTGTATCAAACCGCCAGGTTGCTTGCGCTTCGGTTCGTTCACGGCGAGCCGGAGGCGACGGAAATCCCGCTTGAGCCCGGCGCGCAGGGAGTGGTCGGCGGAGCGGCTCGCTATCAATTTTTCGATTTCAATCGCTCCGGCTGGGACCGGGAACTTTCCGGCCCGACCGTGATCACCTACAAAAGGCGTGGGCCTTCGGTTTCGGAGCCAGTTCTTGGCCGCTTGAATCCGAATTACTGCTACAGCCAGGTAGAACTCCGACTGACAGGCTCGAAAGGGAGTCAGACTCATTATCTTTATCGAGACGGCAAAACGAACGGATTTTCCAGTCGCCGATTGGGGCGATTACGGAAATTTGAGGTTCTTTTTCGACCTTACAAAACCACGGCCTGGTTTCGAATCCCGAAGGTCCCGAATTCGGCGCTCCCAGACGCTGAGGACAACCTTTTTAACACCGTCGTCGACTTGCCGACGCTTGGGGGAAACTCGCCCTCAATTTTTGCGGATTTCGTTCAATTTGTCTATCGAACTGACTCCGCAGGTGAAAATCCGCCGGATGTCGCGGCCGAGGAATTCGGAAAAGGATTGACGGTTCGCGAATTGATCGAGCGATTCGAAAAGCTGCATCCGGAGTGGAAAATTTTGCCGGATTCTGACCAGCAACTGCTCCTTCTCAAATATGGAAAATTTGAGCCGAAATGGTATCAAAAGATCTGGCTGGAGGTCCGCGGTTTTTTCGGCGGTTGAGGAAAGACCTCGGATGCGCGCAGAATCGAAGTGGACGGCGAGGAGGGCTTCGATATCGTGCGCCGCATCTTGGCCAACGCGAAATCCATTGCTTTTTACGATCTGAAATTGCCGGGCCGCCAAGAGTGGCTTGAAGGCGAGGTGACGGCTTTGTCGGAAGCCGGCTTTGAGATCGTGGAGCTGCCTGACGGGGCGGAAATCGAAAAAACCTGGGAGCGGTCTCGAGAAAATCGGCTGAAACTGGAAAGCATCCGGGTGGAACTCGGCGGCTCGGTTGACGGCGAGGCATTTTTCCGCGCGGCGCGTCGAGCGGCTTGGATCGTGGACGAAGTTCAGCCTGAGCGGATTTACGCAGCTGGAATCGCGGAGTCGCTCGCGGCGTGGCTCGTGTCTCGGCTGATGGACCAGGCTCCAGCGCTTTCGTTGGCCTTCGATGCTCAGCAAAACTGGAGAAAAGCACTCCTTCAAGTTCTAGCAGCTGCTGCCGAACATTTGAGCGACGGAACCCGGATTTATTTCGAGGATGTGCTTCAGCACGGGGCCGTCCAGCCGCGCCGACGTCGACTTGGGCCAATCAAATGGAAAACCCGGGGTGTCGAGCCGGACTCAGGCGCTCGCGCAGAACTTCTCGCTTCCTGGTTATGAGCAAATCGATCAAACCGCGACTGGCCTACCTTTTTTCGCGATACCCGGTCGTTTCGCAGACGTTTGTCGATAACGAAATCCTCGGCTTGGAAGAAGCCGGTTGGGAAGTCGTGATCGGTTCGTTCAGCACGCCGAAGGACGAGTTTCGGCACCCCCGACTCAACGCTCTGAAAGCCCCAGTTCTCTACCCGCCGCCTCCAGAGGTGCTCAAAGCGATGGAGCGGCATTCCAAGGATGTTGGGACGTGGCCAACCGACCTCATTGCTGAGCACGAAGAGATTTTTGGGGCTGACTCAAATATTGGGATTCGCTGCCGAAACGCGCTTGGACTCGCTGAACGGCTGAAGGCGCTCGAGGTTGATCACGTTCATCTGCATTTTGCGAATCGGGCCACGCACACGGCGATTTTTTTGAAGGCGCTGAGCGGGATTCCGTTTTCGTTCACGCCTCAGGGCCAGGATTTTCTCGTCGACACTCGCCAGGATATGTTGGCTGAGTATTGCCGGGAGGCGAAATTCGTCGTCGCTCCGTGCGAGTACGCTCGCGACCGGCTGGCTGAGCTGTGCCCGGACAGCGTGGACAAGTTCGTGGTAATTTATAACGGCGTGGATCCGTCGGCTTACGAGATTGCGAAACCCGCTCCGAAGGAGGACTGCCTGCGAATTTCGAGTGTCGGCCGTTTGATCGAGTTTAAGGGATTTCATCATCTGATTCCGGCGATCGGCATCGCGAAGAAAGCTGGAGTTCGGGTCGAACTGGAGCTCGGCGGCGATGGGCCGTGGCGCGAGCAGCTTGAAAAACAGGCCAAAGATCTCGGGCTCGACGATCAAATTTATTTTCTGGGCACGATCAGCCTGGACGAGATGAAATCTGGATTTTTGTGCGCGGACGCGTTCGTGCTGGCTTCGATAACAGATGAAAAGGGCGCGGCGGACATGTTTCCGACGGTGATCACGGAGGCGATGTTTTCCGGGCTGCCGATCGTCAGCACGCGGCTCGTCGGAATCCCAGAGCAGGTCGAGGAAGGCATAACCGGACTCCTGACCGATCAAGGCGATGAATCCGCGTTAGCCGAGGCGCTGATCAAGCTGGCTCGCGAACCTGGACTCGCCGCGAAAATGGGCGCAGCCGGTCGGGAAAGAGCGTTGGCTCGGTTTGATCGCGCGGTGACTCGCGAGAAAATCGGCGTTGAGTTCCAGAACACTCCGGGTTCCCATAAAACTCACCCGCAAGCTGAGTTGGTGCGGTTTTACGACTGGGATGAGCCCGGTGGAATCGAGAAATTCCGCGCTGAGCTGGATTCCGGCGGAGCGGTCTGGGTAGCGGCCGGTTCGATCGAAAAATCCGAACTCGATCGCTCAGCAGCTGCTGGAGAATTCGAAGGCGTCAACTGGCTCGCCGACGGAATGGTGCTCGAAATGGAGTGGCGCAGCAGCGAGCCGGAAAGAGTGCTTTTGACCGAAATGCGCTCTGATTTTGGCGATGTGGACGGCGAAGATTATTTCAAAGCCGCGCGACGAGCCGTTTGGCTGGCGACCGCGATCGAGCGCCGAGGCGGTGCCAGCAAAATTGAAGGCGCGGGCGACTCAGAAAAGCTCGTCGCCCGCTTGATCGAAGCCGTTTTTACTCTTCGAGGCGCTTAGCCGATTTGATGACGATCTTTTCGACCGGAACGTCGCCCATTGGCTGAGGCATGTGCTGACCGCTCGGATGAAGGGCGTGCAAAACCTGGCGAGCGGTTTCAACGTCGGCGATCTTGTCGACGACTTCCATTCCTTCGATGACTTTACCGAAAACGGCATAGCCCCAGCCAGCTTGAGTCTTGCTGGTGTGGTCGAGATTGTTGTTGTCCCCGTGGTTGATGAAAAACTGAGCTGAGGCGCTGTGCGGATCCGAAGTGCGGGCCATCGCGAGAGTTCCACGCTTATTTTTGAGTCCGTTGTCGGCTTCGTTTTTAATTTCGTCATTGGACTTCTTCTGTTTGACGTCGCCGCCTTCTTCAAGAGCGAATCCTCCGGTTTGAATCATGAAACCTTTGATCACGCGGTGAAAAATAATGCCATCGTAATGCTTAGCGTCGACGTATTTGAGAAAGTTAGCCGAACTGTCGGGAGCGTTTTCTTCGTCGAGTTCGATCGTGATGTTGCCGAGGGAAGTTTCGAAAACCACCTTCGGGCCGGCCCAGCAGCTGCTGGCGATGAGGAAGGTGGATGCGATGATTGTGGAGAGAAATCGGGTCATTTTTCTGGAAATAAGGAAGGTTTAGATTCGGCGAAATGGTGGCGTGCTGTTGAAGACTGTCAACCGTGAACGCCGTCCACGTTCGACGAACTGAATGCGGAGTTAGTCGACTTCTGAAGCTGATTTTTGGTCTCTTCGTCATTCACCCCGAGTTCTTCGAGAACCTGGATCGCGCCGGAAATTCGAAGCAAAGTGCGCTCAAGGTCGTTGCGCCTGGACTCCAGCGATCTGAGCTGTTCCTGACCGCTTTCCAGGTCCTGTTTCAGTTCGCGGTAGCGATTTCGCAATTTTTCTGAATCCATGAAACCGGATAGCTCAGCCCAATTCGCAAGGCAAACTCGTAGGCTACTTTTCCAGCTTCGTTCCGCAGAACGGGCAAGCCTGAGGCGCAAACGAACGGAATGGCGAGCCGCTGGAGATTTTTCGGAATTTGCAGGTGCCGGTCGGGCAGGCCCAATCGCCGCGGGTCTCGATTTTCTCGCCTGAAGCGACCGCGTCAGGGTTGGCAGGCGCGATTGCACCGCCAGCGACGCGGGCTGTGCGAACTCGGTCTAAAGCCGGTCGCATTGAGCAGCTGCTGACTGAAAAGAAGATGACAATGAGTGCCAGAGACAGCATCCGCTGGCCTCCGGTTTTCCGGTTTTCTTTCATCGATCTGATTGGGTGGGGAGGTGGTCGAGACAGTCTGGGTTCAAAAGCAAAAGCAATTGATTTGGACGAATCCGCAACCGGAGCTTGCAATTCTACCCGAATTTGGCATCGAAACAATGTATGTCTGGATCCACGATGGCTGAAGAATGGGAACTCGTTCAGGGAATTGTTTCCGGTGATACGAAAGCTGGCGATCGATTCGCTATTCGCTTTCGGGATTCGCTGGTTTCCTGGCTGTGTTCAAAGTGCGATGCGCCTGACGGCCGTAGCCGCGAACAAGCGGTCGAAGTCGTCGACAATCTGCTTGCAGAGTGTGTCGCGGGTAACAAAGAAAAAGAGAAGCCGCCGCTTTTGACGAAGTTCGCGGGGAAGGGGTCGCTGGAAGGTTGGCTGCGCCGATCCGCGCGATGTCGGCTGATCAGCTGGTGGCGAAGTCTCGCGTATCGATCTGAGCGAACGGAATCGACGATGGTTACCGAGGACAATGACCAGCCGCTGGCGACTCGGTTTGCCGCGGATGCCGGGCCGGACACCGAGGAGGCCGTCGCCGAAGTCCTGAAGGACGCGCTTCATTATTCGTTTAACGAAGTGGCCAAGGAAGAGACCCTCGGCCTGGTTTTTCTGCGATTGGCGACGCTACATGGGATTCAGAAGCAGCGCCTCGCGCAGGCCTGGCAGCGGGATCCGGCTCAGGCGGGTCGGAGGATTGCTAAGGCGCTCGACATCGTTCGGACGCGGTCTCAGGAATACGTTCGCGCGGTTGATCCGTTTCTGAAAATGGAGTGGGAAGACTACCTGAAGGTCTTCGAGAAATATCCTCGATTGCTTCACGGAGATGCGTGATCTCAAAAAATATTCCCAAACACCGCAAACCATTTGGGAAGCCGCGTCTGAGGCCGCACAACGATTAACCCGTTCCAGTCCAACATCTCACTCCAAAAAGCCATGACCGAACTTCAAGAATTCTCTCTCATTTCCAGCTTCCTCGAAACGGTTGACCCGGAAATTCAAGCCCGCGACGCAGCTCCCTTGACCGATCCCGATCGGCAGCTGCTGATCCGAATCGCCCTCGGCGAAGCCTCGGATACTGAGCGCGGCTCTGCAGTCAACATGCTCTGCGACAACAGCACTGCGCTGGAGTTTCTCGCTCAGCAGTTGAACGACAACTGATCGATTTTCTCCTCAGTTCCCATCCGACCCCAAACGAAAAAGATGCTCTCTATCGGGAGCATCTTTTTTTTGCGCCAAAGTCGAGGGCGGCTACGCTACACGCATGACTCCGCCGACAATCGAAGAACAAGTCGCACGCCGCGAATTTCTCCAGAAAATTGGCGCAGCCACGACCGCAACGCTTGCTTCTGGAGCACCGCGTTTGTTGGCGAATGAAGACGTCGAACACCCGGAAGCGACCGCCGACGCGTGCATCGTTCTCTGGATGGCAGGCGGGATGGCTGCGCCAGAATCTTTCGATCCTAAGCGCTATCTGCCTTTCAAAGTGGGACAGCCGGTCGACGAAATTCTCTCCACGTTTCCTGCGATCGACACGCCGGTCAGCGGTCTGCAAATCAGCGAAGGTTTTGAAAATGTCGCTCAAGTCATGGACCGCGCATCGCTGATTCGGTCGGCGGTTCAGGCGGATCTGGGCCACATTCTTCACTCCCGGCATCAGTATCACTGGCACACCGGTTACGTGCCGCCGCAGACCGTCGCCGCGCCTCATATCGGTGCCTGGATGGCCAAAACTCTCGGTCCGAGGAACCCGGTCATGCCGCCGTTCATTAACATCGGCCAGCGACTCGAGGGCGTTGGCGAAAAGGAAGAACTGAAGGCGTTCACGACGGGCGGATTTTTCGGTTCAGAGTTTGGCCCGATGAATTTGCCGTTCCCTGAAGACGCGATGAAATCCGTCCAGCCGCCGGAGGGAATGGAGCCCGGTCGCTTTGCCAATCGCTACAAATTTTACCAGCAGCTGCTGGAGAAAAGTCCGCAAAAAAAATACGCGAGCGACTATCAGCAGGAATCGATGATTCGATCGATGGACAACGCGCATCGACTCCTCATGAGTCCGGAGAAAGCGGCGTTCGACCTCTCGCAGGAGCCTGAAGAAGTCCGGAAAAAGTACGACACGGGTCGTTTCGGGAACGGCTGCCTCCTTGCACGCCGGTTAGTCGAATCCGGCGCTCGATTTGTCGAAGTGACGACCGAGTACATCCCGTTCGTTCACTGGGACACCCACGAAAGCGGCCACACGACCCTGGCTCGGATAAAGAACGAAATCGACCTGCCGATCGCCCAGTTAATTCTGGATCTTGAGGAGCGCGGTCTGCTTGATCGGACTTTAGTCGTGATCGCGAGCGAGTTCAGCCGCGACATGATGATCGAAGGCGTCCCTGGCTCGAACGCGAAGGATCAAAGTCGGGCGAAATCCGAGACTCTTCAGGAAATGAAGCACTACGGCTTGCACCGACATTTCACGGGCGGGACGAACGTGGTGATGTTTGGAGGCGGGATGAAACGCGGCTTCGTTTATGGGAAAACCGCGGATGAGCGCCCGCTGATCGCAGTCGAAAACCCGGTCACGATCACCGATCTGCACGCGACGATTTTCCAAGCGATGGGGATCAGCCCGAAGACTGCTTTCGATGTCGAACGGCGGCCGTTTTACGCGACCGAGGACGGGAAAGGGAAGCCGGTGATGGACTTGTTTGCATGAGTCGCGAACTGGAAAACCGGTAAGATTCAGGATCTCCTTCTGCGGTTGCATTTTCGCGGATTCCGGCGATCCCGTATGCGCTTCCGACCATGGCTCTCGAATCCAAACTTTCGCGTCAACTCAAGCAAATCCCGCGCTCCGGGATTCGCGACTTTTTTGAGCTTGTCCAGGGCCGTGACGACGTCATCAGCCTTGGTGTCGGTGAGCCGGATTTTTCGGCACCCTGGCACATTCGGGAAGCGGCGATTTACTCGCTCGAAAAAGGGCAGACGAGCTACACTTCGAATCTCGGGCTCAAGAGTTTGCGAGACGAAATCAGCACCTACGTTCAGGGCCATTTTGGCGTCGGCTACGATCCGGCGAGCGAAATTCTGGTCACCGTTGGCGTTTCGGAGGCTCTGGATCTGGCGTTTCGGGCTCTGCTGAATCCGGGCGATGAAGTGATTTATCACGAGCCCTGCTACGTCAGCTACAGCCCGACGATTTCGATGGCTTATGGCGTTGCGGTTCCGATCGCAACGCGGTTAGAGGACAAGTTTTCGCTTCGAGCTGAGGATGTTGAGAACGCGATCACCGAGAAGACTCGAGTTCTGATGCTCAACTTCCCGACCAACCCGACAGGTGCGGTCGAGCCTCACGAAGAGCTGAAAAAAATCGCGAAAATCGCGGTCGAGCACGATCTGATCGTGATCACCGACGAGATTTACAGCGAGCTGGTTTACGACGACGAGGACACGAACGTCCGCCCGGGGCACACGTCGATAGTCAGCTTCCCGGGTATGCGCGAGCGGACGATTCTGCTTCATGGGTTTTCGAAAGCATTCGCCATGACCGGGTTCCGGCTCGGCTACAGTTGCGCTCCTCCAATCCTAACGGAAGCGATGATGAAAATTCATCAGTATTCGATGCTCTGCGCGCCGATCGTAAGCCAGGCTGCAGCGATCGAGGCGTTGCGGAACGGCGCGGGCGAAGCGGAAAAAATGCGGCGCGAATACGCGGTGCGGCGAAACATGGTTTTGAGCGGACTCGAGCGAATCGGGATCCCGTGTTTTGCTCCAGGCGGCGCGTTTTATGCGTTTCCGGACGTGAGCAAGTTTGGCTTACCCAGCAAAGATTTTGCGATGCGCTTAGTTCAAGAAGAAAGCGTGGCTGTCGTTCCTGGCGACGCGTTTGGCGCAAGCGGCGAAGGTTGCGTTCGAGCCTGCTACGCGACGAGCCGCGATAAATTGGAGATCGCGTTGGAGCGGATCGAACGCTTTGTCGGCAAACTTTGACAGCGGGCCAGTCCGCGGTTTTTTAGCGAATGCGAACGATCTTTTCTGAGCAGCTGCTGATTCTTGTTTTTGCCGTCCTGACGATCGGCTGTCAGCCCGGGGTGCCGACTCCAAATGAGCCAACAGCAACCGTCGCGGCGGCTCCGCCATTGGGATTCTGGCAGGAATCGGAGCACGGACTTTACGTTTCGGTCCATCCGATTGAAGGAGACTCGATTCAGGTCGGCGAGCTCGGAATTCAGGTCGGAGGCCCGCCGCCAACGGCAGGAAAAGCAGATGCAGTCTTTATTCCGACCTCGTGGGGTCTTCAGCCAAATAGAGTCAGCGCAGCAGGCATGTTTAACTGGGATCCAGAGGCTTCGGTGACGAAAATCGAGGTCAAGTGGACCGCCAATTCGGTTAAACTAACGGTTTTCGAAGATAGCGCGACGACCCAGTTTCCGTCTGGGACTTACGTTTTGGAAAAAGCGCCCTAACCAAATTTCAAGGCCGCCGTTCGTAAGGCCAGAGCGGTTCAACGTCGCTCGCGTCTACCCAGCCGGCTATTTCGCCCGGGATGTAAACAAATCGCCAATCGCCGCGAGTTTCGCGGATTCGAACTTCGGAGCCCGGCGGCAGTTCGATTACCGGTTCCGCACCCGGAAACGCGCCGTTCACGGCCACGGCGTCCAGGCTGACGACGACTCCGAGGCTCGCGATGTCCCGCTCAGATTTATGAATGTAGGTGGCGATGCCTCCAAACGTGGCGATCAGCGGACCGCAAATCGTTAGGCCGACAAGAATCCCGGACCACGGTTGCGACGGTCGGATCACGATCAGAATCGCGGTGCCCAAGAGGAAAAGCCAGATTCCGCCCACCAGGATCGCTGTCCATTGGGATCCTCGGAGCCAACCCACGAATTGAGCGAGTCCGTCGTGCTCGAATTCAAGAAATCGAACTTTGCGGCCGAGCAGGCGGAGATTTGTTTTCGCTTCGAACATCCCGGGATCCAGCGTCTCCGCGCGGCGGTACCAGAGACAGGCATGACCGAAATTTCCTAACCGAAATTCTGCGTTTCCGAGATTGAAGCACAGTTTCGGCGATAGGCTTCCGCCGTCGACGACTTTCCAATAGAGCTCGCGCGCTTGGCTGAAATTTCCTTTCTCATAGAGCTCGTTAGCTTCGTCGAAAGTCTTATCGAGATCGACAGCCGCACCGGCGGCAGAAATCGAAAAAAGGAACGGGATAAGGAGAAGAAAAAAGGATCGCACAGTTTAAGAAATCAAATTGGGAAGAAAAATCAGGCGCTCGTTTGGGTGGCCTCGTCCAGTTCGCTAAGCGCTTTGATCGCCGCCTTCTTTTCGTTGGGACCGACAGGCTCGCTTTCGCCAGCTTCTCCGGCGTAGAGGAAGGTGTGGCCGGTTTCGCTGAGTTTTTCGAGAATATTGCGGGAGTCCGGCGAAATTTTGGTGAGCAGCTGCTCATTCTGCCCGCGCCAACGATAGAAATATTCGAGGACGAGCTTGTAGAATAGACCTCGCGAAACTCGATCGTGCCCGAGCTTCTCTTTGATCTGGTCAAAATCCAGAAGGTCGCCAGTGCGGCGTTTTTCGAGGAACACAGAAAGCCGACGCCAGCCGCCAATTCCAACGAGGGCGAGGAAGGCGAGTAGCGGAATAATTCCGACAAACCAGAACCCTGGGCGGCTCCAGATCGAGGCTGTCATCGGCGTCCAACCGGTCGATCCAGTTCGAATCTGGAGGATGTCCTTGAGCTGCTCTTCCGGAAGGCCAATTCGGGTCAAGTCACGCGTTTGCTGCCCTGCTTCGGGGTCTCGCGCCACTTTCAGCGGAATGCGATTCGAAAGGAGCGTGACGTATTTTCCTTGCTGAGGATCGAAGAAAGAAAATTGGATTTGCGGAAGCTCCGTGTGCTGATCCATCGGAATCACGACCTGGTTGAAGATGTTAACCGGCTCAGTGGCCTCTTCATCGGGCGCGGATTCGACCCGATTTGCTTCGTAGGCCCGCCAGCCCTGAGTTTCCGGAATCGCTGGCGGCACCAGGTTGTTCGAAGCTCCTGTGATTTTGATGTCGACCGAAATCGGATCGCCAATTTTGACGTCCAAGTCCTTCGTCTCAACTTCGAGGGTAAATTGCCCGACAGCGCCAAAGAAATTCGCCGGTCTGCCCGCTTGGGGCAGCGATTTGATCTTTAGTTTGAGCGGTGGACCGGTGATGGCTCTGCGAGTTGGCCATTTCTGAAACGGCTGGCTTCCGCCTCCGGTAAACGGGCTTATCTGAGCCGTTATCACAACAGGCCCAAGGTCAAAATCGCCCTCGGCAAGGCCGTAGATCGTTGTCGGAAATCGCGTCGTGCTGTAGGGCAAAGTCTGGATCTGTTCCGGCGTGATTCGGTAAGTGTGCGGAAACGGTTCGATCACGAATTTGTCTGCATTTTCAACTTTTGGGATGTTTGGATTGCCCAGGCTATCGGCTCCGCGCGCGTAGACTTTGCAGACAACTCGGATTGCTTCATTAATATAGGCCTCCTCCTTATCCGCAGTAAACGTCATGAAAAATGGCTTATCAGCGGTCACTTCCTGAGTCCGGCTGGCCTCGACAATTTCAATTTCGAGCGGCTGAGTCGTGTAGCTTTTCGAGTAGATTTCAAACGGCACTCCAGGTATTTTGTAAGTCCCTAACTCGGTTCCGACCACTTCATAAAGAATCGTGACTCGGTTGATGCGAACGCCGTTCACGATGTCGAGATCGCGTCGATCACGGATAAGAGTGATGGTCAGGCCCGGTGCCTCGATCGATTCTGGAATCACGGCCGGCGAGCCTCCTTCAACCGTGATTTTGAGGACAGTCTCAAGGCCCGCAGCGATTCGAGTCTCATCAAGAGACGCATTCACTTTGGGCTCAGGTCTCTGGGCAACCAGCACCTGCTGGGCCAGGACCGAAAGGACGAGGATCAACTTGATTGGGGAGATCGATATTTTTATCACAGGTCTTCTTTAGAACTTGGGAAAGAAAATGGGCGCGAAACCAAGGCTCACCAATTCTTAAAACCGCCAGTCGCGAACGTTTTCATCGGCATCGCGGGTTGGGCGTCTTTGTCTTCGTCGGCATTGGCATCGAGAATCTGGCGGGCCTCGCTCGGGGTCATCTCGCCAGGTTGAGACTGACCGGGAGGTGGCGGCTGGGCTTCGGCTTGATTCTCGGGATTCCCTTCACCGGGGTTAGCTTCGGCTGGATTGGCCTCGGGGGGCTGTCCCGGCGGCTGAGCTTCAGGAGGCTGTCCATTTTCAGGCTGCGCCTCGGGAGGAGCCTCTGGCGGTTGGGCTTCGGGCGGCTGAGCTTCAGGAGGTTGACCCTCGGGCGGCGGCTCGGCCTCCGGCGGCTGCTCAGGAGGGGGTTCACCTGGTGGAGGATCTGAAGGTGGGGGATCTGAATTGTTGTTCGGCGGGTCGCTCGGATTCTGGTCGTTGTCCTGATTTTGATCATCGTTATTCTGATCATCTTCGTTATTTTCATCCTCTTCGTCTTCCTCGTCCTCCTCCTCATCTTCTTCGTCCTCCTCATCTTCAGGTGGGGGAGGCGGCGGCGGCGGATCGACCAGAAGTTCCAGATTCTGCCGAACGACATCCAGATTCTGGCGAGTCCGCCGATCGTTCTTGTCCAAATCCAACGCAGCTGCGTAGTGGCCCATCGCCGACTGCCACTGCTCGCGAGTTTGTTCCAGCAATTCAGGTTCAGGGTTGGAAACGCCGTTCACCAGCTGCCGACCGGTCTCGAAAAGCGTCGTCGCCAGATTGAAATGTGCCTCGCGCTGCAGATCGCGGGAACTGCTGAGCAAAACTTTGCTGTAGGCTTTTTTGGCCGATTCAAGATCCCCACTTCGGTAAGCCGCAGCCCCGAGCCCAAGCCTGAGCCGGTTTGCCTGCATCGCTCCTGCATCGACGATCTCCTCTTCGTAGCGCGCCTGCGCCTTCACGAAATCTCCGGCTCGAAACATCTCAATCGCCGTCCGCCGGTCGCTCGCAATCTCGATTTTGATCAGCTCCTGAATCGTCAGCTCGACTTTAGCACCTTCTTCCGGGCTAACCGCAGGTTCTGGCTCCGGCTCAGCTGCGACCTCAGCTTGCGAGTACGCCGCATTCGGCTGGAAAAGACCGAATCCAATCAGCAGCGCGATCAGAGCGCTAGCAGCTGCTGGAATTCGTTGAGTTCGAAAGGGTTTCATGGGCCAAGCAAAAGATAGCACGAAAAACACCATTCCGGCTACCAGAGGAAAATAATATCGTTCGATCGGCACGAGGCGATTGTCGGCGGCCATTTCGTGAGCCTCCAACTTGTTCAGCGCTTTGCTGACGATGTCGCTCACGGATGAATTTCCGCCCATATTAAGATACATGCCGTCTGTCATCGAGCTTAGCTTCTGAAGTGCGGCCGGATTGAGCCGGCTGCGGACGATTTCGTCGTTCTCATCACGAAGGAAAACGCCCTCTTTCTCCGCGTCTGGATCTGGAATGATCGCGCCGGCTTCCGTCCCGACGCCGACGGTGATCACGGTGAGGTTAGAATCCAAAGCACGCTGCTTGAATTGCGCAAGTTCCGTCTCGCCCTCGTGATCTTCGCCGTCGCTGAAAATCACGAGCGCGCCAAGGCTGGTTTCGCCCTCAGCGAGCGTTTCGAGCGCTAGCAGAGCCGGTTTGGTCAAGTTTGTGCCGCCTCGCGGGATCATTTCGGTATCGATCTGGCGAATCGTTTCGAGCACCGCCTCGTGATCGACAGTCAGCGGGGCCTGGACGAAAGCTTCGCCCGCAAACGCGATCACGCCGACGCGATCTGACTCCAGATTGCGAACGAGATCCTGAGCCGCGAGCTTTGCCCGGCTTAGCCGGTCTGGCCGGAGGTCATTCGCAAGCATGCTTCGCGAAGTGTCGATCGCGATGATCACATTTCGGCCCTCGATGATTGTGTCTTTCGACTCATAGTCCCATTGAGGCCGCGCCATCGCGGTAACGAAAAGCAGCAGCGCCACGAGTTGAAGGCTGAACTGAATCCAGTCCATCGCGGCAGGCGTTCGGTGGACGAGAGACGGCTGAAGCCGCTTGGCGACGAGCGCGTTGACTCCACGCGAGCTGTTCTGACGCGACCAGAATTTCAGGCCGATCAGCAGCGGGATCGCGAGAAGCAGGGCAAACCAGCCAGGTTCAGCGAAATCGAAATCAGGGAGGTCGAGCATGTCAGGGCGCGCGTTTCATAAATGTCTCTGCCGCCACCATCCGAATCACCATCAAGATGACGGCGATGAGCAGCAGCAACGTGAACCAGTCCTTCGGCTCGACCCGAACGCGGGCCTCACGTTCGGTGCGTTCGAGAGAGTCGATGTGGTCAAAAATGTTTTTAAGATTACCCGTATCCTCGGCAACGAAATGCTGTCCATCAGCAGCTTCGGCGATCGCTTTCAGAGTGTCCTGATCAAACTCCTGATTCAACTGAATCGGGCCTTCGGTCGTCGGGATCGTGTGCTCGCCGGGCGTTCCCACAGCGATCGTGTAAATCCGGACTCCAAGCGTGTGAGCGAGCTCCGCGGCCATTTTCGGCTGCAAATTACCAGCGTTGTTCGCCCCGTCCGTGAGCAGGACGACCACTTTGCTTTTCGATTCCCGTTTGTCGAGCCGCCGGGCCGATGACGCGATCGCAGATCCGATCGCGGTGCCGTCCTCGACGATCCCGATGCGGACGCCGTCTAGCCGCATTCTCAACCAGTTGTGATCCAGCGTGATCGGGCTGGCAAGGTAGGGCTTCCCCGCGAACGCGACGAGGCCGATTCGGTCCATCGGCCGTTTCCGGATGAAATCCCGAATCACGCTTTTTGCCGCAGTCTGACGATTGACCTGTTCTCCAGCCAGAAACATGTCCTCGACCAACATCGATCGCGAAACGTCGAGCGCGACGATCATTTCGATCCCGCTTTCCTTCCGCGTTTCGTAGCGCCGCTCCATCTGCGGTCGCATCAGCGAAACCAAGGCGATCAGCAGAATCAGGGTAAACATGATCGGGAACGCAAACCCGCCGACGCGCGACTTCACGTTGGAAGTCATCCGCTTGAGCAGAAACGGCGACGAAAATTCGATCGCCGGATGCCCGCCTTGCCTCCCTCGCAGGAAAAAGCTAAGCAGGAGAATTCCCGCGACGGCTGCCACCCAATACCAGGCCGTGTCCCAGCTGAGATAAGCGAAATTGAAGCCTGGCGCGAGTTCCATGGTTTTCTCAGATTACGCGGTAGCTGGCCGTTTCCGCTTCGGCTGCGGCTGCGCTCCTTCTTTGCGCGTGGCCTCGAGCGCGTCCTCGACGGCTTGCTTGTCTGCTCGCTCAATCAGGACTTTCGCCTCATCGATCAGCTGCCGTTTCTCCATCTCAATATCCTGTGCTCCCATGAATTTAATCATGTCGCCGCGATTCAAAAATGGGACGATCACTTCTGCGAGAACCGTCGGCAGCTGCTGGGTCCAATTTGGGGTCGTGTTTTGAATTTCTTCGGTCGTTTTCTCCTGAAAATGGACGCCGAATCGTCGATCTGTATAGCGCTTGAGGATATCGGAAACCTGACGTGCAATCTCGACCGGATCGGTCTCATCGAGCGCTCGAAAAAGCCGACTCAAACTGGTCATCGCCTCGGGCAACGGTGGAAGCAGCGGAGGAGGAGCCGGTCCCTCGCTGCGTTTACGCTTGAACATCAAAATCGCGACAAAAACGCCTGCGCCGAGAACCAACGTTACGCCGATTCCCACGCAAATCAGAAGAAGATACGGCGGAACGATCTCTGGGTCCGCGATGTCTTGAGGTAGCTTGGGAATTTCGTAAATCACCGCCGGCTCTTCCGGCTCGCCTTCTTCACCGGCTGCTGCTGGATTTGCAGAGTCCGGCAGCTCAATTTCACCGCCCCGCAACTTGATTTCGGAAGGATCGATCCCGTTTTCCTTCAACAGTTCCTTGGCACGCCGAAGGTTTTCCAGATTAATCTCCGGCCGTTCTGGCTGAGGTTCCTGCGACACCCCAAACGAAACTGACAGCGCGATCAACGCGGCCACCCAGCTTCCAAATCTAATTCTCATGCTCGTCTTCATGCTTAGATTTGAACTCGCTCGCGTCGTTTGAAAAACCCATGAAGCGCTGGCATGTAATCTTTATCGGTCTCGAGTTGGATCAGATCGATCGCGTGACGGCGGAAAAACGTATCGAGTTCGGCCTGCCAGGAGGCGCGTTCCTTGCGGTAGTCCTCTCTGAGACCCGCATTGCCGGTGTTCACCTGGAAATTCCGGCCAGTTTCCGGATCTTCAATCAGGACCATCCCAGCGTTTGGAAGTTCGATCTCGGCAGGATCGCTCACCTGCGCTGCAACGAGATCGTGCATCGCGCTGGCGGTCGCGACGGTTTTGTCGCTGAGCTTGAACAGAAAATCGCTCACAAGAAATGCCAGACAGCGCTTGCGAGCGACGTTGCTCAGCATTTTCAGCGCTGGAGCCGGATCGCTCGACGCTCGCTGTGGACGATGAAAAAGAATCTCCCGAATCACGCGAAGAACGTGCCCAGTCCCTTTTTTCGGTGGCAAACAGAGCTCGACTTTGTCGCTGAAAAGGATCAGGCCGACTTTGTCCTTGTTTTGCAACGCGCTGAACGCCATCACCGCCGCCACTTCGGCCGCCAGCTCGCGTTTGCTCGTGTCGACGCTCCCGAAATTCCCGCTCGCGCTCACATCGACCAGGATGAAAACCGTTAGCTCGCGCTGTTCGGCGAAATTCTTAATGAACGGCGTCCCCATCCTCGCGGTGACGTTCCAATCGATCGAGCGAACCTCATCGCCGTGGTTGTAAGCGCGAAAGTCCTCGAAATCGATCCCCTGACCCTTGAAACACGAGTGGTACTCACCCGCGATTCCATCACGAACCAGCCCCCGCGATTTAAGTTCGATGCGGCGGACTTTCTTAAGGATTTCGGAGATGTCTCGGTCAGGCTCCGGGTTCATTCGGCAAGTGGCGCTCAACCTTGCGCAAAGCGGGGGCGGGCGCAAACTTCTACCTCATGGAAACTGAGGATATCGTGAAGTGCACGACGGATTCCGTTCCCAGAGTTCAAAAAAAGGCGGAGTCCGCAATCGCGAACCCCGCCTCAAATAAATCTATGTGAGTCAGCAGCTGCTGATCAGGCCGACTTCGGCGGATACGGCGTCACGCCCGGAACCTGGATCGGCCGAACTGGAAGCGGCGCGTCCCAATCGATCACATCCGGCACGAGTTTTTCGTCAATCGCGCTGATTTTGTCGAAGGTCATTTCCTCTCCCGTGTAGGCCGCGTAACGCGCCATGATCCCGACCATCGTCGTCCGCGCGATCCACTCTTCGTCTCCGTGGCGCTCGCCTCTACGGATGTTCGCGAACAGCTCGTTGTGTTCGATTTGATACGGGCTCACGCCGCCTTCGCGGGGTGGACGATATTTCCAGGCGTTGTCGCCTTCAGCTTCAATCTCGCCGGCGCTGAACGTGTAATTCGCCGAGCCCTTGCTCCCGAGGATATAATCGGTGTTCTCGCGGAACCCAGGCTGATCAGCTGCCCACTGCGTCCAGTCGACATGAGCGCGGACGCCGCTTGGCCAGACAAACGAGACGTGGAAGTGATCCCAAGTGTTGCAGACGTTGTTCGGACGGTTCCGACCGCCTTGCGCGTAAACTTTGAGGCCTTCGAGGTCATCGCCCATCGCCCAGAGCACTTTGTCGACCGAGTGGATGCCCTGCTCAACGATTCCGTCACCGCCGAGCCACGTATAATTGTACCAGTTCCGAACCTGCCATTCCGTGTCGCTCATCCCAGCGGGACGCTCCGACTCCGGCGGCATCGCCTTGACCATGTTCGTGTAATAAACCGCGTCGATTGCCTGAATATCGCCGATCGCGCCGTCATTGATTCGCTTGTGAAGCTCGCGGCAGTGATCCGAGTAGCGGTAGCAGAGACCACTGAGAACGCTCAGATTTTTGTCCTTAGCCTTGCGGCCAGCCGCCATGAAACGCTTGACCCCTGCGACGTCCGTTGCGCAGGGTTTCTCGACAAAACAGTGGATTCCAGCCTCGACAGCTGCTTCGAAATGCTGCGGACGAAACCCTGGAGGAGTCGTCAGAAGAATCACGTCGATCCCAGAGTCGATCACCTGCTTGTAGGCGTCGAGACCGACAAACTTGCGCGAACCGAGATTCATTTTCTCGGGCGTTTTCGCCTTTGTCATCTCCTTAGCGACCTTCTCGCTCTGCTTTTCGATGATGTCAGCAGAAAGATCGCCCATCGCCCAAAGCTCGCAGTTGTCATCGGCCCGAAGCGCCTGCGCAGCCGCTCCCGATCCTCGTCCGCCGCAGCCGACGATGCCGATTTTCAGCTTTTTGTCGTCCTGCGCGTTCGCGTTGAAGTAAGGCATGCTCACTCCAGCCACCGCAGCAGCTGCTGAACTCTTCTTGATGAATCCACGCCGCGAATCGGCGATTTCTGGGTTGGTTTTCTCGGTCATGGGTAGTTAAACGAAATCTTCGTCTAATTCTTTCGATTCTCAACGTACGGATTGCAAGCGCGCTGAATCAGCACTCGCTCAAACCCGGTATCGAAAGAAAATTCGGCTGAGGCTACTTCTTGCCTTCGCCCTTGGCGTGACCTTTGTGATCGCCGTCTTTGTCAGCGCCCTTGTGATCATCGTGGCCGCCTTTTTCACCACCTTTGTGGTCATCGTGATCGCCCTTGTGGTCTTCACCTTTATGATCGTCGTCGTGACCATGGCCATGGCCGTGCGGCTCAAAAAGCTCCTTCGTGCCGCCTTCGCCTTCCCATTTATGGGGATCGCAGCTCGCGAAAAGCGTAACCAGGGTGATCGCTCCAAGGCCTTTGAGAAGGAGTTTCCAGAAATGATTCCGAATCATGCCGACCCAATTAGCATGCTTTGAACAGCGCGCAACCACGAACGCTGTCATCTCGTTTGATTCCGCTTGAACGCCCTCGGGGTCGAGGCCAGTTTCGCGCCCTTCAGCAGCCATGAATAGAATCGACGCCACCTTCGCCAAGCTCAAAGAAACGCAGAAAGCCGCCTTCGTAGGCTACATTTGCGCTGGCGATCCAAGCCTCGAAGCGACTTGCGAGCTCGCCCTTTCGCTGGAAAAAGACGGCGTCGACATCCTCGAACTCGGCGTCCCGTTTTCAGACCCCATGGCCGACGGAACCGTCAACCAACAGGCCGCCGAACGCGCTCTCGCCGCTGGAGCCACCGTCCCACGCCTCTTCGACGCCATCCGCACGATCCGCGAATCCAGCCAGATCCCGATCGTCCTCTTCACTTACCTCAATCCAGTCTACACCTACGGGTTCGAGAAGTTCATCGCCGACGCAGCAGCTGCTGGCGCGGACGGAATCCTTCTGCTCGATCTCCCGCCGGAAGAACAGGCTGCAAACGCCGAAATGGCCAATTGCGAGGGGCTCAAAACCATCCGGCTCGTCGCCCCGACCAGCGGCCCCGAGCGGATCGCCTCAATCGCCAAAGGCGCGGAAGGCTTCATCTACTACGTTTGCCGTGAAGGCGTAACCGGCGTCCGCGACGACATCGTCGAAGGCCTCGGCGCGCAGGTCAAAGCCATTCAAGACGTCGCGACCGTCCCGGTTGTCGTGGGATTCGGAATCTCGAAACCTGACCAGGCTGCAGCCGTTGCGCGCGATGCGGACGGAGTCGTTGTTGGTAGCGCCATCGTCAAAACCATCGCCGAATTCGGCAACTCGCCGGATCTTACCGCTAGGGTAAGCGCTCTCGTGAAACCGCTTGTCGACGCGACCAAGTCAGCGTGCTAGACTCGATTCATGCAGGAGAACTCGATCAAAACCGTGGATCCTTCCGAATCCTACGAGACAGAGATGGATTCGAGGCTGCAAAAATCTCTGGAGCTTTATAAAAAGGGAGATCGCGGCGAATCGGCGGAGGTTGTTTTGAAGCGAATCGAGGAAAAGGCCGAATCGCGAAGACAGGCGGCGACTGAATCGGTCGCGTGAGTTTCCGGCTCACACTGACTTCCGAGGCCGAGCAGAGCATCGAGGATCAGTTGCTCTGGTACGAGGAAGACGATTTCCGCGGCGGCAATCAACTAGCAGACCGTTGGCTGGCGAAACTGAAAGCGGCGCTTCGAGAAATCGCGGACGCTCCCTGGCAATTCGGATTTGCGCCAGAAAACGGCCGGTGGTCGACGCATTTGGAACTCAGGCAATTTCGATTTGAGCCTTGGAAAACCCGATCTGCTTGGAGAATTCTCTACATTTTTGATGAAGGCGAAAAAACTGTGTCAGTCATCCAAATCCGGCATGCGCATCGCCCCTTTCTCCACGAGGAAGAGCCGGGATGAAACCGCTTGTCGACGCGACCAAGTCAGTCTAGTTTCGGCCTCCTTTTTCGGGCCTGACTCCGCAAGAAACCATGCAGATCGAATTCACAAAAATGAACGGTGCCGGCAACGATTTCGTTGTCCTCGATAACCGTGATTTGCGTTATCAACTGAGCACAGCGCAGATCGAGCGCCTCTGCAATCGTCAACGCGGAATCGGAGCCGACGGCCTGCTCGCAGTTGAGCCAGCCGAAAACGGCGCGGACTTCCGAATGCGTTATTATAATGCGGATGGCGGCGAAGCTGAGATGTGCGGAAACGGCGCGAGATGCTTCGCCAATTTCCTCACTGAAATCTCCGCAAACGCGAAAGAATCCGTCACGTTCGAGACCATCGCCGGAGTCATCGAAGCCAGTTATCCAGCTGGCAATGTCAGGATTCAGCTCAGCGACCCTTTCGATCAAAAAATGGGTCAAGACCTCGAAGTTCTCAGCCAGCAGCTGCTCGTTCACAGCATCAACACTGGCGTCCCACATGCCTGTGCCGTCGTCGACGATGTCGCCAAAGCAGACATCGTCGGGATCGGCCGCGCATTGCGATTCCACGAAGCCTTTCAGCCGTCCGGCACCAACGCAAACCTGTTCGAGGTCAAAGCTCCCGACGAAATCACGCTCCGAACCTACGAGCGCGGCGTTGAGAACGAAACGCTCGCCTGTGGAACCGGAATGGTCGCCAGCGCGATCGTCCACCACGAGCTGACCGGCGCGACGACCCCGATCAAAGTCAACGTCCAGGGCGGCGATCAGCTGATCGTCGAATTTGATAAAACCCCGGACGGCTATCGAAACGTCTACCTTACCGGACCGGCCGATTTCACCTTCAGTGGAACTATCCAGCTTCCCTGACAGCCAATTGCTAAAAGCTAACTGCTATTCCATGTTTGAAGGAGTTCACACCGCGCTAGTTACCCCATTTCGGGACGGGAAACTCGATGAAGTTGCGTTTCGCAAACTCATCGACATGCAATTCGACAACGGTGCCTCGGGTATCGTCCCCGTCGGCACCACCGGCGAGTCGCCGACTCTGACCCACGACGAACACGAGCGCGTCATCGCCATCGCCGTCGAGCACACCGCAAAACGCGGCCTCGTCATCGCAGGCACCGGCTCTAACGCAACTGCCGAAGCAATCGCGCTAACGCAATCCGCCGAAAAAGCGGGAGCCGACGCTTCGCTCCAGGTTTGTCCGTATTACAATAAGCCCTCGCAAGCCGGCCTCTTCGCGCACTACAAAGCCGTTGCCGATGCTACCGCTCTACCGATCGTTCTCTATAGCATTCCAGGTCGATGCGGTATCGAAATATCCGTCGAAACCACCGCCAACCTCGCCAGCAGTTGCTCGAATATCCGATCGATGAAAGAAGCCGGTGGAACTCCCGAGCGCGTCTCCCAGCTGGTCCACGCCTGTCCAGAGAATTTCGAAGTCGTCTCCGGTGATGATTCCATGACTCTTCCGTTCATGAGTGTCGGCGCTGTTGGCGTAATCAGCGTAGCGGGCAACCTGATCCCCAAAGTGATGAGCGATCTCGTCGCCGCCGCCAATTCAGGCGACTACGCGTCCGCTCAAGCGCTGCACCGGAAATATTATGGTCTTTTCAGCGCATTTCTGAAGCTCGATACCAACCCAGTTCCGATCAAAACCGCGCTCGCACTGCGTGGCGATGTAACCGAAGAACTCCGCCTCCCGATGATCCCAATGGAGGCAGGAAAGAAGGCCGAACTCAGGTCAATCCTTGAGGAACTGGGCCTGCTGTAGCCGGGGTGTGAATCATTGACTGATTCAGATTGCCCGAGCGCGAACGTCTCGAACTACGCACTTAAGGACGCGTGTTGTTGGTCGAAGCCGACTCCATCAGCTCCAGCAGATGCTGAACGACTTTCGGATTGGCGTTGGCGACATTCTTCTCTTCTGCGGGATCAGCAGCGAGGTTGAAGAGAAACGGCGCGGCATCTGGATTCTTCTGTGCGTCGCGCTTGATTAGTTTCCAATCGCCCTTCAGCACCGCTTTCTTGCCGCCTCGTTCGAGAAATTCCCAGTAAAGAAAGTCGTGCTCAGTCTGCTCGCCCTCACCGAACAACGTCGGCACGAGGGAGATGCCATCACAGCGCTTGGGCATCGATGTTTCGGCGAGTTCGACCGCTGTGGGGAGAAAATCCTGGAACGCACTGATGTGGGCGGTTTCCCGGCCGCCTTCGATTTTTCCAGGCCACCAGGCAATCGTCGGAACCCGAATTCCGCCATCCGTCAGGTCGCGTTTCATCCCGGTGAACAAACCGTTGGAATTGAAATACTCCATCTTGTGCCCACCTTCCTGGTGAGGCCCGTTGTCGCTGGAAAAGATCACCAACGTCTCGTTGTCAATTCCCAGTTCTTTCAGCTTGTCCAAGACGTTACCGACGTCGTTATCGATATTCCGGATCATACTCGCGAAACCTTTTTCTGTGTTGGGCCATTCTTCCCGTGCCGCGAATTCGCCGAAATTCGGAACCTCCATCCCGTCCTTCCCTCCTTCGTTATTGGCATGAGGAACGTTCATCGCGAAGTAGAGAAAGAACGGACGATTGCGATGTTGCTCGATGAATTGCAACGCTTCAGAGGCGATCAGATCCGGCGCGTAGTCGATCTTCTTCTCCGCCACGCCGACACCTTCCAATGGCCCGCCATCCGCGCGTCGTTTATCCTGTTTCCACTTCGCCTGAGTCACGTTGCGAAGCGGGACACGCTCGCCATTCCGGATGAGAAATTCTGGGTAGAAGTTGTGGGCGTGATACATGTTTACGTAGCCATAGAAATTGTCAAAACCCATGCGCTGCGGGTCATCGAGGGGTGGGGGATTGCCGATGCCCCATTTGCCGATGCAAGCGGTCACGTAGCCGGCTTCCTTCAGGAGTTTGGCGACCGTGACTTCGTTGTCCGGGAGTTGGGCGGGGCCGTTGCCGCGAATCGAGCAGTGCCCGGTGTGAAGCCCGGTCAGAAGGACGCATCGCGACGGCGCGCAGACGGTTGAGCCAGAATAATGACGCGTGAACTTCAGGCCTTCGGCGGCCATCCGGTCGAGGTTCGGCGTCTTCAGGGTTTCTTGACCGAAGCAGGACAAATCGCCATAACCGAGGTCATCAGCGAGGATGAAAATGATGTTTGGCTTGTCGAGTTGGCCCTGAAGCGAGCCAGCAGCTGCTGCGAGGAAGATGGAGGCGAGAATCTTGCGCATGTGAAAGAGTTGGAGCGGGTTCAAGGCAGGTCAACCGGACTGCTTGCGGAGTGTGGCTTGCTCGACAAAGTGAGCGGCCATGAGCAATCTCAATTTCGCCCTTCTCGGTGCCGGCTGGTTCGGCCGCGAGGCGCACTTGCGCAACCTGGTTAATTTCGATGGCGTCAACGTGGTCTCGGCGAGCAGCCGGAGCGAATCCAGCCTCACCGCGGCGAAGGAAATCGTTGGCGAGCAACTCCGGACGTTCACGGATTGGCACGAGGCGCTTGCGATCGATGAAGTCGACGCTGTGGTGATCGCGCTGACCAACGACCTGCACCACGAAGCTGCGATCGCGGCGTTCGAGGCGGGCAAGCACGTGATGCTCGAGAAGCCGATGGGGATGACGATTCGCGAGTGCGACGAGATTCTCGCGGCGTCAGCAGCTGCTGGGAAGACTCTTCAAATCGGCCACGAAATGCGCTTCCAGCGTTTGTATCAAAAGATGAAGGCGATGATCGATCGCGGCGATGTCGGCGACCTTCATTTGATGTGGTGTCGCGAGTTTCGTGGACCGATGCGTGTCGGTTGGCGTTCCAGCGAGGCGCTCACTGGCGGGACGTTGCTGGAGAAGAATTGTCATCATTTCGATCTCTTTAACTGGATCCTGGGTAGGCCGGTGAAGGTCGCTGCGCACGGCGGACGAAACGTTCATCTCGATCGCGAGGTGCTCGATAATGCGCAGGTGATTGTTGAGCACGAAGGCGGGCGGCGAGCGACGTTGGAGCTTTGCTTATTTGCGCCGTTTGGCGGCGAATGTGAGATCGGAGTGGCTGGAAGCGGAGGGCGGATCGACACGGAAAACCAAGCGTTGCGGCTCGTTCATCAGCGCTTCGATATTCCTGAGCGGACGGAAATGGCGGTCGGCGATTTTGCGGAGGATGCGAATTTTGTGGATTCGTCAGGGCGGGTTGATCGCGGAATTCGGCCAGAGCTGGAGCATTTCATTGAGTGCGTTCGCGAAGGGAAAACTCCCATGAATGACGGCGAATCCGCGAAGCTAAGCGTGGCAGTTTGTCTGGCCGCTCAGGAGTCGATCAGGCGCGGCGAAACCGTGTTGATCGACGAATTCCTGAAGGCCTGAGATCAGCGCCGGTTCCAGTCGACGCAATCCGCGTAGCGCACGAGCGAACCGCCGAAAATGTCCAACGCGCTGCCGATGGTCAGGTCGACGGTGCCGTTGCTGAGTTCGTTGATCAACTCGAGATCTTCGAGCGACTGCGCGCCGCCTGCGTAGGTGATCGGTAAGCCTGCCCACTTCCCTAAGACCTCGACGAGGCGTTGATCGATGCCCTCGCATTTCCCCTCAACGTCAGCCGCGTGGATCAGCAGCTGCTGGCAGTGTTTCGCGACTTCATCAAGCGTTGCCGATTCAATTGGGTAGTCGGTCAGGGTCTGCCAACGGTCGGTCGCGACGACCCAGCCTTCGCCGCGACGACGACAGCTGAGATCGACAACAAGCCGGTCTCGGCCAATCTGTTTCGCGAGCGTTTCAAGCCGATCGACGCAGAATTTTGGCCCATCGAAAAGATGCGAAGTCACGATCACGTGGCTCGCTCCGGCATTGAGCCAGGTTTCCGCGTTGTCCGGATTGATCCCGCCGCCAATCTGCAATCCGCCCGGCCAACTGGCGAGCGCCTCGCGTGCGGCGTCCTCATTTCCGCCGCCCAACTTGATCACATGGCCGCCCTCGAGCTGATCATCTCGGTAGAGATTCGCGAAGTGCGCGGGCGGCTGATCGCTTTCGAAATTCGTCTTCGGTCCGGCCTCCGCGTCGTCGCGCAGCGTGCCGCCGACGATCTGTTTTACGCGTCCTTCGTGGAGGTCGATGCAGGGACGAAATCGGGTCATGGCCGATCGTAATTGACGACCACGACCTCGCAACTAAACACGTGATTCGGTTCGACTGGACAAAGCCGCGCCGCGCTCCCAACCTTGGCCGCATGAATCGAACTCGGATTTCCCTGGCCGCGCTGGCCGGTGCGCTTGCATCGCTGATTTCATGCGGCAGCGACGAAGAAAAGTCCTCAGCAGCTGCCGTTGCGGCCAACCCGGCGATCGAAGGCATGGTCTGGCTGCCTAGCGGCAAGTTCATGATGGGTTCAGATCTCAATGGCATGCCTTACGAAGGGCCTGCACATTTTGTCGAACTCGACGGCTTTTACATTGATGAGACGGAAGTGACGAACGCGCAGTTTCGGAAATTCGTCGAGGAGACCGGCTACGTTACCGAGGCGGAGAAGCCGATGCCGGAAGATCAACTTCAATACGTCCCGCCGGAAGTTCGAGCAAAGGCAGGTGTGACGCCAGTGCCGTTCGGTTCGATGCTTTTTAAGAAAACGGATGGCCCGGTACCTCTGAATCTTCCTAACGCGCCTTGGTGGGACATCGATCCCTTCGCAAACTGGCTTCATCCGGATGGTTTTGAATCATCGATCGAAGGTAAAGACGATTACCCAGTAGTTTGCGTGACCAGGGCGGATGCTCTTGCCTATGCTGATTGGGCCGGGAAACGTCTACCGACTGAAGCGGAATGGGAATACGCGGCGCGCGGTGGGCTTAACAGTAAAAAGTATGAGTGGGGAAACACTCCGCTGCCTGCCGAACGCAACAGCAAGCCCGAAGATTGGCCCTGTAACATCTGGCAGGGGAATTTTCCGTATGATGATTGGGGAACCGATGGTTTTGCGGGTTTGTCGCCTTCGAAGAGCTACAAACCTAATGGGTATGGGCTCTTCGACATGACCGGAAACGTCTGGGAGATCTGCAACGACGGGTTCAAGGCGGACTACTTTGCTTTGCGAGAAAAGAAGAATCCGCAAGGCCCAGTCGACCCGGAAACCGATCAAACTGGAAACGTTCGTTATGTTATGCGGGGCGCGTCCTGGCGGATTCATCGGAGCTACGGTCCTGCATCTCAGCAGGGTGGAGCACCGGTTCTCGAGTATCGCGTGACGATGCGCAACCACGCCACAAACACGGATTGCAGTACGAACGATGTCGGGTTTCGGTGTGTTAAAGACCGTTGATGAAGCTGGTATTCCCGGGCGAAACCTGGCTTCCTCATGAAGGAGGCGAATTCGACCAGCAGCTGCTGGAGCAAGCACGCGATTACGCGCTGACTGGGGGAGGTTCCGGCATGATCATCAAGGGCGGCCGGCTCGTCCTCAGCTGGGGTGATCAAGACAAGTGTCATGACCTCAAGTCTTCGACGAAATCGATCGGGCTGACCGCGTTGGGGTTGGCAATCGAAGATGGGAAAGTGACGCTTGACGACAAAGCGGTCGATCATCATCCTGACTTCGGAACGAAGCCGGCATTGAATCTGAAAACCGGGTGGCTGCCGAAAATTACGCTGCGGCATTTGGCGACGCAGACTGCGGGATTTGAAAAACCGGGCGGCTTCACGAAGCTGCTTTTCGAGCCTGGGACGAAGTGGGACTACAGCGATAGCGGGCCGAACTGGATCGCAGAAATCCTGACGCTGAAGTATCGCGAGGACATGCGCGATTTCCTGTTTCGTCGGATTTTCGAGCCGATCGGAATCACTTTGCGAGATTTAACCTGGCGCATTCACAGCTATCGGCCGCGATCGATCGATGGAATTCCCCGCCGGGAGTTTGGCGCGGGAATCAGCGCGGATGTCGACTCGATGGCGCGGATCGGCCTGCATTATTTGAGCGAGGGAAAATGGGGAGACCAGCAGCTGCTGCCGAGCGATTTCGTGAAACTCGTTCGCGAAACTCCCGCCGACGTCGCTGCTTTGACCGAGCACAAACCCGGATTCGGCAATGCGTCCGATCACTACGGCTTACTTTGGTGGAACAACAACGACGGCGCACTCCCGGACGTGCCGAAAGACGCGTTTTGGAGCTGGGGCCTTCACGACAGTCTGATCGTGGTGATTCCGTCGCTCGATCTGGTCGTCGCGCGCGCTGGCCGCGGTTGGAATCGCAAGGGCGATTGGGGCCTCTACAATGTGCTGATTCCGTTCCTCCAGCCGATCGCTCAGTCCAAAATTTCGGAATAAAAAGATGCCGCAGGTCGGGACGCCTCCAGATGATCTGGCCGGCCTGCGATCGAACGTTCGACTGACGCCTCGGCTACTTTTTCTTCGCTCCCGGCAAATTTCCCTGCCGCTTGCTATCAATCGCGTTTTGCCTTTTCGCTTGCGACGAGTTGGTCTTGCTCTGCTTTTGATTCTTGTCCTTCTGCTTCGATTTTGGTGATTTGTCGCCCATGATGATGTTGGTTTTTGGTGTGTAGTTATCGGTTAGGCCGTCCAATCAAGAATCGGAGGACCGGAAATGATTCCTGTCGGCGGAATCGGATTTGGAAATGGGGATTTCGCGGCTTCTGTCGAAGACAGGTAGACAGAGCAGCTTATGGGATAGTTTTCGCGATAGAGCGTTGCTGGAAAGCCGAGAAAAGTAGAAGGCACTTGAGGATCTTCCCAGTAAAATCTGAACCTTTCTATGATGGCCGCAATGGACGGTGTTGGATTCGGCACGGCTAAACGGTTGCAAACGCGCCGCCTTTTGGAACCGTTCGCGCCTATGTCCATCCAACTTCTCGTAACCGGCTGCAAAGGCCGCATGGGCCAGGCGATTATCGAATCAGCAGCTGCTGAATCCGTCGAGGTCGCGGCTGGGATCGATCTCGGCGATTCGCTGACCGATGCGCTGGCGAAATGCGACACGGTGATCGATTTCACGACTCACGGTTTCACGACCGAACTCCTCGCCGCATGCCGGGATCGCGGAGCGAAGCTCATTATGGGGACGACGGGCCACACGGACGCGGAACTGGCCGATATCCGCGCGACGGCCGAGCAGATTCCGGTGGTTTTCGCGCCGAATTACAGCGTTGGCGTGAACACGCTTTTCTGGCTGACGCAGAAGGCGACGGAGATTCTCGGGCCGGGCTTCGATCTTGAGGTAGTCGAGATGCATCATCGGCATAAGACGGATTCTCCAAGCGGGACGGCCCGGCGGTTGGCGGAGATCCTCGCCGAAGGTCGGGACTTGAGTTACGACGACGATTGTCGGCACGGACGATTCGGCGATGTCGGCGCGCGAACGGACACCGAGATCGGCGTGCACGCGCTGCGCGGTGGCGATGTGGTCGGCGATCACACGGTGGTTTACGCCGGGGCAGGGGAGCGCGTCGAGTTGACGCACAAGGCTTCGAGCCGGCTTACGTTCGCGGGCGGTGCGGTTCGCGCGGCGATCTGGGTTCAGGATAAAGAGCCCGGTCTTTACGACATGCAGGACGTGCTTGGGTTGAAGTAAGGGCTTAACCGAATGGAATTCGTCCGCTACAAACACAAGCACTTCCGGGCTCGATTCCCGAAGGACTTTCGCTACTCGCTTTCGCATTATTGGATGGCTGAAACGGATCCGGGGTCCGGATTGTGGCGCGTTGGCTTCACGAAATTCGCGACGCGGATGTTGGGCGAGTTGGTCGAGGCAGAGTTTAAGATCGAATTGGGCGGCGAGGTCGCGCCTGGCGAGGAAATCGGTTGGGTCGAGGGTTTCAAGGCCGCGAGCGACGTCTATTGCGTGATGACGGGCGGGTTCCAGGGGATGAATCCGGCGTTGGACGAGGATGCCTGCATTATTCGCTCGAGTCCTTACGACGAGGGATATCTTTATGCTGTCCAAGGCGAACCGGAAGCGGGAAGTCTTGACGTTGAGGGCTACATCGAGCATCTCGATTCGATCATCAACGCGATGCAGAACGATCCGAAATATTCAGATTACGAAGACAAAGATTGATGACTCAAGCTCGCTACATCATGATTGGCGGTTTTCTCGGTGCTGGGAAAACGACGACGATCCAGAAATTCGCCCAATGGCTCGATGCGAAGGGGCTTTCCGTCGGCTTGATCACGAATGATCAAGGGGCTGGCCTCGTTGATTCGGCCTTGGGGCGCTCAAATCGGTTTGCGGTCGAAGAAATCGCCGGTGGCTGCTTTTGCTGTCGGTTTAACTCCTTGCTCGACGCTGCGAAATCGCTAACGGAGGCGACTCGGCCGGACGTTTTTCTCGCCGAGCCGGTTGGAAGCTGCACGGACCTCGTCGCAACCGTCAGCTTGCCACTTCAGCGGATTTACGGCGATGATTTTCGCGTCGCGCCGCTGAGCGTTTTGGTTGATCCGATTCGTGCGCTTCGCGTGCTTGAGATCGAGGAAGGGAAGAAGTTTTCTGAGAATGTCAGGTACATTTATCGGAAGCAACTGGAGGAGGCCGAGTTCATCGTAATCAACAAGCTGGACTTGCTCGAAGACCAGCAGCTGCTGGCGCTGCGCGAAGGCTTAGGCCGTGAGTTTCCGGACGCTAAGATTTTCGAGCAATCAGCTCGGGAGGAAACGAATCTGGAAGGGTGGTTTGAGGCGGCTTACGAGGCGGAAATGAATGTTTCGCGCTTTCTTGAGATCGACTACGAGCGATACGGCGAGGGAGAGGCGCGGCTTGGTTGGCTAAATTCAACGATCGAGATCGAGAGCGATGACGAGTTCGATGGGAACGCGCTTTTGGTGGAACTGGCCGAGGCGTTGCGCGCGAAACTGGCTGAGCACGACGCGGAAGTCGCTCACCTCAAGATGACGTTGACGCCGATCGGCGATCCGTTTGAAATCGGCGCGGTGAACCTCGTTCGTGACGATTCGAAGCCGGAGCTTTCGCATCATCTTTCCGAGCCACTTGAGGACGGCGAGATTCTGCTGAACATGCGCGTTGAATCCGCGCCGGAGATTCTCGAGGCGACGGCGAAGGCGGTTATCGAAGAGGTTCTCGCGGAAAAGCATGGGCTTGAGGTTCGGATTTCGCATTCGGAGCACTTCCGGCCAGGGATGCCGGTCCCGGTTCATCGAATCGGGGACGACAAGCTTGCGGAATCTCCGCGATGAGGCACCGTGCGCGCCCATGTTTTACGATCACGTCCGGGTATTTGCGAAGGCTGGCGACGGCGGGAATGGCAGTGTCCATTTTCGGCGCGTAAAGTTCATCCCTAAAGGCGGTCCAGACGGCGGGGACGGTGCGCGAGGTGGCGACGTCATCCTTAAAGTCGATCCGCATACCGATCATCTTCGGTCGTTCTTTTTCAAGCCAAGCATCAAGGCTCCTCCCGGCGGCAATGGCCAAGGGCAGAACAAATATGGCAAGTCCGGAAAGTCGATGACGCTGCGCGTGCCGCCTGGAACGCAGGTTTACCGGGTTTCTCAGCCGGCAGTCGCGAAGGAGCCGACTCTCGAAAACGTAGAGGACGGCTTAGCGTGGATGTACGACATGAACATGCAGGCCGACGATGTCGTTCCGGGTGAGGCAAGCCGAGGGCCAGAACGTGAACTCATCGTGGATTTGACCGAAATTGGCGAAGAATTCGTGCTTTGTAAGGGAGGAAAAGGCGGCCGCGGGAATTCTCACTTCAAGAGTTCAACGAATCAGGCTCCCCAAGAAGCTGAACCCGGAATACCGGGTGAGGAAGGCTATTTTTACCTCGAATTGCGGAAAATCGCCGATGGCGGACTGGTCGGATTTCCGAATGCAGGGAAGTCGACTCTGCTTTCTAAGCTCTCCGCAGCGAAGCCGAAGGTCGCGAGCTATCCGTTTACGACGCTGGCTCCGATGGTCGGCGTACTGGAATTCCCGGGGTTTTGTCGAGGGACGATCGCGGACATTCCCGGTTTGATCGAAGGTGCGAGCGAAAACGTTGGGCTCGGCCATCAGTTTCTGCGCCACATCTGGCGGTGTCGCTTGCTGATCTTCGTCGTCGATGTCGCCGGAAGCGAAGAGCGCGAGCCGATCGAAGATATTCAGATTTTGCGCAAAGAAATCAAGATGTACGACGAAGACTTGTCGAAACGGCCATGGATCATCGTTGCGAACAAGATGGATCTTCCGGGTGCAGAAGAAAAATTGGCGTTTCTGAAAGGCCGCTTTCCAAAAACGGACATCATTCCGATCTCTGCTTTGGAAGAAGAAGGTCTGAACGAACTTCGGCAAAAATTGCAGCCATTGATCGGACAGACACCGACCTAAGGCTTGGATCAGCCGTAAGCAGCAACTACTGTCGAGTTGCGGCCACGGCTACGGCCGCTGACCAGCCAACTCCACGCTTCGTCGTAGTCGGTAAAGATCTGGACCTCATTGGCCCCGTTGGAAAAATCCTGAAATTGCGTACAAAGACCGACATTTGTTTCATGTTCAGAAACGAAGGCGATCTTTGTCGTTGATTTCGAACCGGCTGACTTGGACATGTTAGCGACAAAGTCGATATCCGTAATCGTTAAACCAAGGGGACCCGCTTTCCGCAAATCGACGAGAGAATCGCGACGGAGGCCGACATCCGGGTCGGCGACTGCGGAGTTAAAAAGCTGAGTTATTTCTTCAACCGTAATCTGATCTTCGATCTCAGTAATTACGACACCTGAATCTTCGTCGAGACGGTAGTGAATTGGCATAGTCTTGGAGAGGTTTAGGTGGGGGATGGCCTCTGGGGAGCGATGTGGTTACCGAATTTGATAAAGAAAGTCAATTCATTTCATACGTTCCGGTCTCAGCCGTCAAATTGCGCAAAATGCGTTCGAGCCAGGCCGATTGCCTGTCACCAAATCCTGTTTACTCAGAACTCCAAGAGAGTCAGCGATAAACAAACGATTCCCGCCCCATCGCGCGGTTGGATTGCCCCGAATTACAGCTGGTTCCCCGCCTAAGGAGCGTAATCGTTTCCCCTAATGTAAAAGTGGCCAATCGCGGCAAAACAGCCGTCTGCGATGTACTTCGGTGGCAAAAAATTCCAGAAAAACCCGGTGATGACTAAGATTCTACAGGAATGAACTTCATCGCCTCAATTGCAAATAGACGTCTATTCCCATTCGATGCTGGCTGGCGGCTTGGTCGAAATATCGTAGAGAACGCGATTCACGCCGCTCACCTCGTTGAGGATTCGATTGGAGATCTCAGCTAGCAACTCGTAGGGCAAGTGAACCCATTCAGCTGTCATCGCATCTTCGCTTGTGACAGCGCGCAGGCTCAAGGCGTATTCGTAACACCGTTCGTCACCTTTTACGCCTACGGTTTTCGTCGGAATCAGCGCTGCGTAGGCCTGCCAAACTCGGTCATACCAACCTCGACTGCGTAGCAATCCGATAAAGATCGCATCGGCCTCACGAATGATCTCCAGCTTCTCCGGCGTGATCTCGCCAGGACAGCGAACGGCCAATCCAGGGCCTGGAAACGGATGTCGACCCACTACCTCGGCGGTCAGCCCAAGCGCGCGGCCCAGTTCGCGAACCTCGTCTTTGAAAAGCTCGTCCAAAGGCTCAATCACGCGTCCCTCGCGCTTCAAATCCATGATTTTGTCTACCCGATTGTGATGCGTCTTGATCGTCGACGCGATTGATCCTGACGTCGCGCTTTCGATCACATCAGGATA
The DNA here is from genome assembly GCA_047620505.1 of Verrucomicrobiales bacterium. Taxonomy (GTDB): domain Bacteria; phylum Verrucomicrobiota; class Verrucomicrobiia; order Verrucomicrobiales; family DEV007; genus JBLHKS01. Next base: position 9,294 of record JBLHKS010000015.1, on the reverse strand, counting down.
AAGAGTGCCTTGCGCGAGGAGCTCAACATCGCTGCCAACGGCGTCGAAAAAGACATCGACAAACATCCGACCTATAATCTTCCGCTTCTCTTCCGGATCAGCGACACCGACTAACGCATCCAGAAATCTGGCCGACGCATCGATGGTTTCAATCGCAATTCCGACCCCACGAAACTGCTCTTGAACTTGTGGAGCCTCGTCTTTTCGCAACAGCCCGTTGTCGACGAAAAGGTAGCGCGCGTCGACGCCCGCTTCGTGCAAAAGCTTCGCCAGCACTGAGGAATCAACCCCGCCAGAAACTCCACAGACCACCTTTCGGTCGCCGACTTGTTCCCTGACTTGATCCAGCAGCTGCTGCTTGAACGAAGCGATCTCGAACTTGGGCGGATCCTTTGCGAGGCTGAGAAAATTGCTCAGGATTTTCGTGCCTTCATCGGTATGCGAAACCTCAGGATGAAACTGAATCGTGAAGATATTATTAGCCAGCTGAAGCGCGACTGGCACACCGTCCAGGTTCTCGGCTAGGACGGTCGCGCCTTCCGGCAATCGGCTGAGCGTGTCCGAATGACTCATCCAGATTTGCGAGCGATCGCGAACGTCTTTTAGAAGCGCGCCGCCCGAGTTTTGAGGCAACAGCGAAGCCGGGCCGTACTCACGAGTGTGGCCAGGAGCGACTTCTCCACCAAATTTTCTGACGAGCAACTGCATCCCGTAGCAAACGCCAAGAACCGGAACTCCGAGCTCACGGAGATAGTCGAATTCGATGTCTGGAGCGTCTGGCTCCAACGTCGACCGAGGCCCGCCTGACAAAATTACCGCTGCTGGACTTCCGGTTTTTCGGAGTTCGTCAGGCTGATAAAGTCGTGAGTAAAAACCAAGCTCGCGAATCCGCCTGACGATTAGTTGAGTGTACTGGGAGCCGTAGTCGATTACAGCAATCGTATTATCATTCATGAATTAAAAAATCAGCGAACTAGACTTCGGCGCTCTGGTAGTTGTCGGGCTCCTGAGTGATGGTAATATCGTGAGGGTGGCTTTCGCGCAGCCCGCCCGTCGTGATCCTCACGAATTTGGGATCAGTCCGAAGTTTATCGAGAGTCTGAGCCCCGACGTAGCCCATCCCGCTTCGCAAACCGCCTAGTAATTGGAAAATGACGTCGTTTAGTCGACCTCGATACGGAACCCGCGCTTCGACGCCTTCAGCCACGAGTTTGCCGCTGGAATTCTGGCCGTAGCGATCGCCCGATCCGGCCCGCATCGCTTTAAGCGAGCCCATCCCTCGGTATTCCTTGAATGTTCGGCCTTGATGCTGAACCATCGCACCTGGAGCCTCGCGAGTTCCGGCGAGAAGTGACCCTAGCATTACGCTATCCGCGCCAGCTGCGAGCGCTTTGACGATGTCGCCGGAGTAACGAATTCCTCCGTCAGCAATCACTGGAATCCCGCGTGGTCTGGCTTCAGCCGCGACATTCTGGATCGCACTGAACTGTGGAACGCCCACGCCTGAAATCACGCGGGTTGTGCAGATCGAACCCGGACCGACCCCGACTTTGATAGCAGCTGCTCCGGCGTCAATCAAGTCGCGCGCGCCCTCCTGAGTCACCACATTTCCAGCAATCACGTCAACTTCGTCGGAGAGTTCACGCAGCTGACCGATGAGCTCGACCACGCGTCCGGTATGTCCCGTCGCGGCATCGATGAAGAGCGCATTCGTTCCGGCCTGGATCAAAGCGCGCGCCCGATCGAGCGCCTGTTCGCCGCTTCCGACAGCCGCTCCGACTCGAAGCCGGCCCTGCTCGTCCTTAGCCGCATCGGTAAACTGCTGTCGCTTCTCAATGTCCTGACTGGTGATCAAACCAGCTAACCGATCATTCTCATCGACCAGCGGCAGTTTCTCAATTCTGTTCTTGTAAAGAATCGCGCGCGCGTCCTCCAACGACGTGTCCGCGATGCTCGTCACAAGCCGTTCGCGCGGAGTCATGACTTCGCCAACCGTGGTCGTGTTCGCATCCTCGATATACCAGATGTCTCGCGTCGTGACCATTCCGCGTAGCCGCCCGTCGCTGTCGATGACCGGGAATCCGTTGACGCCGCGCAGCTCCATTACGGACTGCAAATCGCGAATCGTCATGTCCGCGGTTACCGTGAACGGATCCGAAATGATCATATTTTCGCTCCGCTTAACGCGAGCGACCATTTCCGCCTGCTTTTCGATCGTGCAGTTCCGGTGAATCACGCCGATACCGCCTTCGCGGGCCAACGCAATCGCCAGAACGTCCTCTGAGACGGTGTCCATCGCCGAGGAAATGATCGGGATGTTTAGAGGTATTCGCGCGGTGAGACGCGATCGAGTGTCCGCTTCTGAAGGAACGATTCCGCTCTTTTGGGGCACGAGCAGAACGTCGTCGAAGCTGTAGCCAAGTTCTATTTCGCCCATCGGAACGCATTGGTCGAAATGTCAGGATTTGCAACCGGTTTTTCGCGAAAATGGAGGCACTTTTGCGAGGAATCTGGAACCGCAGTTTGCGTGGGCGGCGTTGGTGCATTTTTGTCAAAAATCATGAATCGACTCTTTTGGATCTATTTTTTGGCGTTCGGCGCTTTCCTCTTATGGCCAGCAGCTGCTACTTCCGCAGATCCGGTAAAACCTAACATTCTGCTGATCATGGCCGATGACCTCGGTTATTCCGATCTCGGTTGTTACGGCAGCGAAATCGCAACGCCAAATCTGGATTCGATCGCCGCGAGCGGGCTCAAATTCACGCAGTTTTACAACACCGCACGCTGTTGGCCGACGCGTGGCGCGCTGCTGACTGGATTTTATGCTCAGCAGATTCAGCGCGATTTTCTGCCTGGAGTTCCCACTGGCGGCGGAAATCGTGGACGCCGTCCGGCTTGGGCGCCGCTGCTTCCGGATTTGATCGAGGAAGCCGGTTATCGCGCTTATCACACGGGGAAATGGCACATCGACGGCCTGCCGATCGAGAGTGGATTCGACCGCTCTTATCTTGTGAAGGACCAGGGGCGTTTCTTCAATCCTCAGCGGCTTTGGAAGGACGACAAACAGCTTCCACCAGTCGAAAAAAGAACCGATTTTTACGCGACGACCGCTCTGGCCGATCACGTTATCGAAGTCCTTGAGGAACACGAAGATCAACACGCTGACGCCCCATTTTTTCACTACCTCGCCTTCGCCGCGCCGCATTTTCCGCTTCACGGATTGCCTGAAGACATCGCGATTTACGACGACGTCTATCAGGAAGGCTGGGATGCGATTCGAGCGAAACGCTGGAAGCGCCAGCTCGAAATGGGCCTGCTCAATTCGGCTACGACGCAGCTTTCGCGTCCTGAGCAGAATCTCGGGCCGCCTTACCATTTTCCAAATGCGCTCGAAATTCTCGGCGACGGCGAAATCAACAAACCAGTCTCCTGGAAAAACCTGACCGATACTCAAAAAGCGTTCCAGGCGAAAAAAATGGCGATTCACGCCGCGATGATTCATCGAATGGATCTCGAAATCGGGCGAGTTTTCGAGCAGATCAAAAAGATGGGCGAATGGGAGAATACGCTCGTTATTTTCCTCTCGGACAACGGTGCCAGCGCAGAAATTATGGTTCGCGATGACGGTCACGATCCCACGCTCGCTCCAGGGTCGGCAGGCACCTACCTTTGCCTCGGGCCGGGCTGGTCGACGGCCTGCAACACGCCGTTTCGCCGTCACAAAACCTGGACGCATGAAGGAGGAACTTCGACGCCGTTTATCGTTTCCTGGCCGAAGGGAATTTCCGCGAAAGGCGAGCTCCGCAGCACTCCGGGCCACGTCGTCGACGTCGTGCCGACCCTGCTAGAACTTGCTGGAGCCCAACTTCATCCTGACGCGCCGACCTCACCCGGCGAGAGCCTGACGATGGCGTTCGAAGCCGACAAAATCGTCGAGCGCGACTCGCTCTGGTGGTTCCACGACGGCCATCGCGCAATCCGCATCGGCGACTGGAAAGCGGTCGCTCCGATTGGTGAGCCCTGGGAACTCTACAACATGTCCGAGGACCGGGACGAGTCGAACGACCTCGCGATTCCACGGCATGAAAAGCTCGCTGAGCTCACAAGTGAGTGGGAAGGCCAGTTGAACGATTTTGTCGAACTCGCCTCAGCCGATCTCCCCGCTGAAGTGCTGGAAAAATCGAAAGGCGCACCCGCGTTGAAGAAAGCGCAAGCCGACGCGATGCCGAAACGCAGTCAGCAGCTGCTGGGCGGAAAATCGTTTCTGCTGAACGGTCGTCATGCGTTTTTGATGGAGCCTGACGCGGAAAATCAGCCGAAACCTGGAACGCCGAAGCCTTGGATTTTCTACGCGCCTACCCTCGCTCCTCTTCCGGGTGCGGCGGAAAGCTGGATGCATCAGCAGAGTCTTGACGCCGGTGTCGCGGTCGCTGGAATCGATGTTGGCGAAGCGTATGGCAGTCCGCACGCGTTTCCGCATTTTGAAGCGCTTTACGAGCACATGGTCGAAGCGGGGTATTCGGAAAAGCCTGCTTTGCTCGGCCGAAGTCGCGGCGGGCTCTGGGTCAGCAGTTGGGCGCTTGCGCATCCGGATCGCGTTGCCGGAATCGGAGGAATTTATCCGGTTTTCGACCTCAATTCCTATCCGGGAATCGCGAACGCTGCGAAAGCTTACGGGCTGAGTGCGGCCAAGCTTGAAGCGCAGCAAGCAGAGTTGAATCCGATCAAGCGGGCTGGCGAGTTAGCCGAAGCAGGGATTCCGGTTTTCATCATCCATGGCAAAGTTGACAAGGTCGTGCCGCTCGCTGCGAATTCGGGTGCTTTGGAAAAAGCGTATGAGCAAAAAGGGGCAGGGGAGTTGATCGAAGTCGTGAAAATCGATGACCAGGGCCACAACATGTGGCCGGGCTTCTTCAAATGCCAAGAGCTGGTGGATTTCCTGATCAAGACGGCAAAGAACCAGGGTTGATCCGGATATTCCCGTTGCAAATCGCTCCAGCGAGGCCAGAGATTGTCCGTCTGTCAGGATGCAAACGCGCTACGAAATTACCGGCAAATTTGAGCAGGCTGCCGACTGCAACTCGCTTCTCTACGCTCCACTCAAAAAGCCGCTGAGCTTTCGGCGGGCTCGGAGCTACGAATTCGATTTTGCGGGCCCGGTTGATGCGGTGACGAATTTCGTCGGCCGGTGTCTGTTCGATAAAATCAGCCAGAATCTTCACACGGGCGAGGAAGCCTGGAGCGGCGAGGCCTTCATCCTCGAATTCGGGATGCGCCCCGGCGCTCTGGATCTGGAAAAGGAAGCGATCCTGAACTACTACAAGAGTTTGAGCAGTCCCGGTTTCGAGATCGAAAAACTGGCGATCCGCGATCGGATCTACGTTTTCGGCGACGTTGAAGATGGCGTTTCCGATCAATTTGTCAGGGACATCGTCAACACGGCGGTTCACACCTTTGAAATCTTGCGCCCGGCCTGCGTTTGATGCCTGAGCCTCATTGGATTGCGGGCTTCCACACGTTTTTCCAATGAAAATTACCTCAGCTGAATTCGTCAAGAGCGCGCGTGATCTCGAATCATGCCCCGAATCGGATCTTGGAGAAATGGCGTTCATCGGGCGTTCGAACGTCGGGAAATCGTCCCTGATCAATCTCCTCGCTGAGCGCAACGGACTCGCCAAAACTTCATCGACTCCGGGGCGCACGACGCTGATCAATTTCTTCCGCATCAACAACTCGTGGACTCTGGTCGATCTCCCTGGCTACGGCTACGCCAAACGCTCGAAGGCCGACCAGGCTGAGTTCAATGAGTTTGTCTCGGACTTCCTCGTGAATCGCCCGAATCTGATCTGCGCGTTCGTCCTCATCGACGCCAAGATCCCGCCGCAGCGGCTCGATCTCGAATTCGTGGAGTGGATCGTGAACAACGAAATCCCTTTCGCGCTGATTTTCACGAAGACCGACAAGACGAAACCAGACGCCCTCAGCAGGAACATCGCCAGCTTCAAGGGAGCTCTGGCGGAGCGCTGCGACGGCGTTCCTAAGGTCCTCGCCGCTTCGACGAAGTCCAAAAAGGGTCGACTCGAGGTTCTGAATTTCATCGAGAAGGCGGTTGCCGTTCGCAGGTAAGCCCAGCTCGATCTGATGGCTCGCCGCCCGAAAGACGTTTCTCCAAAAACTCACTTTCGTGGGTACGCGATCCCTGGAGATCCGGCTCTCGGAAATCCGGATGACGATGAGCAGCTGCTGGTCGGCGACGACGAAACGCTCGACGTTCTCTGCGGCCATTTTCGGATTTTTCAGCTCCGCAAAGGCCATCGCTACTCGACCGACGACATCTTGACTGCCTGGTATGGAACTGCGTGGTGTCCGAGCGCTCGCACGATTCTGGATCTCGGCAGCGGCATCGGAACCGTCGCGATGGTCGCGGCTTGGCGCTTACCGGGAGCAAAAGTGGTGACGGTTGAAGCTCAGCCGGAAAGCATCAAACTTGCGCGAAAATCCGTGCGCTGGAACGGCCTCGAGAGCCGCTTCGACATTCGCGAAGGTGATCTGCGCGACCCCGGAGTGCTCAAAGCGGATGAGCGATTCGATCTCGTGCTCGGAAGTCCTCCTTATTTTCCGCTCGGCTCGGGCGTGGAAGGCGATCACCCGCAAAAAGTCGCCTGCCGCTTCGAAGTTCGAGGAACCATCGCCGATTATTGCCTGACGGCGGCTGCTCATCTCGAAACTGGCGGCGTTTTCGCCTGCGTTTTCCCGGTTACGCCTGCCGAGCAAGCTCAGCGAGTGGTCGACGCGGCTCTCGAAGCCGGGCTCACGATTGTTCGGCAACGCCCGGTCGTTCTACGCGAAGGCGAGCCGCCGTTGTTAGGGGTTTTCATCCTGATGCGCCGCTGCGACCTACCGGAATCGATCCACGATCAAACCTGGCACGAGCCGCCACTCATCATTCGAAGCGCGGACGGCGAGATTCATCCAGAATACGCCGCCGTGAAGCTGGGATTCGGCTTTCCGCCTTAAGAATTCAATTCAGCCGCTGCTGCCGCGATCGAATCTGCGTCCTCGGCTTTGAGAACTTTGGCCGATCGATCGATCCGCTTGAGCATCCCAGCGAGCTGTCCGCCAGGCCCGAGTTCAACAAAAGTCGTGTGCCCGCGACCGAGCAGCAGCTGCATCGATTCGGTCCAGCGAACCGAGGACGCGACCTGCGCCGTCAAGGTCGAACGGATCTCGTCAGCGCCGCTAACTTCGCGAGCTTCGACGTTGCAGATCACCGGAATCGCCGGTTTCCGAACGTCCGCAGCGATCAATTCCGCTCCAAGTTTTTCCTGCGCGCCGAGCATCAACCGAGAATGATAAGCACCGGCGACGTTCAGCTCTTTGGCGATCTTGATTCCCTTTTCGCGAGCTCCGGCAATCGCGGCAGTGATCCCGGCCTTCGCTCCGCTGACCACAATCTGACCGGGCGCGTTAAAATTGGCGACATCGACATCGCAGTCTTTCGCGAGCTGCCGAACGGCCTCTTCATCGCCGCCGATCATCGCTGCCATCGAGCCTTCCGTCGCGTCCGTCGCCTCTTCCATGAAGGAACCGCGCTTCGCGACGAGGCCGAGACCCGTTTTGAAATCGAAGGTGCCGGCTGCGGCGTGAGCGGTGAATTCGCCGAGCGAAAGGCCTGCAGCGGCGACTGGATTGAGGTCCGGAACGTGGGATTTCAAAACTTCCAAACAGGCGAGCCCATGAACAAAAAGCGCGGGCTGGCAGCGCGAAGTTCGAGTCAATTCCTCGATCGGACCGTTGAACATCGCGTCCGTGAGCGAAAATCCGAGCGTGGCGTTGGCGTGATCAAACAGGTCGCGGACGGAAGCATTCGCTTCGGCCAAATCCTGCCCCATCCCAACTTTTTGTGCGCCTTGACCGGCGAATAGAAGAACGACATCCCGAGTAGCCATAGGCCGCCCATGATCCAGATTTTCTTCGGCAAATCAAGCCTAGAATTCGGCTCGAATCCAGGTCGTCAATCGGCTGGCTGCCGCCTCCAGCAACTGCTGGCCGCGCGAAATGGATTCTTCGATCGAAACTCCCTCAGGCCGAATGACTTCGATACGATCAAACGCCTCAAAAAGCCTTGGCGATCCATCGGTGATTCCCGCAAAAGCGACGACCGGTTTGCCGAGGTTCCGCGCTAGCATCGCGACTCCGTGCGGGCCCTTTCCGTTGAGGGTCTGGGCATCGAGGCTGCCTTCACCGGTTATGACGAGATCGGAGGCTGCGATCTGAGTTTCGAGGTCGAGAAGATCGGCGATCAGATCGAATCCCGGCTGAAGCTTAGCTTTGCAGAAAGCGATCGTGCCGAATCCAAGCCCGCCCGCGGCTCCGGAGCCTGGTTCGGTTCGTGGATCAATCCCGAGATCACGTTGCGCGAGGTCGGCGAGGTGCCCGAGCCGCTGTTCGTGAAGCTCGAAATCGCTCTCGGCGATCCCTTTTTGCGGGCCGTAAACCCGGGTTGCGCCGTGTTCGCCAAGCAGCGGGTTGTCGACATCGCAGGCGGTGATGATTTCGGGCAACTTGACGGCATTCTTCGGGTCGATTCGCGCGATTTCAGTCAATTTCGCGGGCAAATCGCGGATTTCCGCTCCGTTCGAATCGAAAAATCGATAGCCGAGAGCGAGCGCCAGGCCGGATCCGCCGTCGTTCGTCGCGCTGCCGCCAATCCCGAGGATGATTCGCGAAACTCCGCGTCGCGCCGCGTCGAGAATCATCTCGCCGGTCCCGAAAGTCGTCGCGCGGATCGGATCGCGCTCATTTTCGCTCAGCCGCCACAGCCCGGAAGCCGCGCTCATTTCCATCACGGCTGTCGCGCCGTTTTCGACCACCGCGTAGTCGGCTTCGACCGTTCGCATCAACGGATCTCGAGCGTTCGTCCGAACCGTTTCGCCGCCGAGAGCCGCTCGGACCGCTTCCGTCATCCCTTCGCCGCCGTCAGCGATCGGAAGAAGCGAGCAGCTGCTGGCGAAATCGCCCAGGCCGCGAGCAATCGTCTCGGCCACTTCGACAGCGGTGAGCGAGCCTTTAAACTTGTCGGGCGCGATGAGAATCCTCATTTATTCCGAGGATTTTGGCCTTGATCGCTTCGTTTGCGAGGATTCTTCAATTTATTGAGATCGACGGTAGTTGTTTTTGACAAATGCGTCTCATTCCTGTTGATTGCCGCTTTTCTGAAAATTATCACGAGGCCAAGTAATTGGACCTCGCCACATCCTCCCCCCTATGAACCGACCCTTCATTCTTCTGTAG
>JBLHKS010000014.1:0-66452 GCA_047620505.1 Verrucomicrobiales bacterium | reverse complement strand
GCACGAGGAAACCCCGGTCGCGAATCAAAAATCCGCTGCTCGCTGGTTTCATTTTTCGGCAGTTCAAATCGGCGGCTTAGCATTGATTTCGCTGGTGATATTTTTGGTTTGCAAACGGGTGAAAATCGCCGCAATCGTTTTCGTTGGCGGCCTGTTCGCGATCATTCTCACGCGATTGGCCGGTAATTCGAGCGGATCGGGCGGATCGGACAAAGCAGCCGAGGAGCCGGTTGATTTTGAGCGTCAGACTCAGCTGCTGCTGCGCGAAATCTACACCGCGTTCGATTTTCGCGACGAATCCCGAATCTACGACACGCTCAACTCACGAATCGATGGTGATTTGTTAGAAACGATCTATTTGGATATTCGGCGCGGTCTCGAAATTGCAGAATCAGGCGGCCCGAGGGTCCGAATCGGCAAGGTTCAGCTGGCCGACTGCAAAATCGAAACAACTGGGGCCGGGTTCACCGCGAACGCGCGTTGGATCGCCTCCGGCAGCGTCAGCCACTACGGCCATCGCCACCCGCGCCGCAATTCCTACGACGGAGTGATGAAGATCGAAAAGCACGGTGAAAACTGGAAATTGATTGAAATGGAAATCCTCGACGAGCAACGAAACTGACTCATGATTCAACTTCGCGACCTCCGATTCCGTTACGAGACCGAGCGCTTCGAGCTGCGCGTCGATTCGTTGGAAATCGGCGAGGCTGAACAGGTCGCGATCGTAGGCCCGAGTGGCTGCGGCAAAACCACGTTGCTGCGACTCATCGCCGGAATTCTGCGAGCAGCTGCTGGCGAAATCAGCGTCCTCGGTAAGGACATCTCCAAATTGAACGAAAAGAGAGCCCGCGCGTTTCGAATCGGCAATATTGGCCTCGTGTTTCAGGAATTCGAGCTACTCGATTATCTATCCGCGCGCGGAAACATTCTTTTGCCATACCGCGTCTCGAACGAGCTGAAAATGGATGCGGAAACACCGGCCCGAGTCGAGCAACTCGCTCAGGAGACGGGCATTGCCGATTTGCTCGAAGCCTACCCGCGTCAGTTGTCTCAAGGCGAACGTCAGCGCGTTGCGATTTGCCGCGCTCTGGTCGGCGGACCGAAATTGATTCTCGCTGACGAACCAACTGGCAGTCTTGATCCTGACAATCAGCAAAAAATTGTCGATCTCCTCATCGCCCAGGCCGAAAAGCACAAAGCGGCCCTGGTCATGGTCACTCACGACCATGCGCTGTTGAGCAATTTCCAGCGGACGATCGATTTGCGAGATATTTTGAGTTAGTCAGCTCGTTAACCGGGAGCAGACGCAGATTGGCACCCAAGCCAGCCACGGAACTCGCGGGAAGATGGAGGACTGGTTTTGACTGACCCTTTGACCGACCTTAGTCTGAGTCCCATTTTCTGCCCCCCTTTGCTCGACGACGGACGATCGATTCTTCGAGCGACGGACGACGAGCGACGAAAAATGCCTTTCAATTCGCTCCATCGTTGTCAGTTTCCCGGGCATGGGCGAACCCGCTAACCAGAAGTTTGAGTCGACATGTTGGAGCATCGTCATTTCGGCGCGGGGAGAAGGAGCCGATGCTGAGCGGGCTCTCGGCGAGCTTTGCCAAACCTATTGGCCGCCTCTCTATGCCTTCGCGCGTCGATCCGGATTTTCCCCGGCGGACGCTGAGGATTTTGTGCAGGGCTTCTTCGCGATCAATCTGAAGAAACAGATTTTCGACTCCGCGGATCCCGATCGCGGTAAGCTGCGAACCTTCCTGCTGACGGCATTCAAACGGCACATGAACGACGAGCGGCGGAAGGCCGATGCGCAGAAGCGAGGGGGCGGTGCCGCGATTGTCAGTTTCGATGCGGCCGAGGCGGAAACGTGGTTCGAAAGCCCGGCTTCTGCGGACGAATCGCCCGAAAGGGCTTACGACAGGCGTTGGGCGCTGACGGTGCTGGAAAATGCGACTTTGCGCCTTCGAGCGCATTTCGAGCGCCGCGGAAAATTGGCCGATTTTGAGGCGATGCGTCCGTTTCTGACCGGTGCTAGCACGAACGCGGATTACGAGGCGATTGGCGAACAAATTGCGATGAAACCGAGTTCCGTGATGGTCGCCCTTCACCGTCTGCGAGCGCGCTTCGCGAAGGCTTTGCGCGAAGTGGTCGCGGACACGCATGGCGACGAATCAGATGTTGACGAGGAACTGCGCTACCTGCTTTTAGTTTTGCGCGAGTGAAAACTAACCACTCATCGAATGAAGCCAGAACCTGACATTCTCAATGGCCTCGAGCCCACCGAGTTGATCGAAATGACGCTGACCGCAGCTGCGGGTGCCGGTCCTTTTGACGACGACGACGACTTGCCCGATGCGCCGGGGTTCGAAATAATCGACGTGCTCGGTCGCGGCGGCATGGGCGAAGTTTTCCGCGCGCGCCAGCTTTCGCTCGGTCGCGAAGTGGCTCTGAAAAGGGTTCCGGAGCAGAAACGAAACGGTGATCTCTTCACGATGGCCGACGAGCGTTTTCGGCGAGAGGCGTCTGTTCTCGGGCAATTGAATCATCCCAACGTGGTGTCTGTTTTCGACTATCTCGAACTTCCCGGAGGCGGTGCGGCGCTCATTTTGGAACTCGTCGAGGGCGGGACTCTCCAGCAGCTGCTGGATCGCGATGCGCCGCTCCCGGTGGACGACGCTCTCGCCCTGATTCGTCAAATCGGAGCCGGTCTCGCCGCCGCGCATGATGCCGGGATCATCCACCGCGACCTCAAACCGGCCAACGTGCTGCTCACGCCGCTGGGCGTGCCGAAAGTGAGCGATTTTGGCCTCGCAGATCTCGCCACGGTTGAGGCCGAATCAGGCGAGCGCCTCACCTTGACGGGCCTGACGATGGGCACGCCGGGTTCGATGGCGCCCGAGCAACTCAGCGGCGAGCGGGTTGATCTGCGCGCCGACATCTACAGCCTCGGCGTCCTCGCTTACGAATTGCTCACCGGCGAGCGGCCGCAGGGCAACTTCGAGCCCCCGCCCGGGCCGCCGGAGGTGAAGGAAACGGTGTTGCGCGCGCTGCGGCCGAAGCCAGAAGATCGGTTCGCGACGGTGCACGAATTTCTCGCGGCGTTGCCGTCCTCCAATGCGAAGCCGAGTCGGCGAAAGTGGCTGACGATCGGGCTCGGTTTTGCAGCAGCCGCAGCAGCTGCTGGCGGCGGAGTTTGGCTCGATGGTCGGGATTCCGGGCCAAAGCTAGCTCCAGCCCCAGCCGATCCCAACGCAGCCGACTGGACCGATTTGCTGGCCGACATCGAAGTCTCTCGCGATCAACTTTTTGGCGATTGGGAACGCGACGGTGATGCGATCGTTTCGCGCCCGCCACTCGAATGGCAACCGCAGGCCCTCGCCGTTCGGCGCGCTTGGGATCTCGATTCTTACGAGCTTCGGCTGCGATTTCAGCGGCTCTCTGGTGTCAAAGCGATCAGCGTATTTTTCCCGAGCTCGCATGGATTTGGAAACTTCGAATTCAGTCCGTATGAGGAACCGCTGGCCGGATTTCAGTGGATTGACGGCCTGCCGATTTTTGGTCGCCCGACGTTTTCTGGTCGCCCGCCGACTCGCTCTCAGCCGCCTAGTCGCGGTCAGCCGCCAAGCCAGCAATTGGCCGTAAATTTAATCGACGAGGTGACCTATGAGTTGGTTCTCAGTATTCAACCGGAGCAACTCAGCGCGAGTCTCGGCGAGAAAAAATTGGTCGTCCCGATGACGAATCGCAAATTGACCGTTGAGGATCCGTGGAAGCGCCCAGGGATTTCGGGGTTCTCCGGCCTCGCGATCGGCAGCTGGGGCACGACCGTCCGCTTCGAATCACTGGCTTGGAGATAAAAATCCACATTTCGTGCGACCGACGGTAAGCAATTTGGAATTTCCGCTAAGAAAGCGGCATGAAAATTGCCTCCAGGCTGCCTGTTCTGCTTTGCGGCGTCCTCCTCTCCGCGCTGATTCTCTCCCCCGGTTTCGCCCAGGACACCAGCGTCAATCCACCGGCGTTTCTCACGACTGACAACTCTGCAAACTGGGAACCCGGGCAGCTACTTTTTCGCGAGATCGGTTTTGGGCGGCAGACCGTCGCGATCTATCACAACGGCGTGCTTTACACCGGAGGGTTCACCGACAACCCCTGGCAGCAGTTCGAATGGTCGGATTTTTCAGATGTCGAAAGCCTTCAGTTCACCGCGACGCGGCAGAGACAGGAGCTGCAGGTCGCCGGCGCTCATGTGAGTCACGGCCATGGAGGGAAGTTGGAGGACTGGGTGCTTGCGGGGTTGCGACGGACCTCCACTTTGGGAGTGAACATCGTTGAGACGTTTCCAGGCACTTTGCCCTTCCAGGCGACGCGGCCTTTTCCGGAAAATGCAGAGCGTTTTCATGAATCGTGCTGGCCCTGGCGGTTGTCGTTTACCTGGCCGCAGTACCAAGCTGAAACTGGCTGGGGCTGGGGCTACCGGCATGAACTCTCTTTGGGAGAGTGGGATTCGACGGCGGAGACGGGCATCATCGGCCAAACGTTGATGTTTGGAAATTTGCTCTTCCTCATTTCGGACGAAACGCAAACGGGCGTCGCCGTTTATGACATGGCTCCAATGTTTGAGGATCCGCCGCAGCCTCCGCAGCTGCTGGACAAGCTAAGCGGGAATCTCGGTGGATACTTTAATGCCGTCTGGCGCAACTACTTGGTTCTACCGTCAGACGGAACCCTGACTTTGATCGATTTTAGCGATCCGACGAACCTGACTGTCGCTGGAACGGTTGTGCTGGACGATCCGATTCCAGGCCAGGACTATGTTCAGTTTCAGGATGAATTTGCCTTTTACAACTCCGCGAAAATCAACCTCGATACTCTCACTGTTGAACTGGTCTTCGATGCTTACGATACAGGAAATCGACCCGCCGGAAGTGTATCCGGCTGGCTGAACACCTCGCAATACATGATGCCGTTTGGCAACTTCGTTGCGACGTGTGGCCGTGGATCTTCAGGCGAGGACGGGACAGGCGTTTGGGTCCATCAGGATGAGCCCGACACACGACGCCCGGAGATTGGTTACCACGTTCCTCGACCGAATCAGACGAACTATCCCACCGGCGCTGCAATCACTCTGGCATTGCACGAAACGATCGAGAGTTGGACGCTGCACAACGGAGTTACCGTGATCGTGAGGGAAGCGACGCCCGGCAGTTTGCCAGTCGATTGTTGGGTTTCGTTTTCGCACAACGATTTGATCACGATCACGCCACACGAGTTTCTGGCTGAGGACACGGAGTACGTCGTTGAGATCGTCGATGGCGGAATCAAAGACGTCGCCGGAAACGGAATCATCGGGCACACGTTTAATTTTTCGACTGGCAATTCGGCGCCGGGCGGCAACCTGCCTCCGGTGATCGATTCGCTCACGACTGCGCCCGCAATTGCGGATCCCGGAACGCCGGTGACCGTCAGCGTCGCGGCGCACGATCCGGAGGGAACGGCGACGTTGGAATATCGGTTTTCTGCCGGCGATGGCAGCTCGATAACTCCCTGGCAAGCAGGCTCAACGTCATTCTCTCACAATTATGCTTCGGCTGGGCACTACGACGCGAAGGTCGAAGTTCGCGAGCAGGGAAATCCGTCGTTTCGCAGTTTGCAAGTCACCCGAATCACCGCCGCAAACGCGATCCCACCTGGCCCTCGGCCAACCAACAGTTCGCCGATCGCGCAGGACGAAATCGCTGGAAAAATCTGGGTCGTCAACCCCGATCAGAACACGGTCACGCGGCTCGACGTGGCGACGCAGGTCGTCGATTTTGAAGTCCCGGTTTCAGCTCATCCATCCAATTTGGCGATCGACTCCACGGGCCGCGCCTGGGTCACTTGCCGGGATGCGGACACGATTGCGATCGTCGCAGCAGACGGCTCGACCGTCGACGAAATCGCTTTGAACTACGGCGAGGCTCCATTCGGAATCGCGCCGAGCCCGGACCGCGCCAGCATGTTCGTCACCACAACCGCGCGGGCTCCCGGGGACGGCGCAAACGGGCAGCTGCTCAGGTTTTCCACCGCTACGCAGCTACAGACGGGAAGCTTGGAACTTGGCCCAACGCCGCGAGCCATCGCCATCTTTGGCGCGGGCGATCGCGTCCTGGTAACGCGGTTCATCACCGGCCATCCGCGCGGCGGAGAGATCTGGGACGTCGATGCTTCGAGCTCCAGCCAGCTCACTCTAAACGGAACGATTTTCCTAACAACGGAGACCACCGAAGACAGCGCTTCGAACGGAACTGGGCTACCCAATTACATCGCCGGAATCACCATTTCGCCAGACGAACAAACGGCCTGGTATGGGGCCACGAAACCATCGAGCGGCCGCGGCGAACTATTTGGCGAACTGCTGGAAACCGACAACTCGGTCCGCGCGATGATTGGCCGAATTGACCTGAGCGGAGCGACGCCGAGCGATCCCGATCAATCGCGCATCGACATTGATAACGCAGATTCGCCGAGCTCAATCTTGTTCTCTTCGCTCGGCGACTGGGCGCTCGTTTCTGCCCAGGGCAACAACAGCGTCGGCGTTTATGATCGGATTGCGGTAGACGAAAATGCCTCCCCAAACGCCCGAAGCACCCAAGTTCGTTTGCCGGTCGGCCTTGCGCCTCAAGGAATGGTTCTGGACCCGGCGACCAACCAACTCTGGGTTAAAAATTTCATGGGGCGCTCCGTCACCGTGCTCGATTTGAGCCCCTTTTTCGGCGGCGTAAGCACAGGCTTCAACCCGCTCGAAATCGTCACCGTTTCCGCCGAGCAGCTGCCGGAAAATGTTCTCAACGGCAAGCAGATTTTTTACAACGCTTCGGACAACGGCGGGCCCGGAGGTTTGAATCGGATGAGCGTTGAAGGCTACATTTCCTGCGCGACTTGCCACGTCGATGGCGGGCACGACGGCGTGGTTTGGGACTTCACTCAGCGAGGCGAAGGTCTGCGCAACACCATCGATCTGCGGGGCCGCTCCGGCATGGCGCACGGGCGCGTTCACTGGACTGCGAACTTCGACGAGCTCCAGGATTTCGAGCACGATATTCGTGGCGGTTTCGGCGGCCACGGCTTCCTGACAGATGCAGAATTCGCTGCGACGAGCCCCCCTCTCGGCGCGCCAAAAGCCGGGCTCGATTCGGATTTGGACGATCTCGCGGCCTACATGACCTCGCTAAGCCGCGACGCCTTGCCGCGCAGTCCCTATCGCGCAACCGACGGTTCGCTGACTCCCGATGCGTTAGCCGGAGCTGCGATTTTTGCGAGGGAAAACTGCGCGAGTTGCCACACTCCTGATCGTGATTTCACCCACAGCGGCTTAGCTGGATTGCAAGACGTCGGCTCGACTCGCCCAAGCTCGGGAGCGCCGAATGGAATCGACACTCCGACCTTGCTCGGCCTCTGGGATGGCGCGCCGTTTTTGCACAACGGGCGCGCAGCAACCCTCGGCGATGTGTTCCGGGCCGCCGGCGGAAGCGAGCATCAAGCGGAAGACGCGACGCTCACTGGATCGACCTCGATTCGCAACGTTTCTCAGTCGAATGGGAACTCCGGAGCCCAAGGCGGAAGCTCGGTTTGGATGACCAACGGCAGCGGGTCGATCGAGTGGGCAAACCTGGACGGCGGCGCCGGCGGTCCGGCGAGAATTGAACTCGCATACACGACGACCGATGCCCATGAAATCGAAGTAGAAATCAACGGAGTCGCCCAAAACCGGCAGCTGCTGAAGACGCAAGATTCCGGGCTGGACGGAGTTCGTTGGCAGATGCTAGTGCTGGAAACGCCGCTTGATCCCGGGCCGAACAACACCGTCCGAGTCACGGATTCAACGAACTTCAGAACGTGGTTCGACCATCTTCACATCGCGACCGCTGACGATTTCACCTCAGCCAATGTTCACACCCGCGTCGCCAGTTTGCCCGCCGCAGATCAGGCGAATCTGCTGAGTTTCCTTCGTCAGCTGGATGGTTCGACAGACGCCGCCGAGGTCGTGCCGAGCGAGACGGATTCTTACGAAGAATGGGCAACGGCAATCGACTGGCCGGCAGCTGCAGACGCCTCGCCGGATGGCGACCCGGACCAGGATGGGCGATCGAATTTCGAGGAATACGCTCGTGGCTCCGATCCATTGGTTTCGGACTCCCTTTTGGATAACTTGTTCGCTGACATTGAGTGGGTCGGGCTCGACTACCGGCGAAACGCGCGCGCGGAGGTCGCGTTCATGGTTCAAATTTCCACGGACCTCATCGTTTGGACCGACACTCCTGCGGACGGGACAGATTTGATTCACGAAGTCACAAATCCCGATCCAAATGGTGATGGGTTGTCGGAAGACGTTCGCGCGCGCCTCCGCTTCTTACCTGGCGAACCTCGGAAATTTCTCCGTCTCATCTTCCGCCCCTAACATTCCACTACGAATTTTCACATGAACCCTGACCCCACTGAAACCGAATTGATCGTCCGCGCAAAGACGGGCCAAACGGATAAGGAGTAAAATAAACTGAAGTTGAAGTACCGGCGGTGGGGACTCGACCTATCGCGAGATCGATTTCTACGGGGAAAACCGGCCAGGAATTCAGACGGCATCAAATTAGCCTACGATTCCGCGAGCTTTTTTTCATGACGGCGGACGGCGGATTGTAGCGTCTTGACTGGATCCGCCAATTACAAGAAGGCCAAAAGAAGGCTCGACCTGAAGTGATGAAATACCTCTCCGTCTGCTCTGGAATCGAAGCCGCAACGTTTCCTAGCATCCGCTCGGGTGGACGCCGTCCGGATTCGTTGGCGACTCCTACAAAAATTGGTCCGGATTTAGCAGCTCGGACTCCCAGTTCTGAAACTCAGCATTGCTCCGCTTGCTCATTTTTTCTCGATTTCGCTCCGCTAACTTGGCGAACCATTTTCGAAGCACTGTCTTCATGGAGTTTCCGATCTTGCTAGGCGGATCGCCGCCGTTTTTCCGGGCGAGGAGCAGGCAGTGAGGATACATGCAATCAGCGGGATCATGCCTAACCTTAAACTCGTAAATATCTGGGGAACGTTTGATGTTCCCTTCATTATCAAAGACAGTCGTATTCTCGTTGGGGACGGTTAGATCGCGGATGTCGCCAGCGCGGAAGCACGCAATTTGGTAATCAAAGTAGTGGTTGCCAGTTTTCGTATTCAGCAGGACGTCACAAGCCCAACCATCTGAGTTAAGATCGTCTGAATTGACAGATTGGTTGTTTAGATGCCGGTGGCCAGGTATTTGCGCTCCATATCCGTGACCGTCGCTAGGCAAGGGTTCATGACGCATGAAAAGATTGTCTTCATCGTCTACTCGATCGACCGCCGTCCGTCCGTTTGTATGAAGTCGCTCAGGAATCCCTGCGTTCATTTACAAGCCCGATTTTCACGTAGAATTTCAACCGCGCGTGGAAGATCTTCGAATCTTAGCTCATGAACCGAACTCTTTTCTTGTTCATCGACCACCACTATCAAGTCCCCATTGGAATAGAGATCCACACATATCTCGACAGGCCCGAAGAATTGAAACAAAGTGCTTCCATCGGCTGTCTCGTCAGATCGGTCAGGCTCAAATCCGTTCAAGGCCAGATAATCCGCCGTCATTTGTACAGCCTCGTCTCGTGTTATGCCTCGGGGGCCCGTATCGATTTCAAAAGCCGAACGAAAATTCGGCCCAAAAATGCCATGTCCATTATGGAATGACGTAGGTGACAAACAATCAAGATCGAATGGACTGGGGCGCGCGTGAGTTGTAGCACCAATGGTTAACGCAGCACAGGCAAACCCGAATTTCCATTTCGGCGTGAACAAAGTACCGCTTCGGTCGGTGGACTCAAGATCACGGCCATTGTCAGATTGAATATCGCTGTAATATTCGGATTGAATCTGGCTCATTTCACGTCTCCTTTCTCGGTTATTTCCTGTGAAATAGTAAATAGTTTTGGTAAGGCATCAACGGACACTCTGTGTGGAAGCTGAGCAAGATTGAGGCCTATGTCGGTGCTCACGTCTGTCGTCACCAAGGCGGCGATCGCCGGTGAAGAACCACTCTGGAATCCTGCTCCCACAACCATTTTCTGCAAAGCCAGACAACTCCAACTTGAAAGTCGGTTGACGGTAAGCTTCTCCTCTTGCACGACAATTTCTCGCGGCCGATTGATTCGGTACTGAAAATCTCGCGCTGGCATCGATAAATCAACGCCCTTAAGATAGCCTCCCAGAATCCGGTAACCATCTTCATGGCTGCTGGCAGGAATGAGATAGCGTTCGCCTACAGCAAGACGGGAGACCGCTCCTTCCTCCATCTCTAAAACTACCTGATCGACTGACTTGAGGAACAGTCGGCGCGTCTCTTCCTCATCTGGAATGAGCAAACCGCCAATGGATGGCTCCTGGGTTTCGTCAGCTTCAGCATCCAAGAGAAAATCAACCTTGGGCCCGACATTGATCATTTGGTAAACCACCCCATCACCGCGTGCCATGCGCCGCGTTGAGAATTCTGCCTTACGACTGACTTCTTCTTCTGGGGGCACGCCGAAGAACCGTTCGAACAACCCATCATCGGGCGCCGCGGCCGGTGAAACATCGAAATAAGTGAACCGGATGGCACCCAGGCTCCAATTTGACTTCTTTGGCATCAGACGGCGAAACTGACAGAGGCCTATCCAGTTGTCGAGAACTAAGACGCTTCACGCGGCAGTCATGAGGCACGAAAAAACTCGCTGCGTGAGTGTCTGCGAGGCAAGGTCAATCTCTGACACCATTGAAGTTTGAGAGGCCGAAGATCGTCGATTCCGACGCAAGCCCGCGAAGACGCCGCGATACGTCATGCGCTGGATCGGCCGGCGAATCCAACTGTTTGAACTCTGGGCCTTCTTCATTCCTGACCGCGAACCACGCTTCGGCAACCGACCGGGGAGTCGGCACCAGGTAGTTCTGGCGTCAAGACGCCGATCAGCGAGCCCGGCTTCGAACGCTTTAATTGCTTGCCGATCTCCTCGCCAAGCTTCAGTACATCCTCTTCCACGATTGTTGTCGCCGTTCCGGCCCTGTGGGCGAATTCCAATAGATGTTCCAACGTTGCTTTGTCGCGCCCTCGCGGGGCTCGTAAATGTAGGCCGGGGAATGAGACGGCCCAAAAACTGCAAACGCTGAAGATTCGGCAGGTCTCCTCGGCGTGCCCGCGCATCAGACCTGCCTAAGAAAAAACAAGGTGACACCGGGGTATTTTGGCCATAATCCCAAGATTCAGGCTTTCGAAGTTTGGCCTAAAGATTCCGTAAGGCCTTGAAAATAAGGACTTTACGGGGCTCGACTTGAGCTGCTGAAAAATACCGGCGGAGGGACTCGAACCCTCACTTCCGAAGAAACGCGATTTTGAATCGCGCGCGTCTACCATTCCGCCACACCGGCTTTGATTTCGAACGGGCAGCTACTATGTCCACGCCAGCAGCTGCTGCAAGTTCAATCCTCTTGAAGAGCCTTTGGTTTATCGAGAATTTCCTTCAACACGATCGCTGTCCGAAGCGAAGCCGGATTGCGAAGCGCGTCACGCAGCGAAAATGTTCCCGGCTGCGGTTGAGGCTTCGGCGTGCGTTTGCCAGCCTGAGCTTTTCGCTGCTTGATCCGTTCGAGCGCCGCTTGTTCTTCCTTCGAAAGTTTCGGGACCGCAGCCTTCTTAACTGGTGCCCGGGCGACCGGAGGTGGTGGAGGCGGCTGCGGCGGGGCCTCAGCCGGACCTCCTGCCAATTCCTGAAGAAATCTCCTCAGCTCTCCGCCCGGACCACCAGCACTCTGCGGCTGCTGCGGTGGAGGCGGCGCGTACGGGTCAACGGGCTCCAAGTCCTCGTATTCCTCATCAATCTCTTCCTCCTGCTTCTTCTGGGTAAGATTCTCCCAAACCCAGCGAAGGAAGAGAATGACGACGACAGCGGCCCACCACCACTCGTCCAGATTCAACTGGGCGAGTGGTCCGCTAAGGAAACTATTTCCTGTGGCTATCAAGGCGGGCCTTTTTGTTGGTCGAATTCAGGAGCGCGACGCCGTTCAGCCAAGAGGCTGATGTTCGTCTCCGCCTTCGCTTTCACTCGCAATGCTTTCGCGCATATCAGTGTCGGCCATGATGTTTTTGTAGCGGGTGTAATCCATGATTCCGAGATTTCCTGAGCGGAAGGCCTCGGCGATCGCCAACGGAATTTCAGCTTCGGATTCAACCACTTTTGCGCGCATTTCCTGCGTTCTAGCGGACATTTCCTGCTCGGTTGCCACAGCTGCTGCTCGGCGAACTTCCGCCTTCGCCTGGGCGATGACCTTGTCTGCTTCAGCCTGCTCGGCTTGCAATTTCGCGCCGACGTTTACGCCGACATCCACGTCTGCGATGTCGATCGAAATAATCGAGAACGCCGTGTTCGCGTCCAACCCGCGCTCAAGAATCAGAGTCGAAATTCTATCCGGATTCTCGAGGACTTTCTTGTAGCTGTCGGCCGAACCAATGTTCGTCACGATGCCTTCGCCAACACGAGCGATAATCGTCTCTTCGGTCGCGCCACCGATGAACCGGTCGAGGTTCGTTCGAACGGTTACCCGAGCGCGAGCTCGAACCTGGACACCGTCTTTGGCGACCGCGTCAATTTTTCCGCCGCCAGCCGGGCAGTCGATGACCGCCGGGTTGATCGAGGTCCGCACCGCTTCGAGGACCGTCTTGCGGGTTCCTTTTACAGCAAGGTCGATTGCACATGCGCGATCAAAAACCAGACCAAGACCGGCTTTATCAGCCGCAATCAAGGCGAGGACCACGTGGTCGACCTGGCCGCCAGCGAGGTAGTGAGCTTCCAACTGGTCAGTCGTGAATTCCAAGCCCGCTTTGCTCGCGGTGATTCGGCTGTCGACGATGACACTCGTCGGAACGCGCCGCAGCCACATTCCCACCAGTTTCGCCATGCTGACTGCCGCACCGGACACGCGGGCTCGAAGCCAGACGTTGAAGAACTTGATGAAGACGAAGAAGAAAATCAGCCCAATCAAAACGGCGGCGCCGATGATGATGTAGGTGACCGGAGGGGGCAGCTCTTTCAGGAAATCAAACATGGTGTGGATTCAGGTTACGTTAAGGTATGCGTGAGGATTCTAAGGGGAGTGTCGGTGAAATTACCAGCGATTTTTGAGTGGCTCGCGGATTTCTGGATAAATCGGGTTCAGGCAGTCGCCGGTCGGACGACAATATTGATTCCGTCGACTCGGACGACCTTGATTTTGACTCCAACGTCGATCACGCCGCGCTCGGCTACGGCGTCGATTTTCTGGTCGTCGACAATCGCCTTGCCTGAGGGATGAAGTTTAGTCGTGGTCTCGCCAACTCTTCCAACCAGCTCCGCCAGCTGTTCATAAACTTCTTCACCGCCCACGGACGCGTTCAGCATCATTCGTTTTCCGAAAAACGAAGTGTGGAAGGTCTTCATCCAGAAATAAACCATCGTGCCAACGAACGCCACGACCACCAGCGAGAGCAGCGATCCGATCAGGCCGCCGAATTCGACAAACCCGAGCACGATTCCCGCAATCAGAAATCCGCACGCGAGCAATCCGAGCAGCCCGCCTGGAAGGTAGAATTCAGCCCAGAGGAGAAGCAAACCGATGAAGAGAAATCCGAAAACGAGCCAAGTCATAGGGGTGTCGAACCAGTGGTTGAATCTAGTCGTGGGAAATTGAGATGGGAAACGGTTTTTGCATCTTCGCAGTCAGCAGCTGCTGAGGCTGTCCTCTTTAAAGAGGCTGAAACGAAAAAATATGGCCGTGATCCGTGCTGACGAACAGACGGCCGTTCGCAACCGTGAGCCCGTAGACGCGGCCCGGGACTTCGGCTGACCAGACTGGTTTTCCGGATTCAGCCTCGAACGCCAGGACCACACCGTCGCCGCCAATCAAGAGATGTTCGCCCGCTAGGATTAAGGCGGACGGCGCTGGGCTCGAGGACGTCCAAACGGGTTTGCCCGTCGCGTCTCGGTCGAGCGCCTTCAATGCGCCGCGCTGATGCACGTAAATTCGTTGGCCCGCAGCGATCATTCGGGTAGCCCCGCTGATGCTGAGAATCGACTCGCGCTTCGCCGGATCGGTCAGCTTGATTACGTCCTCTTTTTCCTTTTGATTGTGCGGCATCGCGATGAATTCTTCGCGTTCTGTCAGGATGCACCAAACTCCGCCGCTGCCGGAAACCGCCCCGACTCGAGTGCCACTTGCTTTAGCAAAAACCAGGGGCTCACTTCGGCCCTGAGGCGCGTAAAGCCGTTGCTCGGAGGCGAGCAGAGCCCCTTGAAGCGTGACGCCGGTTTGCTCGACCGCGAATCGCGATTCTCCAGTTTCCGCGTCCACCGAACAGAGAAAACTCGGTTCCCAGGGAAACAGCGAACTCCCGAAATAAGCCGCGCCACCCTCGATCATCACGCCTGTTCGAATCGGCCAGGGTGAAATCAATTTTCCGTTGCTCGGGATCATCCGCGGTTTCTCGACGGCGCGGTGCCGCCAGATCTCGCTGCCGTCCTCCGTGCTAACGCAGTAGACAAAGCCGTCATCGGCACCAAACCAGGCTTTCCCATCGCCAATCGTCGGCGGCAGCCGGACCGCGCTGTCAGCGAACGCGATCCAGATTTCCTCGCCGGTTTCCGCGTTCAAGCAGTGCGCTGCGTTGTCAGCCGAGGACCCGAAGTAGACTTGATCTCCAACTGCGGTCACGAAAAACGCCGGGTCGAAATTCCGCATCGATTGAAGTCCATCGTTGCTTGCGAAAGCGTCCCACTTCGCTGGGCTCGTCCAAGCCGTTTGCGGCGGAGTCGGCGAGCGGAAAACCCAGGTTTGGTCCAGCGGAAACGCGAGCGTCTCGGCTGTGACGTGGGATCTTCGGTTATCATGCCCGTAAGTCGGCCAGTCCGCTGCTTCAGCAGCTGCTGACAGAAAAATCGCGAGTCCTAGAATGTTGAGAGGGCGGTTCATCGGGTCTCCAAGTTGAGCAAGCCGCGTGGTGCGAATCCAATCGAGGTTTCCATCCAGCCGCCGCACGAGCAGCCGCCACCGCCTTCCGGAACGAGCAACATTCCGTTCGCCGGAATCAAGCTAAGCCAACAACTCGGACGCAAACGCTCCCAGGAACTGACCTTCTCGGTTTCGCGGTCCCAGATCGAAACCATCCGGTCAGCACCGCGGTAAATCAGCGAGTCGCGCGCGCCGATGTAGGTGTGGCAGCCGGAACGCGCGCCCATCTTCGTGGTCAGAATTTCGCCCGTCAGCAGGTCGAATCCGTTTGGCTGAAGGTAGATCTCTTTGTTGAGGATCACAGGATGCTGGATATGCCCACTGTGATGGTCGTCAGGCCACGGCGTGGTCCGGTTCCAGATCGGCTCGCCGGTTTTCGGATCGAACGTGTACAAATGGTAGGCCGTGTTTGAGGCCGAAATTAGAATCGCATCGTCTGAGGCCTGAAGGTAGAAAGTAATCAACCCGTCTTCGGTGTCGATCGGCCGTTCCCAGAGCATCGAGCCGGTATCCAGATCAAGCGCGACGAGAAACTGATCTTCCCAAAATTCCTCGCCTGAATTGCGGGATTCGACAAAAACAACTCGACCGCTATGAGCTGCGATCGTCGGATTGAGAATAAGCCCATTTCGGTAGTCCCAAACAGGCTCAAACGTCTTAGTTGAATAGGCAAAGATCGAGTCGCTGCAGACGATTTCCGATCCCTGCGAACCGGCCTTTCCATCGAACCACATCGACTTCGACCAATAACCTGTGTAGCCGGAATTCGGCGCGATCGAGCTGCCCAGAAGCTTGTCGCCGGCTCTCGCGATGTGGCCCCAGTTTTTGCCGTCCGGGACCTTGAGCGCGGTCTCCAGCTCGCCGGTTTCCGCGTCGAGAACCCAGCTTTTCTCGTGCATCGCGACGTAGAGCCGCGCGTCGTCAGCGCACCAGTTTGAAGAGTCGCGCGGCATGTTCAGTCTCAGGAGATCTGGGATTTCCATGCTCCAAAGCACCGCTCCATTCGCTGCTCGAAGCGCGACGATTCGGTTCATCCCTTGATGAAACAGACGACCGTTTACGGCGAGCGGAGCCGGCATTCGAGACTGCCGATCCAGTCCGAAATCCGCGCCCGGCCGGCCTACCCATTGAACTTGAAAATCCGACGTCGAGCGCGCCCCGCTCAGCGAATCTCCACTCGCCGCCGAGTTGCCCGAATCGCCGTACTGATGCGTCCACTCGCCGAAATCGTCAGGCCGCGGCTTGCCGATCGCCTTATCTGGAAGCACGGCCACTCCGCCCGGCGCGAGGATTCGGTCGATCTCTTTTAGTAAAGCGTTAGTCGGCTCTGCACGAGAAATCACGCGATCGGCAAAGCAACTCGTGACCGGCAGCTGCTGGAGAGACTCGACTCGCGTCACGGTCACTCTCGAACCGTAAATCCCAGCTTCGTAGAAAAATTTCCGCGCGGCGGCGACGCGTTCTGCGCTGGTGTCGAAAACAACGATGCTGCTCGCATTTTCGAGCGCGAAATCAGCGATTTCATCGGGATTTTCTGCGCTGAGGTAAATCCGATAACCGGTCTCGGCATCGTGTCTGATTGGCTTAGTCGTCGGCGGCTTCGAAAAGTTGAGCGCGTTGTTCAGTTCGTAAACCGGGCTTCTCTTTTTCCCCTGCGTGATCCGATAAAAATAGAGCCGCTGCGGTTCGAGCCCGGTCAAAATCGTGACGCCGGAATTCGAACGAACCGAGTTTTCCAACTGTTGATTCTGGCCGAACTCGACCAACACCGGCTCGTCCGAGCCCTCAACCGCCCAACGCAGTTCAGCCCGCGTTGAATCCAGAAACCGCGCCGATGGGCGGATCGCAAAATTGAGCCGATTCGAAGTGCGCTTCCCACTCGCGACTTCTGCCTCAGTCAGGACATGATCGTAAATCTTCGCCTCCGCAATTTCCCCCTGCAT
Organism: Verrucomicrobiales bacterium; assembly: GCA_047620505.1. Taxonomy (GTDB): domain Bacteria; phylum Verrucomicrobiota; class Verrucomicrobiia; order Verrucomicrobiales; family DEV007; genus JBLHKS01. Next base: position 49,437 of record JBLHKS010000014.1, on the reverse strand, counting down.
CGCGTAAAACTCGTTCGAATCGCGATACCCGCCGATCGTCAATCGAGCCTCATCCGGATACGCGATCTCTCCGACCGCATCGCGCTCGCCAGCGGGTTTTCCATCGACGAACAGCCGGATTTTTTTGCCGTCGAAAGTCGCCACGACCGTCGCCCATTCGTTCAGCTTAAACGGCTCGGTCGAAGCAACCGAAATCATCTTGCCTCCAGTCGAAAGCCAGAACAGAAACGACTTGTCGTTGTAGCCCAGTGACCAACCGCGCTCGTAATCGCCATTGTCCTGCATGAAGCCGATCAAGCTGCCCCACTGCTGTCCTTTGCGGATCCGAACCCGGGCCTCGACGCTCAGGACCTTCGTCGGAAGATCGCTGCTGACGATACCGGGAACATCGAGATAAACCTCCTCGCCAAAAACCGGCGCACCATCCGCGAACGTGGGCTTGGTCGGGGATTTCGCCGGTTTGCCGACGGTCGAGTCGTTCACCTGCTGGCCCTTCCAATTCGCCTCGCGAAGGTCCCAGTTCAGAATCGGCTCAGCAGCTGCTGGACCGGCGAGCAGCGCGCAAATCAGAAAAAATCTCGGAATCACGCGCGGAGCCTCGCGGCAAAACCGCTGGCTGGCAACGATTCGCCAAATGGAGGTTCAGAATAGTAGGATGCTTCCATTGTCCTCGCTCATTCGGATGGATCTCACAGAACTGCCACGCTGAATCCCACCACAATCCCCCATCTCCCGCCCAACAGCGCATTGCGGACGTCTGCAATCGACCATTTTTCAAAAAACGGCCCATTGCAGACCTCGACAATCGGCCAAATTCCGCCTGACCAACGGTTGTGGACCTCCGCAGGCTTGCGTTTTTTGGTAAACAGCCCATTGTCGACGTTACCAAACAACCATGATCTGAAAAATGCCGCATTACTCACAACCCCGATCCGAAGCAGACCGGCTTTCCACCCTGAAGAAAACCCTCGCAGCCACCGCTGATGGCGAGTCTCTCGCCGAGTTTGTTCCCGCGAATACCCGCACGGCGGTCGCCGACTTCATCCCCGATTTCGAACTCGCAGTGCAGGCGATCGATACGGCAACGGCGGGGCGCGCCAAGGAAGTCTCCGAGAAAAATGAGGCCGAGGAGTCGCTCCACGATTTCGTCACCGATTTCTACGAAGTCCTGCGGCGGCGCACCAAACGCGAAAAGCACAACGTCTCGGTCCTCGTTCACTACAGCCTCTCGCAATCGGGCGAGAACCCGCCGCTCGGGGCTGAGGACGATCTGATCAAGGCCGCCGAAGACATCGTCGCGGGCGAGCCGAAGGCGGTTGAGGCGGGTTTCCCGGCGATGATCAATCCAGCAGCTGCTGAGGTGGACGCGGCGTTGCAGGCGTTCCTCAAAGAACGCGGCGAGGTCGCGCCCGCCGATGAGAAAGTCCGCAAAGCCCAGGCCGAGGTCGCCAAGCTGCGTCCGGAGGCGGACAAGCTGATCCGCAAGATGAAGAAGGGCGTCGAGTTTCTGATGGATGAGGAACCGGCCCCGAGTCAGCGCCGGGTGCTTCGTCTGATGGGATACAAGTTCACCCCGCTGCCGGGCGAGACGCCGGAGCCCGATCCCGAGGCGGAAGAGGGCGCGAGTTGATGGGTCTGCGCGAACGGCTGATTGACACGAAACGACGGACTGCGAAATCTCAGAATGGAGGCGGATTATGGCGCGTGACGAGGCTTACCGAAGAGCGGAAAAAAAGATCGAAGAAGCGTTTCGCACAGGGGCAAAAGATCTCGATCTGAGCAACATGTGGCTCATCGAGCTGCCGGAGTCGCTGGGCCAGCTCACGCAGTTGCAGACACTAGGCGCCTCCCGAAACAAACTGACGGCGCTGCCGGAGTCGCTGGGCCAGCTCACGCAGTTGCAGACGCTGGACCTCTCCAACAATCAATTGACGGAGCTGTCGGAGTCGCTGGGCCAGCTCACGCAGTTGGAGGCGCTGGACCTCTCCTGCAATCAATTGACGGAGCTGTCGGAGTCGCTAGGCGAACTCAGGCGGCTCAACAGACTGAACATCTCGAAAAATCAACTGACCACGCTGCCGACTTGTATCAGCGCGTTCAGATCGCTCAGATCGCTCGACCTCGACTGCAATCAATTGAGCGATATTCCAGAGTCGGTAGGACAACTCACGGAACTCAGGACACTGTATTTGGGATCTAGAGGACTCGGTGGCAATCCGCTGTACGAACTACCGTCATGTGTTCGCAAGCTGCGTAAGCTAGCGAAGCTATCGGTGAGCAAATGTGAATTCACCTCGCTACCTAGTTGGGTTAGCGATTTCAGCAATTTGGAAAATCTTATTCTAGATCCTAATCCTCTAAATCCCGAACTCGCCGCTGCGTACGAGCAAGGCCTCGACGCAGTCAAAGACTACTTACGCGCCCAAGGCGAAGCCGAAATTGTCCTCAACGAAGCAAAGCTGATTCTGATCGGCGAGGGTGAAGTCGGCAAAACCAGCTTGCTCGGCGCGTTACGAGGGGACGAATGGATCGAGAACCGCGAGACAACCCATGGCGTCGAGGTAAAGATTGAGTCGTTCGTCCTCACCGATGCCAAAACCGGGACCGAAATCACCTTCAACGGATGGGACTTTGGCGGACAGAATATTTACCGGCATACCCACCAGATGTTTTTCACGGCTCCGGCGGTCTACCTCGCAGTCTGGAATCCGCGCCGGGGACCGGAGCAATGTTGCGTGGACGAATGGATCAAGATGGTCAAGCACCGGGCCTACGATGAGACGCGGCCGGACGATCGCCCCAGGATCCTCGTGGTGGCGACCCACGGCGGGCCCAAAGAACGGTCGGCTCATATCGACGAGCAGCTGCTGCGCGACGAGTTCGGCGACCTGATGGCCGGGTTCCACCACGTCGACAGCAAAACGGGTCATGGCCTCGACAAACTCAAGGAGGCGATCGCCCGGGAAGCGGCGGCGATTCCGACCGTGGGGCGTTCGGTTCCCGCCAGTTGGAAAAACATGCTCGATGCGCTGCGCAAGCGTGGAAAGAAGGATCCGTATCTGACCTACAAGAAGTTCCGCGCGCTCTGCCGCCGGCAGAAGGTTTCCAACGAGCTGGCGGATCTCTACGCGGCGATTCTCAACGAACTCGGACACCTGATCCACTACAGCGACGATCCGATCCTCCAGGACACGGTCATACTGAAACCGGAGTGGCTGAGCAAGGCGATCAGCTATGTGCTGGAGGACGACGCGGCGAAGGAGGGCAAGGGCCTCGTCGAGCACCAACGCCTCGGCGCGATTTGGAGCGATCCGGAACGCGAGGAGCGCGACCGGTATCCCGAGGAGTTGCATCCGGTCTTCATCAAGCTGATGGAGCGCTTCGATCTTTCCTACCGGGTGGCGATGGCCAAAGCGGGCGCGCCGGATACCAGTCTGATCGCGCAACTCGTCCCCGGCGGCCGGCCCGATGGCTGGAAAAAGGACTGGCCCGACAAGCAGCCGAAGGCGGACGCGGAGAGAAGGCAGATCTGCCGGATCATCGACGCGGAAACCGGGCGGACCACGGAGGTCGAGGGCCTGCTTTACCGCCTGATCGTCCGCCTGCATCGCTACTCGCTCGGCCGCAGCGATTACGACAAGAGCCGTCACTGGAAGACGGGGATGATTCTGGATGACGACTTCAATGGACGCGCCTTCGTCGAAGACATCGCCGGAGACATCCACGTGACTGTGCGGGCGGCGTATCCAGACCGGTTTCTGGGCAATGTCTGCGGGGAGATCGATTGGCTGGTGAATTCATTCTGGAAGGGGCTGGACTGCCGTCAGAGCGTGCCTTGTGAATCCCCCTGCAAGGGATTGCACGAAATCCGGGCCCTCGTGGAAACGAAGAGGGAGGGCATCCCGAAGGTTCGCTGTGGCGTCTGCGAGAAGTTTTATGAAATCGACTCGCTGTTGGCGGCAGCGACGCCCAAGCCGAGTTTTGAGGAGACTCTCGAAAAGATTCAAGCCAACGTCGAGATCATCAAACAGGGCGTAGCAGCTGCTGGCGCCGATTTGAAGAAGCTGATCAGTCTGGCGGACGAGGAGTTCACCGCGTTGATGACCGCGCTGACCGATCCGGCGAAGGAAGGTCCGCGTTTGTTCAGCTTCGAGCCGGTCGATCAGAAATCCTGGGATCCGCGGAAGTGGGTCTCGGAGAAGTTCCGTTTGATCCTGTGGTGCGAGCACGCGCGCCTCCCGTTGACTCATCCGAAACTCGATGGCGATGAAGCGCAGGTCTATGAGATCAAACTGACTCGAGAGTGGGTCGCCAAAGCCGCCCCGTATCTGAAGTTCCTCTCCGGCGCGTTGAGCCTTGCGCTGCCGGTTGCCAACGCCGGCGCGAAGCTGGCGATGAACGCGGCGGACTACAAGGGGATCGAGAATCAACTCGGCTTCGGCAAAGCGTGCGCGGAGGGTTTTCTCAAGGGCGCGGACAAGGTCGGCGATTGGCTGACCAGCGACAGCGGCGACACCGATATTCGGACACGTCCGGCGAGATTGGCGGAAGGCGCGGAACTGCGGGAGCTGCATGGGCTGCTCAAGGCGAGGGACAAGAAGAGTTCGTTCGGCGGTCTGGCGCGGGTGCAGAACAAACGCCGCGAATTCCTCTGGGTGCATCCGCAGTTCGTGGATGAGTATTGATTCGCAGAACGCAGCCTCATCGAAGCCGAAGGAGGTAGGCCCAGATTCCAACGACTTCACGAGGCGCGGAAAACAGATCGCGCCATTGAAAATACCAGGGTGCGCTGCCGCTGACTTCGCCGATTCCGGCCTGGCTGAAGGCGAGTTTGCACCTGGCTATGTGAAAATATTGGGAAATCACGACAACCGAATCGGCCTCCAGCTTCGCCAATTCCACAGCCGCAAATTCGGCGGTCTTGCGCGTGTTGACGCCGTTGGAATCGACAATGATCCGATCGCTCGGGACACCTTTTCCGACGAGATAATCGCGCATCACAACTGCCTCGTCATGCCCTTCCTTTCCGACTCCCCCGCTGACCAGCAGCTGCTGAACGCGGCCCTCGCTGAAGAGCTTCTGGCCGTGATCGAGACGCGCAGCGAGGTAGTCCGAAACGACTCCACTCGGGTAGACTTTCCCACCAAGAATCACTCCGATTTCGCTCGAACCTCGGTCGTCGTTCAAGCCATCGACGAGGATCCAGGTCAGCGTGGCGAGGCTGATCGTGAGAAGCCCGAACAAACTCCATCGAATTGCGCGATTTTTTGGCATGGGTCCGATACGAAAGAGTCGCAGACCGTCTTTCGAAAATCGCAAACGCACAACTCTGCCTCTGCGCTGGACGCCCGGCTCAATCTGGCCAAGGTAGGCCGCCCATGCGCATGAAACTCTGGCACGCGATAGCCCTCATCGTCGTTGTTTGGGCGGGTCTCTACCTGCCTTACCTCGGCTCCCGGGAGATCCATGGCGAAGAGGCTCGCCGGATTCTGCCTGCGCGCACGATGCTTGAAAACGGCGATTGGATCGTCCCGCGGATCGCTGGCGAAGAGTACAGCCGCAAGCCGCCGCTCATCAATTGGTCCATCGCGAGCGCGATCGTCCTAACCGGCGTTGATAACGAATTCAGCGCTCGCCTGCCTTCGGTGTTGTGGTTGCTGGCGTTCGGCGTCGTCGCAGCCTGGGCGCTTTCGCCGCGGCTCGGCGTCTGGCGCGCGGCCTGCGTTCCGCTTTTCATGCTGACCACGATCGCCATGCTCGACAAAGGCCGGATGGCCGAGATCGAAGCGATGTACGTCGCTCAAACCGGGATCGCGTTCGTTCTCTGGGCGCGCTGGTGGGCTGAGGGACGGAACTGGCTTGCGTGGACGATTCCGTGGCTCGTTCTCGGCGTCGGCTTGCTCGCGAAGGGGCCAATTCATCTTCTGTTTTTCTACCCGGTCGTCGTCGCCACGCTGATCCGGGCTCGCCGAATCAAAGAACTGATTTCCCCGGCGCACCTGCTTGGGATCGTCCTCATGATCGCAGTTTTTGCGCCTTGGGCATGGCTGAACCTGTCGCGAGTCCAGGACGCCGGAGCTTCCTCTGGAGTCTGGAGCCAGCAGCTGCTGGCGCGGATTTTCCCGGCTAACCTCGATTGGGGCCGGTGGGCGATCCGGCCTGTCCAGGTTCTCGCGGATTTCCTTCCCTGGACCCCGATTTTAATCTGGGCATGGATCAAAACTCGCGCTGAACTGAAGACCGCCGAACACACCGATCGCTGGACTTGCGTGATTCGCGGGAGCCAAACCGGCATCCTCATCGGCTACGCGATCGTGCTCCTCGCGCCGGAAGGCCTACCGCGATACGCTCAGCCACTTTTCCCGATGATTGCGGTTTTGTTAGTCGATTTGATTGGCAGGATCGATCGCAAATCGATAGCGAAAGTCGAAGGCTGGTGGCGAGTCGGAAACGTCGCGCTGCCGACGATCGGGATCCTCGCCGCTGTGATCATTTTGTTCGTAGCTCCGAAGTTTGGCCTCCCCGCTTCGATTGGCGGAACAGCTGCGGCTTGCGGCTTTGCGCTGGTCGCCCTCGGCTACAATCTCAAAGTCACCGGCCCTCATCCGCTGATCGGAACCACGGTCTCGCTGATCGCCTTGATTTTCGCTTTTCACATTCTCGCCGGTCCGATTTTCCGAGCAGACGAGTTTTTTCGCCCTGCTGCGAAACTCGTTGAGCAAGCCGCGCCTGAAACAGATGGGCGGATCGTGTTTTTTGATACGAAGTACCTTCCGTTTTTGTACTACGTCAGGAATCCACGAGTCGAAGTCCCTGACTCCAAAACTCTTCGCACACTCGAAGGCAAATTCCGCTATCTCGTGATTCGTCCGAAGGATCGAAAAGATAAGACGAAGCCCGACGTTAGGGCTGTTTTGGAAAACGCTGAGAAAACCGGCGAGTTCAAGTGGGGAAAGCAAAATTACGAAGTTTACGATCGCGGAGAGGAATTCTGATCGACAGCCCATCACGTCCACCCTTCAATCCAATACGATTTTCTGAATCATGAGCGACACCATCCGAATCGGCATTCTCGGCCTCAGCCACGACCACATCTGGGGCGAACTCTCCGCGCTTCAACCGCTTGCGGGTCAGCAGCTGCTGGTTGCGGCGGATCCGGCTCAAGAGCTCCGAGATAAAGTTGCTCGCGATTTTGGCTGCGAGACTTCGGACTCGTACGACGCCGTGATCGAGCGAGACGACATCGACGCCGTTTTCGTCTACGGCAGCAATCGGACCGGCGCGGAAATCGCGACGAAAGCCGCAAAAGCCGGCAAACACGTGATGATCGAAAAACCGATGGCGGCCGATCTCGCGGGAGCCGAGCGACTGCTGGCGGCGGCGAACGAGTCCGGCGTGAAATTGATGATCAACTGGCCATTTGCCTGGTGGCCGCAGATGCAGCACGCGCTCAAGCTCATCAAAGACGCCGAAATCGGTCGTGTCTGGCAAGTTCGCTACCGCGCCGCGCACGAGGGGCCGAAGGAGCTTGGCTGCTCGCAACATTTTTGCGATTGGCTTTACGATCCGGTGGAAAATGGCGGTGGCGCGCTGATGGATTATTGCTGCTACGGCGCGAATCTGACGAGCACGATTCTTGGCCTGCCTGACGAGGTAACCGGCGAAACCGGCATCCTGTGCAAGTCCGGGATCGAGGTCGAGGACAACGCGCTGTTGATTTTGAAGTACCCGAATTCGATCGCAGTTTCCGAGGCTTCCTGGACGCAAATCGGCAAGCTGACGGCTTACCAGACGACGATTTTTGGCGAATGGGGAACGATCATGGTCGAGCCGCGCGATGGCGGAGGCGTGCTCCTGGCTGATGAGCAGAGGCCGGACGGCTATAACGTCGACGTGCCCGAATCTCCGGCGCATCTGCGTTCGGCTCCGGCGCATTTTCTCTGGTTAATCGGAGGCGGAGGACCGATCCATCCGCTTTGCGATCCCGTTCACGGCCGCAACGCTCAGGAGATCCTCGAGGCCGGTCTGAAATCGGCAAAAGAAGGTCGGCGAATCTCGCTTCGCGACTGACCAATCGGGCAGCGGCGCACAAAACGAACCCTGGCAATCCAGAGCGCAAGTGCCAGGTTGGCGGCCTCTTTAGTCAGACAGAAATGGGCATTTACGATCGAGAATATATGCGAGATTCCCCGCCGCCTTCCTACGGCGGAGGAGGAAATTCAGGCCTGCCGTTCAAGATGAATGGAATGATGGCGATCTGGATCATCATCGGGATCAACGCGGTCGTTCATCTTTCGCAAATGGACAGTTATCAGAGGACGCCTGACGGAGCGCTCACGGCCTCGGGTCTCAAGGCTTGGAAACTGCATCAGCTCCTGACGTATCAGTTCGTCCACGCTCCAGGCCTTTTTCATATCCTGTGCAACATGCTCATGCTGTTTTTCGTCGGATCTCAAATCGTGCGCTTGGTCGGTACGAAACAATTTCTTGCGGCTTATTTCATTGGAGGAATCATCTCGGGCCTGGCTGAGCTTGGGATTCAAAACCTCTCCGGGGTGGACGCTGCCCTCATCGGTGCCTCCGGTTCAGTTTCCGCGCTTCTCGGCTTATGGGCATTAGCCATGCCGAATCTGCGAATTTCGGTTCTTCTGATGTTCATCATCCCCGTAAGCGGAAGGGTTTTCACTTTCGGACTCTGGTGGCTAATCATCAACGTCGTGCTGGGAGTCGTTAGCATTTTTTACCCAACAATCGCGGTCGGTTGGTTCGCCCATGCGGGAGGAACGGTTTGGGGCATGTTTCAGGGGAAATTTTTCCGACCAAATCGCGGCCCGAAGCGACCGAAGCCTCGCCGGGAGAAGTCCAGTTCTGCTGGTTCGAAAATTGTTCCTGGAGATTTTGGGCAAAGCCCGGAACCCGCTTACAACGCCGTCCTCGACAAGATCAACCGAGAAGGTATCAGCTCGCTGACGGACAAGGAAAAGCAGATTCTCAGCGATGCCGCTGAACAGAAAGGCGGACCAGCAGCTGCTGATTAATTGATCGATTGATTGAAGAAAACGATGGGAATTTACGATCGAGATTACACTCAAGCCGAAGCCGGAACGCCGCCCAGTTGGTCGCCCGGTAAAATCTCTGCTCCGGCGGTGATCTGGCTTTTCCTCACGGCGAATTTAGCTGTGTTCGTCCTCCAAACGGCTTTCCGGGCTGAGGATTCATGGGGTTACAAATATCCAGAAGGTCAGTTCACCTACTTCGTCCCTCTGGACGCGACGCCGAGTCTCAAGTCGCAGATCATCAAGTTCGCCCTGAGCGAAGGCATGGGTCCTCCAGTTGAACTTCAGTCTCTGAAACCAATCCCGAAGAAGGCGCCTTCCGAAGAAATCGCTGAGATCAATCGCGAGAACACGAAGATTAACAGGAACAACGCTCAAATTCGAAAACGTTATCTTGAGCCAGTTTATTCCGGTTCTGAAAGCGAGGCACAGGCCGCTTTCGCGCGGAATCTGGCCAAAATTGACGCGTGGCGGCAAAGAATCCAGCGAACTGGCGGCGTCTCCGTCGAAGCGCTCGAGAATGGCAAATTCTGGACTTTACTCAGTCATCAATTCGTCAACGCGACCGTCTTCAGCCTGGCGATCAGCCTAATCGGAATCTATATTCTCGGACGTTTCGTCGTTGGTCGAGTCGGATCGATTTCCTTCATCCTCATCTACATTTTAGGCGGCGCTGCCGGTGCCTTGCCGATCCTTGCGGCGCAGTTGATCATTCCAGAAGCGACAAGCGCAATCCTGCTCGATCACCTCGGCGCACTCGCGTCCGTTTCCGCGCTTTTCGGATACCTCGCGATGAGCATGCCGACCCAGAGCATCAGCGCTCGCGTCTTCCTCTTTCTTCAACTTCAGACTGGCCTTCGCAAGCTGGCGAACCTCTGGATTGTGATCAACGTCGGCCTTTTCGGGCTCGGCTTGATCTTTCCGGGCGTCGGAATCGGTTGGCTCGCAAACGCAGCCGGAGCGATCTGTGGTCTCGGGTTAGGCCGAGTTTTTGTCGGTCGAGGTCAGACCAGTCAGGCTCAGCATTCGCAGACAACGTCGACCTCAACTTCGAGAAGGAAAGGCAAGGGCGAGTCTCGCGGCCGACCCTACAAAACTCGCGACGGAGACTCCAAAGTCATCGAAACTCAGTTCACGGACGAGCCGCCCGATTACAATGAGATCCTCGACAAGATCAATCGGGAAGGAATCAGCGCGCTGACCGATGAGGAGAAAAAAATCCTCGAACAAGCGAGCGAGGATTTTGGCGGAAAGCCGTAATCAGGACTTTCGCGTGGCGGACTTTTTGACCGTCTTTTTCTTCGCGGGAGCCCGCTTGACCGCAGCTTTCTTAGCCGCAGGCTTCGCCTTCATGGATTCGAAACCGATTCGATAATCCCGACCGCTCGGGGCTTTGAAGACGTGTAGATCAAACTCTGGGGCCGCCGCGTAAAAGTGATCAAAAAGGTCTCCCTGAATTCCTTCGTAATCGTTCCAAGCCGTAGTTTTCGTGAAACAATAGACCTCGATCGGAATCCCCTTTTCCGTCGCCGTCAGCTGCCTGACCAGCAAGGTCATCCCCTCCTGGTGGATGTCAGGACTGCGCTTTATGTATTCCAAAACGTAAGCCCGAAAAGCCCCGATATTTGTCTGACGACGCCCGTTAACCAAAGGCGAATTGCTCAGCTCCACTCCAAGATTTCGATTCCACTCTTCGATCTCGTTTTCCTTTGATTTGAGGTAGTCGCCGAGGATCGCGATCTTCGATAAACGCGCCAGCAGCTGCTCATCGATGAATCGAACCGAATCGGTTTCCAGAATGATCGAACGCTTGATCCGACGCCCACCAGATTCGCTCATTGCGCGCCAATTTTTGAACGACTCGGAGATCAGCGCGTAGGTCGGAATCGTGGTGATCGTGTTGTCCCAGTTTTGAACTTTGACCGTCGTCAAACCGATCGTCAGCACGCTGCCGTCAGCGGATCGGCTCGTCATCTCCAGCCAATCGCCGACCGAGATCATCCGATTGAAAATGATCTGAATTCCGGCCACCAACCCAAGGATCACGTCCTTGAAAACTAAGATCAGCACCGAAGCAAAAATCCCAAGGCCGCCCAAAAGAGTCATCGGCGACTGGCCGATCAGGGAGGAGACGATCAAAATCAGAACGACGAGAGCCGCGATGAGCTTGAGAACCTGGACGAAAGCGTTAATCGGAATCTCTTTTGAAGCTTCGGTTTTGCGGTAGACCGCCAGGCCGAAGTTCACGAGCGAGTCGAACAACATGTAGCCCGCGATCATCAGATAAATCCGCGCGAAACCGGTTACCACGTTGGCTAGGGACGGTGTTTCAGAAAGCAGAGCCGGGGAGGCTAACAGAATGAAAAGACCGGGCGCGAAGTGACTGGCCCAGCTGAAAACTCCGTGGCCGCGGATTTCGTCGTCCCAGGTCGATTCGGTTTTGGATACGGCCACTTTGACGATGCGCAAAAGCAGCGGACGAACGATGAAAAACAAGATCGCGCTGACTGCAATCAGAGCCAACAGCAGAATCGCCGAAGTCAAAACTCCGGGCATCCAGTCAGGCAAGTCGAAGCTCTCGAACCACGTCTTAAGTTGGCTTGCGTAGCTGGGCGTCTCGGTTACTGGAACCTCGGCATCGGTTTGGGCAAGCAGAGCGATGAAGTCGAATCCTGAATTCATTTGGGCGCATTGTTAGGCCGCACCGCCGGAATTGCAATCGCGTTGGGCGATCGACTCGATCAATAAATGGTTCGAAATTCGCCGAGACAGAAAAGCGTCTGGCAAACCTGGCTCCAAGCGCGCTTTTGATCCTCGCCAGCCGCTTGGACGAGTTTCAAGACTGCTGTGCGCTCCTCGGAATCCGGTTCGCGGCCGAGGATCATTGAGTAGGCGGAACTGACGGGATCTTCGGCCGCCAAGACCCGATCTGCCGCTGCCTCGGCGCTTTCGATCACGAAAGGCGCGTTCATGAGAAACATCGCCTGCTTCGGCAAAGTCGTCAGCTTCCTCGCCCCGATCACGCTGTTCGGATCGGCCGCATCGAACGTGGTCATCGAGTCGAGCATCACCGCCCTCGCCCATGGCAGGAAGATCGAGCGATACGGAACGTCGTCCGTGATTTCTTTGACGATGAAATCCCGGCGGCCGATTTCGCGCTGCTGCGGGTTGGGCTGCTTTGCGCTCAGATCGGCGACCTGCGAGGACTCGACGATGCTAGGATCGAGCTTGCCGCTGATCGCGAGAATCGAATCACGGACCGCTTCGCCTTCGAGCGGCTGGGGCGCGAAACGCCAGTTTAGACGGTTGTCAGGATCGATTGCGAAGGCCGCATCGTCGTTCGCTCCGCTGAGCATGTAAGTTCGGCTGAGGACGATGGAGCGGATCAGTTTTTTCAGCGACCAATCGTGTTCCGTCGTGAATCGAATCGCCAGATCGTCCAGCAGCTGCTGGTTCGCCGGCATCGCGCCAAGCGCGCCAAAATTGTCGACCGTCTCGACCTGACCGATGCCGAAAAGGTGATGCCAGACACGATTTGCGACCACGCGAGCCGTTAGCGGATTTCGTTCGTCGAGAATCCAGTCTGCCAGTTCGAGCCGACCGCTCGCGTTGTCTGGAATCGGCGCAGAATCGTATCCGAACATCGTGAGCACTCCGCGCGGCGTTCGGTCGAGCGGCTTGTCTCTGAGTCCCTTATCGAAGACCTCTGAGTTGACCGAATTTCCATCAACAACGGCCATCACGACATCCGGATAAGGCGGCGGATTCGCCCGAGCGTCTTTGACTCGTTGCTGATAAATTTGGACGTATTCTTCGGCCGCTGCGTGGTCAGGGTCGTCGACTTTCTGCCAATCGAGTCCCTGCGATTCGATGTAATCGCGATACATTTGCCGCCCTTTGATCACCAGAATGTATTCAGCTTGAGCCTCGTCTCCGAGCTTTTTGTGGGCTTGAAAAGCTTCGACTTGAGCCCAGCCAGTTGGACCGAGCGGAAACGCTCCAACATGCTCGGCACGCACGTTTGTCGAGACCGCGGCTAGATTTCTGGAGCTCCGAAAAATCCCAGCAAGCGCGTAATAATCGCGAGCCGGGATCGGATCGTATTTGTGATCGTGGCAACGAGAGCAGTTAACGGTCAGCGCCTGGAACGCGCGGAAAGTCGCGTCGATCTGCTCGTCGGCGACGTTCAAATCAAACTGGAGGACGTCCGCTTCGTTCAGAGTCTTTGGACCGATCGTCAGGAAAGCAGTCGCGATGACCTGCTCGTCGTTTGAGGCCGGAAGCAGGTCGCCAGCGATCTGTTCGCGGATAAAATCCTTGTACGGTTTGTCGCTGTTGAACGCGTTGATCACCCAATTGCGATATTTCCACGCCAACGGGTAGGTCATGTTTCTGGTGTAACCGCTCGACTCGGCATAGCGCGCGATGTCGAGCCAATGTCGTGCCCAGCGGATCCCAAATGCCTCAGATCCAAGCAGCCGATCCACGACTTTGGCGAAGGCCTCGCGATCTGGACTCCCGTCGGCGAGGAACGCTTCGATCTCTGCCGGAGTCGGAGGGAGCCCGGTTAGTTCAAGCGTTGCGCGACGAATCAGGGTTCGTCGGTCAGCGGCTGGAGCCGGTTTGAGCCCGGCTTGATCGAGCTTGGCGAGAACGAAATGATCCAAGCGATCGAGCGGCCACGCGGCGGCGCTGACTTCTGGCAGTTGAGCCGGTTGAGGAACCTGGAAAGCCCAGTGATCGGCAGCATCGATCTGCGTTGCCGATTTTTCGTCGTCAGCAGCTGCTGGCGAAATCAGCGATGAGAAAAGGACGATTGCGACGGAGATTTTCACGCTGGTCGAAACACGAAATCGGCGCGGAGCATCTTGCACTTGCGCTTGAACCGCGTTCTCCGAAGTTGCCGAATGATCCGAATCCTTCTCCTCAGCTTTTTGGCAACGGCGGGGCTTTTCGCCGAAGAAGAAACGATCATGGCCCCCGAGTTCGATGGAAAGATTCTCGGAATGGACGTCTACGGCGAGCATCTTGGGGTGGTTCTCGATATTTCCGAAAGCATGACTCGCAAGCTGCCTGCCGTCCGGGCCGCGCTCCGCGAAAAAATGCCGAAAACTCCGGTTTTGCACGTCGACGGCTGTGGGTTGGAAAAGCCAGGGCCGCAGGCGACTATAAAAGGAGGCGTCGCTTCGGAGACCGTGACTGCGGTGAATTTGTTAGGCGAATTCGCGCATGCGAACGCGATTCTCTGGATTTCAGACATGGGCGATTCGCCGAATCATTCCGGAATCAAGGCGATGGCCGAGGCGCTCTCGAAACACGAGATCACTCTCTATATTTTGAGCCTCGGCAACGCGCCAGGCCCCGCTTTGCGGAAACTGGTCGAGCAAACTGAAGGGGCCTGGAAAGCCGTCGCGCTCGAGTAGTTCAGCCTGCGCTTGAATCGCGGCCCAGGCGCTCCAGATTGAGCCCATGATTCGAATTTGGCTGTGTCTCGCGTTCGCCGCTTCACCGATCTGCGCTCAGGAAATGATCGAGATCGAAGCCGGCCGGTTTCTGCGCGGCTACGACGGTCGCGAGCGCCAGTTGAACTACGCGTTTCCGCTGATGTCGACCGGACAGTTTTATGGGAATGCCGAATTCCCGGCCCACTGGACTTGGATTTCCAAATCGTTCCTGCTCTCCAAATCGGAAGTAACCGTTGCGCAATTTCGGAAATTCGTCGAGGAAAGCGATTACCAAACGACTGCCGAAAAGTCGAAAAGCGGAATTGTCGGCTGGGCGCCTACCTCGGTAGACAAGCCGCTCTATCAAAGCTTCGATTTCGAGCAGAAACCGGAGTTCACCTGGCAAAATCCGGGTTTCGAGCAGACTGACGATCACCCGGTGGTCGGCGTCAGCTGGCAGGACGCCCAAGCGTTTTGTGCGTGGCTCAGTAAAAAGGAAAACGCGGTCTATCGTCTTCCGACCGAAGCCGAATGGGAGTTGGCAGCGCGCGCCGGGACCTCGACGCATTTTTCCTGGGGCGACGAAGCGCGTAACACGATTCATCGACATGCGAACGTCGGCAACGTCGAGCTTGAGCGTTACCGAGCCCACGCGGCCGAACGTCACTGGCTGCTGGATCTCGAAACCGAGCCCGCCGATCCTCACGTTTTCACTGCGCCGGTCGCGAGTTACGAGCCGAATCTGTTCGGGTTGCACGACATGGGCGGCAACGTTTGGGAGTGGTGTCAGGATTATTATCTCGACACTTTTTACAGCCACTGGAAGCGCCCGGACCAGTTTTCGCCGGACGGAATCGCAGCAGACCCGATCAACTCGAGCGAGCCGCAAACCGAGGCGAACCAGTTTCGTGTGATTCGCGGCGGCAGCTGGTACACGGGGCCGCTTCAAGCGCGTCCGGCCAATCGCGCGCTCTACGACGAAATGGACGGAGCGGCCTACATCGGATTCAGGGTTTTGCGCGAAATTCCTGATGCTAAGCCGGATTCGCGAATCGCTCCGGAACTCGCGGCGAAGCTGGCGCTCGAGGCGATAAAGGCTCGGGTTTACGATCGCGATCAAGACAAAGCGCTCGAAATCGAGATCCCGGGCGAAAATTTCGACCCGGCGATCCTCCAGCAGCTGCTGGCGCTACAGCCGATTGATTCGTTGCGGCTCCTGAATCCGATTCCAGTTACGGCCGATCTGCTCAAGGCGGTAGCGCGGATCGATTCTCTCGAAGTTCTCGATTTTGGCGGAGAGTTTCAGGTTCAGCCGGCAGATCTCGCCATCCTGACGGACCTACCGAATTTAAAGACGCTGAGTTTTCCCAGGCAGTTCAACGCGACGGACGAGCATCTTAGTTTTATGTCGAAACTGACGACGTTGGAGGAAATTTCGCTCTTCTGCGTGCAGGGGCAGCTGACCGACGCCGGGCTTCGGCATTTGAGCGGGAATCGCGGGCTCAGGAGCTTGAAAATTCATGATTCGGATGTCAATGGCGAGTTCCTGGCCGACTTCGAAGGCGCGCCTTTGGAAAGCGTGTCGATCGAAAACAAATCCGGGTCTGAAACAGGGCTAACGGATGCGAACGCCGCGAAACTGGGTCAATTCCCAACTCTCCGGGAAGTCTACCTTCGATCTCCGCTCATTGGCGGCGCGACGATCGAGGCACTCGCGAATCTTCCTCAATTGCAGCGGCTTACTTTGAGCGGCTGCACAGGCCTAACCGATGCAGATTGTGCGAAAATCGGTCCCGCCTCGACGCTGATTTATCTTCGATTGACCGGGACTGGCGCTGGCGACGCGACGGCGGCTGCGATCGCGGAATTTGATCAACTCGGCCAGGTTGATCTCGGAAGCCCTGCGCTGACGGACGCCGGGATGGAGCGCCTCAGCCGGATCATGTCGTTGCAGGAACTGAACATCGAGCGCGGCTCCCAGATCACCGACGTCGGAGTCGCCGAGTTAGCCCGCTTGCGACGACTCCGCCGCTGCAAACTCTTCAGCCAGGAAATTAGCGGCGAAGGGTTTGCCGAGTTTCGCGAAATCACGACTTTAGACGATCTGTTAGTCGCGAGTCCAGCCCTGACTGACGTCGCTTTCGATCATTTTTCGCGCTGTGATTCGCTGGCGAAATTGCGCTTGGTCGAGGCGGACACCCAGCCTGCAGCAGCCCTCACTAACGAAGGACTTTTCCGCCTTCAGCGCCTCAAAAACCTGCGTGAGCTCTGGCTTCCTCGCGAGCACACGCAGATGACCGAAGCGAAAATGGAAGAGCTGAAGACGCTCATGGCGAAGTGCTCCGTGATCCCGTACACCGTGCGTTGGAAGCCGGATTGAAAACTCGCTGCGTTGACGAACGGTAAATTGGCATCATGATGCTTAAATGAGAACGACAATCGACATCACTGATGCCACTTTGACGGAGCTGAGATCTATCGCGGATCAGAAAAAACGTCCGTTCCGTGAAATCGTGGAAGAAACCTTGCAGCGTGGGCTCGCCACCGCGCAGTCCAAAAGGAAGAAGAGAATTCGAATCTCACCGGTGCCCATTGGCTTGAAGCCGGGCTTTCGCGGTATGAGCATGAATCAATTGTATGATCAATTGGAGGCCGAAGATCAGGGGGCATGATCGTCCCCGACGCTAACCTGCTGATCTACGCCTACGACAGCACTTCGCCGCATCATCGGGCATCGATAGCTTGGTGGGAAGGTGTGCTATCGGGCGTCGAGCCAGTTGGAATTCCCTGGGTCGTGGTGCTCGCGTTTACCCGAATCCTCACCCACCCGAGAGTCGTCAACGAACCGCTTGAGCCCAGAGAAGTGCGCGAGCGGGTCGATCAATGGCTAACCTTGGATCACGTGCGTTTGCTGAATCCCGGCCCCAACTCCGTTAGTCTGTTTTTCGATTTCCTTGAAGAGGCGGGGATCGGCGGGAATCTCAGCACTGATGCGCTCATCGCGGTTATCGCAAAAGAGTATGGGGCTGTAGTCCACAGCAATGATCGTGATTTTGATCGATTTTCTGGGCTGAAGTGGATCAATCCCCTCGAAGCGAAAAGCTGAATTTTGGAGGTCCTCCGGATTGCATTCAATCTGCGCGAATGCTCCGTTTGCCGCCTCATGAAACGACGCGGATTTATCCAGAAATCGACCACAGCAGCTGCTGGCACCTCGGCTCTTGCAGCGACTGCCTCAGCACAGGACTCAAAGAAGCCAAACCTGCTCGTCATCCACTGCGATGAGCTGAATTTCCGGACGATTGGCTGCTTCCGCGATCAGCTCGTTCCCGAGCAGGCGCTGATGTGGGGACCGCAAGCCGTGGTCGAAACGCCGAACATCGACGGGCTGGCCAAAGAAGGCGCGATCTGCACGAAAATGTATGCGGCGACGCCGGTCTGTTCTCCGTCTCGCTCGTCCTTTCTCTCTGGCCAGTATCCTCAGAACACGCCTGTGGTGAACAACAACGTCCCGATCGCTGACGGCGTGATCTCCTTTGCCGAAACTCTTGGGAAAGCGGGTTGGTCGACCGGTTACGGAGGAAAATGGCACCTCGACGGATCTGCTAAGCCGGGCTGGGCACCGGAGCGCAAATTCGGGTTCGACGACAATCGCTACATGTTCAATCGCGGTCACTGGAAGCAGTTTGAAGACGGTCCTGACGGCCCACGGGTCAAAGCGCGCAACTCCGATGGTAAGCCGAGCTACAGCGTGAAGGGCGCTGACGAAGAGAGTTTCGCGACGGATTTCCTGACGACCAAGGCGATCGATTTTATCGACACGAATTCGGAAAAGCCGTGGTGCTACATGCTTAGCATCCCGGATCCACACGGCCCTGACACGGTTCGCGCGCCTTACGATTCGATGTACGCGGAAACGCCGGTGGAGCAGCCGCGAACCTTCAACAAGGATCCTGACAAAGCCCCCAGCTGGGCCAAACCGGTCAAGTGTGGCTGGCAACAGGCCGGCTACTTCGGGATGATGAAATGCATCGACGACAATGTCGGTCGGCTAGTCGAATCTTTGCGCGAAAGCGGCCAGCTCGACAACACGATTTTCGTTTTTACGGCCGATCACGGCGACATGCGGGCTGAGCATCATCGGCAAAACAAGGGCATCCCGCTTGAAGCTTCAGCCAAGATCCCGTTCGTGATCCGCTATCCGAAAAAAGTCGCCGCGGGCGCGGTTCTCGATCAGGTCACCAACACTGTGGATTTTCTACCGACGATGCTCGGGCTCATGGACGTCGAAACCGCCGGAAAAGAGGAAGGCCGGAGTTTTACTCATCTGCTGGCCAACGAAGGCGGTGGAAAGTGGGAGAACGTTACTTTTATCCGCAGCACCGGAAAATCAGACTCGACAAAGGGCTGGCTTGGAGCCGTCACGCCGCGTCACAAACTGATCGTTTCGGATCAGGACGAACCTTGGCTGCTCGATCTCGAAAAAGACCCTGACGAACTCATAAATTTCATCGATCAGCAGCCTGACGTTGCGAAAACCCTCGCCCAGCAGCTGCTGGCCTACGCAAAAAAACACGGCGATTCTTACGCGGACGATCCGAACACGGGCCCGGCTCTGAAAGCGCTGGCCGCCTGAGCTATTCGGCAGTCGTCTCAACAACCTCGTCTTCCTCGATCACTTCGACCAAGCGAAGCTCGCCAGAGCCTGACCATTGGCTTTGTTGCGAATCTCGAAAAAACCTGGTTTCGGGGACGCCGAGACTTCGTTGACGTGAACGGAAATTTCGGTCCTTCCGGTTTTCGACGCCTGGACAAATCACGCGGCTGCGCCAGGGGTATGAGCGCATGAAAAAGCTCCTTTCGCTCTTCTTCCTCATCTCAGCAGCTGCTGGGCTGGCCGCCGATCGGCCTAACATTGTTCTGATGATGGTCGATGACCTCGGCTACTCCGATTTCGGCTGCTACGGAAGCGAAATCGAGACGCCGAACATCGATGCTCTCGCCGCGAATGGCCTCCGTTTCCGCAATTTCTATAACACGGCAAAGTGTCACAGCTCGCGCGTTTCGCTGCTCACCGGCCTCTACTGCAATCAGGCGGGAAGCGAGAGCCTGAGCCGCGGGGTGACGATCGCCGAGGTCCTTGAGAAGGCCGGCTACTCTACGGCGATGGTCGGAAAATGGCACCTGCAAAAGGAGCCGACCGATCGCGGGTTTCAGAAGTATTTCGGCCACCTTTCCGGGGCGACAAATTTCTTCACGGGCGATGATACTTTTCGGCTGAATGGCGAGAAGTGGGATGATTTCGATGAGGATTTTTACACGACAGACGCGAACATCACACGGGCGAAGCAGTTCGTCGGCGAGGCGCTGGAAGAGTCGCCTGACAAGCCGTTTTTCCTCTACGTCGCCCACAACGCGCCGCACTATCCGCTTCACGTTCGCGAAGAGGATTTTCGGAAATACGAAGGTCGTTATGACGTGGGTTGGGACGCGATTCGCGAAGCGCGGCAGAAGCGGCAGCTGGAGATTGGCTTGATCCCGGATTCGTGGACGCCAGCAGCGCGCCCCGACCTGGTTCCAGCTTGGAAAACGCTTTCGGATGAAGAGAAAAACGGGGACTCGCGGCGGATGGCCGCTTTTGCAGGGATGGTCGATCGAGTCGATCAGGTAACCGGCGAGCTGGTCGCGTATTTGAAAGAGAAGGGCGTTTACGAAAACACGCTGATCATGCTTTGCAGCGACAATGGAGCTTGCCCGTTTGACCGAACGAGGGGCGCGGAGCTCGAGCCCTGGGATCCGAAATCTTATTGGTGCTACGACACTGGCTGGTCTCACGTCGGCAACACGCCTTTCCGTCTTCATAAGCAGAATCAGCATCAGGGCGGGATTTCTTCGCCGATGATCGCGCATTGGCCGGCTGGCCTGAAAACTGAGCCGGGCGAGATCACGACTCAGGCTGCTCACCTCGTCGATTTCATGGCGACCTGCATTGACGTGGCCGAAACTGAGTATCCGGAGGCATGGCCCGGGATCGAACTGGAGCCGCTGGTTGGCAAATCGCTCGATCCAATTTTTAAGGGCGAGGAACGCGAACCGCACGATTTCCTCTACTTTCAGTTCTCGACGAATCGGGCGATCCTGAAAGGCGATTGGAAGCTGGTGACTCACCGGGCGTCGAGCTGGGAGCTTTTCAAGATTCACGAAGACGGAACGGAGATGCATGATCTTGCAGCCCAGCATCCAGAGGTAGTGAAGGATCTCTCGAAGCTCTGGCGCGAGACTGCGGAGAACGTGGATCGGGTCAAAGCCAATCAATCGGCCCCGGTTTCCGGCGCGAAACCACCGAAACTGAAGAAGGGCGGAACTCCGGAAGGCGGCGGCGGCGGGAAAAAGAAGGGGAAGAATCAGAAGAATTAGAAGGACGCTTGATCAGCAGCTGCTGAGGATCAGTTCACGATTTGACGCCGATGGCTAGCCAATTTTCCACATTTCAAAGCGAACTCCGCGTTCGGCCCGACGACATCGACATGAACGGGCATGTCCACAATCCTAAGTATCTGGATTACGTCCTCACGGCGCGATTCGATCAGATGGAGCGCTGTTACCGAATGTCGATGAGCGATTTTCTCGATCGCGGATTCAACTGGTTTGTTAAGACGGCGCACATCGAGCACAAGAGGCCGCTGTTCCTCGGGGAAACCGTGATTATCCGGACGCGCGTCGCAGAGGTTCGGCGGCGTGAGGTTCGGGTCGAATTCGAGATCCTGAAATCGGAGAACGGCAAGATCAGCGCGGACGGATACTGCGATTACACGATGGTCGACAAGAACACTGGGCGCGGGGTCGTGATTCCCGAGGACATCGTAGAGAAATATTCGATTTAGCCGGAGCGGATCGGAAAAAACGGCTCGCTCGGCGTTTTCCAGAAATTTCGGCCGAAGCCTGGCAGTCGCGTTCTTCAACGCCGGAAAAGCCGAATGAGCAGAGCCTGCAAGCGCAAATAGCGCGAGCTCGCGGGCGATTTTGCACCGGTTCCCCTGTTCGACAAGCCGATTCCGGAGATTTCGACCCTGGAAATTAGAGAAATTCCCGAAATCTTAAATATTTAGAAACTTTAGTTTGATAATTATGGTAATTCTATTTACAATGAAAAATATTGGATCAGCTCCTTTTTAACCAGCAGCTGCCACCCCCTTCGACTGCCTCAAACAAGCCCCTCCATGGAAGAGATCAACGAAAGAACACCGCTGGGCCACCGCATCCTGCACCTCTCGCAAGACGCAGGTGTCAGCGATTTTTACATCACGCCATGGGAACAGCTCACTTACCGCTACAACGGCAAACTGATTTACGACTCGTTCGTCTACCAGCCCCAGATCAGCTTCAATTTCGGCCCCGGATGCGCTGACTACGCGCTGAGTCTTGGAGGCCGACGGTTTCGAGTCAGCCGGATGATGACGAAGGGCCGACCGCGCTGGGTCATGCGTCTTTTGCCGGAACGGATCCCAGAACTCGACGAAATTCTTGTTCCTCCGGCTGCCATCAAGGCGTTCCTCGAATGCAAAAACGGACTTTTCCTCGTTTGCGGAGCAACCGGAAGCGGAAAATCGACAACCATCGCCTCCCTCGTCCAAGCGCGAGCGCGCAGACGCCCAGAGCACATTATTACTTTCGAGGATCCGATCGAATATCTCTACCCGGATGATCTTCCATCGCTCATTTCGCAACGCGAGATGGGATCCGACGAAATCGATTTTGCCGCGTCCCTGAGAGCGGCCCTCCGCCAAGCTCCCGACGTCATTGTAGTCGGCGAGATTCGTGATGGCGAGACTGCGGAAATTGCCCTTCAAGCGGCAGAAACCGGCCACGTCGTCGTCGCAACTCTACACACTTCGTCGGCCGCGCAGACCGTTCAACGTTTCCTTAAACTAGTACCGACGGAACGCATCGAAAACGCGACTTTGTCGTTCGCCGATTCGATCCGAGCGATTTTGTGTCAGCGTCTTCTGCTCGACGACACCAGAGAAAAGCGGTTCCCGGTTCATGAGCTGCTTCTTCAGTATGATTCCGTCTGCGCAATGATCCGGCGTTCTGAATTCAAGAAACTCGACCACGAGCTGGAAACTGGTCAGAGCAAGGGAATGTACAACTTCGAGCGAAGCATTGAACAACGACAGTTCGAAGGCTGGCGCCCCAGCGCCTCGACAGGGCGCACTGGCTTCTCCGATCACGAAGTCATGGAATATCTCGAACAGGAACAAATTTTACCCAGCTAAACGATATGACCTTGAATGACATAAAAAGCGTTCTCTCCTTCCAGGCATTCAAGCCGGAACCGGACGACAGCAGTCAGCCCATCGCAAAGCGGATGCGCGGCAAAAAATATTTAATGATAAACGTCAGCCGCGGCGAGATCAGCTGGAAAGCGGTAACGAAAAGAGGAACCATGGCAGCTGGCGGCGTTCAAGAGGGCGAATTTTCGACCGTCGCCCACCAGATGGCTGACGAATGGCGAACAATGACAGACGGCGGCTGGTGTGTCCTGTCATTGAACAACCGTTTTATCATTACGCTGGAATCAAATATGTCGAGGCGGCCGGGATCAGAGGCACTGATTCGTTCAAACCCGCGAGCGGTGATCGGAGCGAAATTTGACCGCGCAAAGCGCTACGCGATTCACCACAACCCGGAAACAAGCGCTAGTCTGCTCCTCGCCACCGACGAATCAATGCTGAAATCCGTAGAAGATACTTTGGCTGACGTTGGATTGAAACCAGCTCGAATCGCTAGCGGGCTTTTCACCATGGTTGAGGACTACGTTAACCGCGAACACGCCGCCCGAAACGGCAAGAGCGGTCGAGACTTTGTCCTGATTGCCTGCTGCGCAGGTTCCGTCTGCTTAATGAGTCAACGAAGTGGGCAGTGGAGCGAACTACGATCCCGAAGCGGAATTTACACCGGCGGCGATATCGAACCGGTAATGAACATTGCAACGCCAATGCTTAATGGAGCTGAATCAGGCTCAGCGATCGTTTTGCTGAACGATCAACCCGGAACACGCTTCTCCCAAGCACTATTCGAACGCCTACAGCCCTTCGGAGCAGTCGAAATGACCCAGCCCGACCATCTTTGGATGGTACTGAGCCAAAACTGATCAAGTCAACCCAACAAACCTATGCAAACAGGACTTAGTCACGATATTAAAACAGAGCGCAGGGAAGTTTCTCAGGGACTACCCTCGACATTCCAATTGGTTCCAATCGGATTCTACGCATCACTTGTCCTCTGTAGTCTTTTCTCAGTTTGGTTCTATCTCGGGTACAAAAACTCTCTTGAGGAAAGTGAAAACGCAAGCAACGAGGAATCAAAGTACAAAGGCCAGGCCGTCCAGGTCGCCAGGGAAACTCAGGAGCTTCAGAAGCTGAATACGCGCGCCGACGCCGCCGCAAGCTGGATTGAGGGGTCACACGGCGTCCAACCACTTGCAGTAGCAATCTCTCGAAGCGTCGGAACGACAAGCACAATCGCAGAGCTGCGAATGACCAGAAACTCCGAAATTCCTGCTCACATACACTTAGAGATAAAGATCGACGGAGTCACAGCAGCGGTCAGAGAGGCCATGCAAGACAGTATCCGGGATCTCAGCTTTCGAGCTCACAATCCGGATCAGCAGACTAATGAAAATTCACTCGATTACAAAACGACGCTCGTTTGGAAAAACGACCTGTAATCAATAACTCACAAGTGAAAAACGCCCCAAATACGGACAAATGAAAGAAAAGCAAGCAGCCTGCCTCGTCCTGATCATTCTGATCGCAGTTTTCGCATTCGGAACGCAGAAAGTCTATAAGCTCAAAAGTGGCGCGAGCACCAAAGCAGCCGATAATTCGGCTGCTGCTGAGACAGCAAAGCAACTGTTCACTATGTCACAGGGAGCACTCTCGCGCCTGAAGACAAGCACAAAGGAAGTCCGAGATTTTCACACCGAGTGGGAACAGCATTTCAACGCAACCGCCAACTGGCAGACTACCGAATCACGAATTCTTGATAGCATCAGACACAATGTTTTCGGCGAAAAGCAACGTTTCGAACTCCTGGAGAACAAAGACAATCCCTTCATTAAGCAAACACTTAGAGGACACCTGATTCTGCAGGACGAATACTCCAAAGTACTCAATTGGCTTGGGGGCCTGGAAGAATCGTTCCCAACATCCCGGATTACGAGTTGCATAATAACCAGAGGAACAGCCGGCGACAACATCAAAGTCGAATTGATCGTCGATATCCCCATCACTGGCAAGAGCACCTGATCAATCATTCCTCAACCGAAAGAGAAGCATGAAAATACAGCCTAAAATTCTCACGTTCATGACGTTGCTATTCGCGCCCCTTAGCGGCGTTGCTGAACCTGATGCCAACCAACTCGGATTCTTGCCGGGCCTTAAAGCAGGAGTTGCCGTCGACGCGAGCGAGCGAAACCCATATTCGAAAAGAGAAAAGAAGAACGCCGATGCATCAAAGACCGAAGATACAGAGGCTGCCCGAATCAGAGAGCGTCTCCAAAGCCTTCGCGTACTGGGCACGAGCGCAGGAGAGAAAGGCCGCCGAGTGTTGTTTGGCGATCTCGTTCTAATGCAGGGCCATGAACTTCCAGTTCTGATTCCGGGCCAATCGGATCGCCTGATATGCACTCGAGTCACCGAAAAGGAAGTCGAAATTTCATGGCTGACCGAGTCTGGAGAACAAGTCATGGATGGCCGCCGCCTCCTGATCACGATCGATCAAGAGGTTATCGTACGGTACATCCTACCGGGTCAACCCAACTCAGATTCCAAGGAAACTGATTATCAAAGAGGCAGCCTGAAAGGAGCGAATATCCGCCCAATCGGCATCGCGGATTCCGCCCCGCAGCCCTGACGAAATCGAAGTACAAACGATGCAACCTCGACTCCAGAGAACCGTGGGCTTCAGCGTGATTGAAGTTCTGGCGGCGATCAGCCTGAGCGCCATCTTTTTCTCGGCAGCGGCCCTTGTTTATCAGAACATGGCCGCAAACCAGAATCGGCTTGCATCACTGGAAACTGTTGCGCTTGGATCTACAAACCTGCAGAATTTTTACGGCCTGGATGAGGAAGCAATCAGCGTCTACTCATCACCAAACTACGGTCGAGTTGGATTCGCGAATGAACTCCGTGAGAAATTCCGAGAAGACATCGGTCAATCTGGAGCGGTTTACTGCCTCGGACGGAGTGATTTGAATACGATTCGACCATCTACGATCCCCTATCCAGCCGGTAGTGATGTCCTCGATACCCCCGAAAAATTTCGGCAGCATCTCGTAACTCAATACGGAACCGCGGCGGCACCTTTTGTTGCATACTCTGGAAAATCGAGCGCGGAGGACGCATCAATCTATCTGACCCAGCCAGCAGCTGCTGGAACAGAGTTGGATGTCGTAGCCGTTTATGACATCGACGTTGTCCCACTCCCGGACGCGACCACCCCAACGATGAATTACGTTTCCGTCAGACGCTATATTGACGGGTCACTGGCTGGCTATTACGATGTCGTCTACCCCATCGGAACCGGCAATCCGTTCAATCCCCTCGTAGTTCATTTCGAGAGATTTGCGCGTCAGTCATCCGTTGGCAATGATCCCGTTCTCAACAAATGGATGAAGGCAAATGAGGCTTCTTTCTACTTTATTTGGTGGCCGGATCCCGCATCTCCCTTTCTTGAGGCCCCTGATCCGCCGACTCCATTTGAAATCGGCGATCCTTCACATAATCCGGCTTGGGATTTTTACAAAATGGGTGGCCGGACAAGCTTCATGTTCACTGTGCCGATGTTTCCAGCCCTTTACTAATTTTGAAAGCATTCTCCACAAAAGGGCGAAGGGCCATTGCTGGCAGCACAGCGATCGTCGCGCTGATCATCGTTTCAGTCGGAACTATCGGCTTAATGAGCTTAATGGGCATCATCAATGCACGCACTCAACAGGTCGAGGCTAGCGAAACGTCATTTCTCCGTAGAATCCGAGAACTGAATGGTCGACAGCTGGCAAAAGAATACATTTATCGAAACGTCCTACCGAACGCCACCGGAGCAGGCGAGACGATTGAATGGAGCTATGATGACGGGGATTCGGATCCGTCAGACGACAATTGGGCTCGAATCGTGGTGGGAAGTTGGTCGGGGTCGCCATATTCCACGACAACGCTTGGAGTTTCGAATCCAACAAGCCCCGGCGGAGATCTGAACCCATACGAGGTTCCCGTTACAGTATCCGTTCTTGGGAACGTTACTTCGACCGGAACATGGGACACGGCGAAAGTTCCCTATGAGTTTCGCTATCGCGCCTGCGGCATGAATCCGGCGTTAGCGGGCATACTTTTCGGACTCCATCGCAGTCTTGGTGGCACTGAGAGTAATGAGGCGTCAGGGTCCATTTTGGTCAACGGCGGCAGTTATCTTTACAAACCGACCCTTGGTCCCGACTACTCTTTCTCGACGGAGCGCATGCGAGGAAGCAATGTGGACCTTACCGGTAGCGGCTTTGCAGTAACTGAGATCGATTCGACCGATCCAGTCGCAGTAAGTAATGTCCCATTCGTTCCAATGATTGTGTCATTCCCGGATTTCTCGGTCCTTAATAATGGTTCCCTCGATATTGTCTGGGGCACTTGGGGCACAGGTCCAATCTCCCTGCAAACGGCGGCAACAAATGGTGGAGGAATGCTGGTAGATCCCCTGACCCCGTCGAGTACGAACGGCGTCACATCTGATGGGGCCGGCAATATTACTATCGATTTGGATGACCCCTCTTTGCCTCACGTTCTCATTTCGGACGAGGCTCTCAGTATCACGCTCCAGGGTCAAACTACGGCGGCAGAGGAGATTGCGGCAGCGACGATGAGCCCCGTTATTATCGCCGCAAAAGATTCAGCAGGTGGCATCAACGATATCGGTCAGATCACGGCGACTGGAAATAACACGCGAGGCCTGATTCTCGGAATCGGCCGCGATTTGTCCGCGCCGCTTCAAATGGACTTTCTGAGCGTGAACTTCCGGATGATTTATATCGCCCAGCAGGCCCCCACGACAGTCACGACAGGGGGCGCGGCTGTGAATCTTGAGGGCGGCATTTTCACAAACTGCGATTTTATCCACAGCGGCGGCGGGTCACTCAACATTGTCCGAGATGACGATCCGGCAGCGCTGAGTTCCATCGCTCCACGCTGGGTTTGGGTCGAAGGCTATCTCAATCCCTGAATTTTTAATTGCATGACTGTTAGTAAGCCAGGAAAAAGAGACAGAGCGCGCGGCTATTCGCTTGCCGAGGCACTTGTCGCGGGAGGGATCCTGATGATTGGCATCAGCGCGGCCGCATCGCTGACTTTGACCATGAATACTCAAGAAGAGATTTCATGGAAGGTCGCACGTGGATTGAATATGCTAGAAAACGCCGCTCTGATTTACCAGATTCACGGCGACTGGTCTGTTCCTCTTCGATTTATTCCACCGGATCCCGATGTCACTCTGGAAGCCGAAGATCAAGCGGACGAGGTTCAGGGCAACCTAACGCTCCAAGGAATCACCTATCGTGTTCGCATCAGTCCAGTTCTAGATGCAGGGAGTTGGTCTGCCGGCCTGTGGACTGGCGGATCAGACACAACAGTTCCGGAGCGCACCCTAGAGGCCCGCGCTTACCGATCGACAATCGACCGCTATACCACAACCGGCGGTCCCTAGAATTCACCCAATCCCGACATGCTTAAGAAAGTATCGCTTACCAATATTCATACGAATCGGTCAGTTCCGATAATCGTTGATACCCTCGATGACGAGAAGGCCATCGTTGGTTCAGGACAGACGCAGAATGAGACCGCCGAAATTACGGATATTGGCGGGGTGGATGAGATGCTCCACCGGATCACGCTGCCGAAACCATCACTAGCAGACAGGGCCGCATTTTTCCTCGGACTCGCGAAGACATTTGAGCGGAACGTACCCACGATCAAGTGCTTCCAGCTTCAGACAAATCGGGTAAAGTCGCCCCGCTATCGCGGTGTGATTGCTGATATTTGTGGAGATCTTCAGGCGGGATTGAGCATCAGCGATGCGATGGCAAAGCATGAGGAGCTTTTCACGCCAGACATGATTGCGTTGGTCCGTGCTGGAGAGGAATCCGGCCAGCTGCCGACTGTTTTTCGACGCATCGGCGCGAGCCAGAAAAAGACGCTTACCATCGTGCGAAAGCTGCGTTCTGGAATGATTTATCCAGCTATCGTTATTACGCTCGGGATTGGTGTCGTTATTATGATGAGCTTTACGCTAATTCCGGCGATGGTAAAGCTTTACGAACAGCTGAAGGCGGACTTGCCTGCGCCGACTCGTGGATTAATGGCGCTTTCTGATTTCTTGAGGGCTTATCCTTGGGCGGCTGCGCTTCCGTTTATCGGTTTATTCATGTTCTTTAAGAAATGGGGCAAAATCGTTCGAATTCCCGCAGTTCAGAAACTGCTTATCAATACACCGCTCGTCGGCAAGATCATCCGAAAGGCGGCGGCGGCGACCAGTTTCAGGTGCCTCGCGCTTTTGGTAGAAGCAAACGTCCGAATCGGCACAGCGCTTCAAATCACATCCGATAGCGCGCCTCACATTTACTATAGTGAGTTCTTCACTCGGGTCCACGAACACATCACGGTTGGACGAACGCTTCCGGAGAGTTTCCTGCTTGAGAGTCACTGGCTTGGTGACGACAGCCGGACGATTTGCGGCGTGATGGAGATCGGAGGAGAAACAGGAACCGGTGCGGAGCCGCTCAACGAAATCGCGGACGACTACGAGGAGGAACTCGACGTGATTGCTCAGCAGATCGACAAGATCATCGAGCCGGTGA
This sequence comes from Verrucomicrobiales bacterium, assembly GCA_047620505.1. Taxonomy (GTDB): domain Bacteria; phylum Verrucomicrobiota; class Verrucomicrobiia; order Verrucomicrobiales; family DEV007; genus JBLHKS01. The sequence goes on along the minus strand of JBLHKS010000014.1, from coordinate 20,035 downwards.
CGATTGTCGTTCTCGGCACACTGGTCGCGTTTTTGATCTACGCGATTTACTCGCCAATCTTCGGTCTTGGTGACGCCCTGCTGTTCAAAAAGTAAACCAGCAGCTGCTCAATCCGGCCAACTGCCAACTCTGGGGATTCGTTTGTTCGCTTGATCTATTTCGCGAATCTGGTTTTTTCCCGGGTTGGCCGAGTCTCAACCGACTCGGTCCGAAACCGGAAACCGAACCCAATTCAGCCGCGATGCCTTCCCAAGATCGGCCGAAAAAAATGCCGAAGCGCAAGAATAAGGTCAGCGATCGCGTTGGCCGCGTCCTGCTGTTGATCATTGGCATCGGATTGATCGCGGCTACAGCTTGGATTGTTCGCTACGATCTCTGGAAACCGGAGGAGCGACTGCGCCTACATTTGGAGAAGTTGGGATATTCGGTGGAGCCAACTTCAGTTTTTCAGGCGATCGAGAAAGGAGACCGTTCGGTTTTCTCGAAGCTTCAGAGGTGCGGAGTTCCGCTCGATGCGCGAAATTCACACGGCCGCACGCCGCTGATCGAAGCGGTCCGAATTGATTCGCCCGAGATGATCACCGAACTGCTGGCCCTCGGCGTTTCGCCGACGCAGACCGACTTTGAGGCGCGAACGCCGTACAGCCACGCGGTCGAGCTCCAGAACCTCCATCTGATTGAGCGCTTCCTTAATCTGGGAGCGGAGGTCAACGAGCCTGTGATCGAAGGAACGCCGGGTTTGATCCATGCGATCCGCTCTGAAAATCTAGCGATGGTTCAACTGTTTATCGACGCTGATGCCGACCTCACCGCAGACTCGATCGCTGGCGGGCCCCTGTTCTCCGCAATCACCGTCGGCGACGAGCGGATCGTCGAGCTGCTGCTGACCGCAGGCGCGGATCCGAATGCGTTAGATCCGGGTGGCCGGCCTCTCGCCGTGGCCGCGCTTGATCTGGAGCGGCCGGACCTGGCAAGACAATTGCTTAACGCTCGCGCTGAGCCTAATGCGAAAGGCAAGGGCGAGGTTTCGTTAGTTCAGCGGGCTTTTGAGAATCGCGATCTCGAGCTTTTCGATCTGGCAATCCGAGCTGGCGGCGATATCACCGAGCCGACTTCCGACGGAAACAACCTTTTCGAACTCGCGTTGCTCGATTTGGATCAAGAATGGATTCTGCTGCTGTTGAAACACGGAGCCGATCCCAATCAACGGTCTGTGAAAGAAAATAACCCGCTTTGGTGGGAATTTTTCAACGAAGGGAACATCGAAATTGCCGAGCAGCTGCTGGCGGCCGGTGCCGATATCAATTCGCCAGACGGCGGCGGCTACCGGCCCATCGATCGGGCGTTGCAGATCGGCAATCTAAGAATGGTTCGCTATCTACTAGGTAGAGGTGCCGAATCCGAGTCAGCCGGGAAAAACATCTGGCATCCGCTTCTGGATCAGGATTACGCGACGATGCGAATCCTACTAGGCAGCGGAGAGGATCCAAACCAGCCCAACTCAGACGAGATCACACCATTCGGTTATGCATTGCGGACCGGGGACCTGACTGCCGCCGCCTTGCTGCTCGAATATGGCGCTTCCTACGATTCAAAGGCGAAAGTCGGCGGACACACTTATCTTGAATGGACGCTTGCCTGGCGTTTCATGCCGATCGCCGATGCACTGATTGCAGCCGGGGCAGATCCAAATTCTCGCATCACGCATCCGCCGACAGCGGAGTTTCTAAAGCACTTCGAAGGGCGTGGAAATCTACAGTTCTATTTGAAGAACGACAAGGGCCTGACTCCGTTGATGGTCGGCGCTGGATCTGGGCAATACGAGATGGTAACGATGTTGATGGACAAGGGCGCGAGCAAGGGCGTCAACACGACAAAATGGGAGTCTTGGCCGATCAATTTCGCGGTCAAAGCCGAGGACATCCGGATGTCCCAGATCCTACTCGGGCGTGATCCGGATGGAGAAGGCAAGGACCGAAGAATCGTGATCAATCTTGATAAGCAGCGGGCTGTTTTCTATGAGCGCGGCGAGGTCAAATTCTCGACCAGGTGTTCGACCGGAAAAAAGGGCCATCGAACCGGAGCTGGAGTGTTCGTGATCACCGATAAGAACCGCCTGAGGCGCTCGAATCTCTACGATGCCAACATGCCGTTTTTCATGCGGCTGAGCTGCAGTGCGATCGGAATGCACCAGGGCAACGTTCCGAGTTACCCGGCTTCGCACGGTTGCGTTCGACTGCCTTACGAATACGCCAAAAAATTCTTCGCCGCTGCCGAAGTGGGCGATATCGTAGAAATAAAGTAGCCTGCCGACCTGAAGTCTGAGCGATTTCATGGCCGTAAAACGCATGGAAATCTGGCGTTCGCATTTCGCCAAACAACGAACTTGAATCGGAAGTTTTCCCAGGCGAAAACCTGCCTCGATGAAACTTGAGACTCTTTGCCTTCACGGCGGCCAACAGCCTGACCCGACCACAAACTCACGCGGCGTTCCCGTCTACCGGACCGCAGCGTACGTTTTCAATTCAACTGAGCACGCAGCGAATCTCTTCGCGCTCAAGGAACTCGGGAACATCTATTCTCGGCTGATGAACCCGACGACCGATGTGCTCGAAAAGCGCGTCGCGTTGCTCGAAGGCGCTCATGAAATGGCGGGGCTCGGCCTCGCTTCCGGCACCTCGGCGGTCTTTTACTCGATCATCAACCTCGCCCAGGCTGGCGACAACATCGTCTCCGCTCGAAATCTCTATGGCGGCAGCTACACGCAGTTTAACGACATTCTTCCGGCGCTTGGGATCACCGTGAAATTCGTCGATTCGCAGGATCCGCAGGCTTTCGCCGATGCGGTCGACGACAAAACTCGCGCGCTCTTTTGCGAGTCTGTTTCGAACCCAGCAAGCGAGGTAACCGACATTCAGGCGGTCGCCGATGTGGCCCACAACGCTGGTCTACCTTTGATTGTCGACGCAACTTTCTCGACGCCGTATCTTTGCCGGCCGATCGAGCACGGAGCCGACATCGTCGTTCACTCGCTGACCAAATGGCTCGGCGGACACGGTTCAGGAATCGGCGGAGTCGTCGTCGATTCGGGCAAGTTCAATTGGGCAGCCGGAAAGCACCCGCTCTTCGACAAGCCAGACAATTCGTATCACGGATTGCGCTGGGGTCACGACCTTCCCGAGATGCTCGCGCCGTTGGCTTACATCCTGAGAATGCGCACCGTTCCTCTTCGGAATCTCGGCGCTTGCCTCGCTCCGGATAATTCGTGGATTGCGCTCCAGGGCATCGAAACGCTCCCGCTTCGGATGGAGCGGCACTGCGAAAACGCGGGTGCTGTCGCGCGACATCTCAAGCAGAGCACGAGCGTCGAGTCCGTTCGTTACCCGGGCCTGGAGGACGATCCGGAGTTCGAAAAGAACAAAAAGTATCTCGATGGAAAAGGCGGCGCGATGGTCGTTTTTGAGATCGCTGGCGGAAAAGCGGCTGGGCAGAAATTTATCGAGAGTCTGAAACTTTTCTCGCATCTCGCGAACGTCGGTGATGCCAAATCGTTAGCGATTCATCCGGCGACAACGACGCATTCGCAGCTGAACGAAGAGCAGCAAGCAGGAGCCGGGATCACGCCCGGAATGATTCGGCTTAGCGTCGGGATCGAAAATATCGACGACATTCTGGCCGACATCGACCAGGCGATTGCCGCTGCGGCCGGATGACGGAGGTCCCGATTGACGCCAGCAGCTGCTGCGCGAAGATCCGCCGTGAAAAATTCAGGCGAGCACTTCGAAACACAGGCGATTCACGCCGGGCACGGCTTTGTGAACGACACCGGCGCGGTCATCCCGCCGGTCTACCTTTCGTCCACATTTGAATACGGAAACCCGGGCGGGTTCGACTACACTCGCTCGGGAAATCCAAATTTCCGGCTGCTGGACGCGACCCTCGCAAAGCTAGAAGGCTCGGAGTTCTGCACGAGTTTCGGCAGCGGAGTTTCGGCGATCACGGCCGTTGTTTCGACTCTGAAATCAGGCGATCGCGTCTTAGCTGAGGAGAATATTTACGGCTGCACGTTTCGATTGTTCGCTCAGGTCTTCGCGAAATTTGGCGTCGAAATCGAATACGCCGATTTCACGGATCAAGCGAATTTCGCCCGGATTGACGCGCTGAAACCCGCCTTGGTCTGGATCGAATCGCCGACCAATCCGCTGCTCAAAATCATCGACATCGCGGCTGTCGCTGAGGCCACGAAAGCCGCCGGAAGCTGCCTCGTCGTCGACAACACGTTTGCTTCGAGCTACCTCCAGCGGCCAGTCGAACTTGGCGCGGATATTTCTCTGCTGAGCACAACGAAGTACGCCAATGGCCATTCCGATTGCCTCGGCGGCGCGGTCTGCACGAATTCCGAAGAGTGGCGAGACAAAATGGTCTTCGCGCAGAAAGCGTTAGGCCTGCAACCGAGCCCGTTCGATTGCTGGCTGATTTCGCGGGGCTTGAAAACGGAGGCGATCCGGATGGAGCGGCATTCTTCGAACGCGCTGAGTTTTGCCGAGTTCCTTGAGCATGAAGCGAACGCCGAGTTCGTGCGTTACCCGTTTCTGGAATCGCATCCGCAACACGAGATCGCGAAAAAACAGATGCGCGGCGGCTCCGGAATTGTCGCGGCGGATCTCGGCTTGAGTCTTGAGAAAACCCAGCAGCTGCTGGACCGGCTGCGGTTTTTCCCGAAGGCCGAAAGCCTCGGCGGGGTCGAATCGCTCTGCTGTCACCCCGCCTCGATGACCCACGCGTCGGTGCCGAGCGAAACTCGACTCAAAGTCGGGATCACCGATTCGCTGGTGCGGTTTTCAGTCGGAATCGAGAACATCGAGGATTTGATCGCGGACGTTCGAAGTGCCTTGGCAGCGGTCCTTTGAAGCGGAAGAATCCGCAGGGCCGACCTCGGATTTCGTGAAGATATGAGACAATATTCGGCTTGCTTCGATCATCAGATAATCACTATCCTCTGAAGTCAGCAAAACGGGAACGATGTCGAAAAGGCGATCCAGGAAGAAATCCGCGAAACGCAAAGCCGCTGCGGCTTCCTCCAAAAAGCGGGGCCAGCCTAAAAGATCCTCGGCGTCTTCTCTTGCGCGAGAGACCGGTGCAAATGGTGAGCTTGCCTGAAACGGCCCGCATCGAGATTCAGTATCTGAGAAGATCGCATCTACAAATTCAGACCGACGTGAAACCGAAAATGCGACCTCGAACGTAGGAAGCTGGCCTCAGCGATTGAAAAACTGGCTCTGGGGTTACGATTTTTTCATTTCATATCATTGGAAGAGCGGAGGAACCTATGCGGTTAATCTGGCAGCTCAGCTGCGGGACCGCGGCTTTGATGTATTCCTGGATCGCGCTGAATATGCGATGGGCGACGACTGGAAAAAAGTGGGCGCGATTGCCTTGAGAAACACCCGCCGCCTTGTCCTCGTAGCGACTCGGGAGGCGGTTTTTGAGTCCGAGCCAGTTGAACGAGAAGTTCAACTCTTCACTGATCGAAAACGACACTGCATACCAATCTTTTTCGGGGAGACATTCGAAAAAGAAAAGGAAAAGAACGCCGTCCTCAAGCGACTGTCAGACGCCACGCTCTATCAGATGGATGAGGCTCGGAATCTGCCGAATGGGCCGCCTGAAAAAGTTATTGAGAAACTCGCGGCTGCTCACGGCATCATGCGGCGCCGGCGTCTGCGGACGATCATTACGCTAACTGCAATCTGTATTCTCGCAGTCTTTGCCGTGGCTGCGATCATTTCGGGAGCCAACGCGAAGAAATCGAAGGCCGCGGCCTTCGAGCATCTGACTCGAAGCTTCACCCGGGTCATCGGGCAGGCTGAAGAATTTGATCCTGTGCCATCTTTTCCCGAGCGAGAGGCTCTCTGGGATTTGATGGTGATCGATTCGGGAACTGAAGAAGTAGCGAGGGTCGTGCAAGAATGGCTCAAAAGTCCGTCGGATTTGGAAAACGCCAGCCGGAACAACGCGGTTGGCATTCGAGCAGCTGCTGGCCGATGCTCTCGAACAGACTCCGGAAAGCGCGAACTCTTTGTATAGCCTCAGTTTGGCGCTCGGCAGCCTCGCCGAAATCCTCAATTCCGATCAGGCGGGACAACTCGCGCAGAAGCTGGCCGATGCCCTCGAGCAGACTCCGAACAGCGAGGGCAGTCGTCTGTATAGCCTCAGTTTGGCGCTCGGCAGCCTCGCCGAACGGCTCGATTCCGATCAGGCGTGGCCGAACGCGCAGAAGCTGGCCGATGCCCTCGAGCAGACTCCGAACAGCGAGGACAGTCGTCTGGAAAGCCTCAGTTCGGCGCTCGCCAGCCTCGCCGAACGGCTCGATTCCCGACAGTCTGGGCCGCTGCTCGCAAGAGCCGCGAAGAAGCTAGCCGATGCTCTGGTACATTCGGAGATCGAACGCTTTCGTCTGGAGAGCCTCAGTTCGGCGCTCGGGAGCCTCGCCGAACGGCTCGATTCCGGTCAGGCGGGGCCGCACGCGCAGAAGCTGGCCGATGCTCTCGAACAGACTTCGAACAGCGAGGGCAGTCGTCTGACTCACCTCAGTTCGGCGCTCGGCAGCCTCGCCGAACGGCTCGATTCCGATCAGGCGGGACCGCTCGTGCAGAAGCTGACCGATGCCCTCGAGAAGACTCCAGATAGCGAGAGCTACCGTCTGGAGAACCTTAGTTCGGCGCTCGGCAGCCTCGCCGAACGGCTCAATTCCGATCAAGCAGGGCCGCACGCGCAGAAGCTGGCCGATGCCCTCAAGCGGACTCCGAACATCGAGGACAGTCGTCTGGAAAGCCTCAGTTTGGCGCTCGGCAGCCTCGCCGAACGGCTCGATTCCGATCAGGTGAGGCCACTCCTCGACGGAGCCGTGCAGAAGCTGGCCGATGCCTTCGAGCAGACTCCGGAGAGTGTGGACTATCGTCGTCTGTATCGCCTCAGTTCGGCGCTTGACAGCCTCGCCGAACGAATCCGGGATGTCCGGGTGCGCTCCAGAGTCGCTGCGCGGATCGGTATCTTTCTTCTCGATCTATCCTTCAGCGACTCAACGAATCAGGACTCCGATCCGTTGTTACGTTCAGGGACGCCGCTGGCGACCTTCATATCCCTCATCCCCGACGCCCGGCAGACGCAGCTCTTTGCCCTTTCCAATCTCGTCCTCGACTTCAAATTCTCCGATCCTCCCCAAGAAGGCGAAGAGATGACGGAAGACCGCCAGCGCATCCTCGATCTCTGCGAAGCCCTCCAGCCCGAGGACCTCGTCGAAGTCCTCAAATGGCCCTTCACGGTGGGCGAGAAGGAGAAGCTCGTCCTCTCGGTTCTCGAAACCAAAACCGGTCAGCCTCCCGGGACCTTCAAGGGCAATGTCTGGGTCTTCGTCCGGCTTCGCGACAGTTTGACGGCCGACGATCCAGAGCATCAAGCGGCGATTCGCCGAGTTCAGGGCGTCGACCTCGATGCACCCGGCGTACGGCCGACCGTGGAGGCGGCGCGGAAAGAGTTGCAGGCGATCCTGGATGCCTCGCGGTAATGAAAGGAGGGAAGTGCTCCGTCACTTCCACGGTCGATCTGACTTTCGACGTTGCAGGACCAACGCGGCATCGACGGAGCGATGCCCTCCATTTTTAAATCGAGTTTCGCTACCACTCGTATCGCGAAACAAACGCGGGCGGCAGGCGCTCGGCCGGGGTGTCTTTGGCGAGGGTGAACACGATGCCCATCGCAGCAGGCGTCGGGTCGGTGCGCAGGTTGCAGTTGCCGAGGCCGTGGCGCAGGCCGACCGCGACGAGTTCGAAGGCGGTGAATTCCTCTTTCTTCGTGTCCCAGGTCGCCTTGCCCATCAATTTCGGAGCGAAGCCGATGACTTCCGGGACGTCCGTGTCGGCCACGGTTTCACCTGCGAGAACCAGCGAAACGCGGGTGCCTTCGATTTTCTCCACAACAACCTTCAACTCCGCCTTCTTGACCGCTTCCTTCGGGAAAAAGGTGTAGTTCAAACCATAGACGTTATCGAGGAGGTGAAAGCGAACGAGGCGGCCGATGAGTTCAGCCGGAACCTCGTGCTCGGCACCCGCTTTGATCTCGGCTGGCAAAAAAGCCCGCGCCTCTTCCTTGCGGAACCAAGCGTAATCCAGATTCCAATCCGGCCAGCGCGCTTTCTTGAGATCCCGGCTGATCGAGCGCAGGGCGAGGCCGTCTTCGGGATACAAGTGCTCGGTTTTCTGCCAAGCCTTGGCTGCTTTCGGATCCGGCGTCTCGGGCAGCAACCGTTTTTCGCGCGGCATCTTCTCCCATTTTTCCAGAGCCTCTGCCATGAGCTGGGCAAAAATCTCCCCGTTGCCCATCGAGCTTGAAGCCAGAAGTTCCCCACTCGGCGTGACCATGTAATGGCCCTGGGCACCGCCACGATTTCCGCCTTCGTAAGTCCGCTGTCGGCTGAATTTCTGGAAAATCAGGGCATCGGCGTCGGAGCAGCTGCTCTTCTGCATCCGGTCGATTGCGTCGGCGACGGGGATGAATTGCTGGGAAAGTTCCCGCACCTTTTTGTCGGACCAGACAGACTGTCGGTCTTTAACGCCGTTGCCTCAGACGTTGCAGAGCGGATGCCCGTTCATCGCCCACATGAGGATGGGCTTGTCCTTTTCGTTCGCCTCGATGACCGCCTCCCAGAAGCTCGTCCGCCAGCCGATTTTCTGGTAATTGAGTTCCCAGCCTCGCGGGAGAACGTGGTCTCGCCAGACTTCGTAGGTCGCCTCGTTCAATTCGGCGTCTTTCGGCGCTTCCTGGGCGAAGCCGCCAACTGCAGGAATCAGTAAGAAGGTGAGAGTCAGGGTTTTAAGGTAAGTCATGGTTGTCCGGATGTTTCGTCGATGATAAACGCCAATTTGGTTTCGAGCCAGACCGAAATCCGCCACCGCAACTCGTTCTGGTTCAGCTGGAAACCGCGGAAATCCCGGAAATCCTTTTCCTATAAAATAATTCCAAAAATTATTGCAATTCGCGTGCATTTTGGCGTTTCAAACCTATGATTTTTATAATCATGGTTCGCCCACTCACCAGATTCGCGATTGGAGCCGCGTTTTTTGCCCTCGTTTCCAGTTCCTTTGCCCAGGAATACCCATCCGTGTACGGACCCGGCCAAGGAACGATTGTGCCCCCGAAAAACCTCCGTGTCGCCAAGGGATTGCCCCCGATGTCCGACTTGGTCGGTAAGATCGTCCAAGTTAACACCGAAACTCTCCAGATCATCGTCCGTGATCGCGCGAACCAGATTCACCGCTTTTTCGTTCCGCGGTACTCGACTCTGACGGCAAATGCCAATCTTCATAGCGATTCCGCGGCCCTTAAAGCGTGCCTGAATCGACTGGTTCGCATCCGCTACATCGGAGACATTCCGGCTCCCGATCGATTCAAAGCGATCGATATTTTTCCCGCGAATTCCTGAGAGATCCGAATCAGAAAAAAGAAGGCCGAGCGGTTTCCCACTCGGCCTTTCGAATTTTTAGTCGGAGTCGATCGTTCAGCCAAGCTCGCCGAGCTTTGCCTTGATCGCTGCGAAATCCGGAAGCTCGCCAGGACTGTCGTGGCTTTCGGAATACACGATCGCGCCGGCTTTATCGATCACGAACGCGGAACGCTTCGGCACGCCGCCCATCGTGAGATTTTTTTCCGGGAGGAACGCGTCGTAAGCGACTCCGTAGTCTTTGGCGACGGTGTGCTCGTAATCGCTGAGAAGAGTCATCTTGATGCCTTCCTTTTCTGCCCAAGCGGCCTGCGCAAACGGGTTGTCGCCCGAGATGCCGACGACTTCTGCATTGAGGTCCGTGAACTCGTTCATCGTCTGCGTGATCTCGCAGAATTCCTTCGTGCAAACGCCGGTGAACGCCATCGGGACAAAAAGGAGGACGATCGCCTTTTCGCCTTCGTGAGCTTTGAGATTCCAGAGCTCGGGGCCTTCCGCACCGAGGGTCGTGAGAGTGAAATCAGGCGCTTCTGCGCCAACGGGTAGTGCCATGATAGTGTATGGTAGTTTGGTTAGTGTTTTAGAGAGACGCGGCGATTATAGTTTCGGCTTTCGCCAACGCAAGCGCGAGCGCGAGGGGATTCGGTTGACCGCGAGAGCCTCTCGGACCAAAGATTCGGCAATGGCAACGACTTCTCAGCTTTCCCTCGATTCGCTCCATCTGCGTCTAGCAGCTGCTAACGGGTTGATCCGGCGCCGACGCAGTATCAAACCGGATCAGATGAGCGACCGCACCGTTGATCCGGCTGTGCTTGGCAACATTCTGGAAAACGCGAATTGGGCTCCAACTCACGGAATGACCGAGCCTTGGCGGTTCAAAATCTTCGAAGGCAACGGGCGCGAAAAACTGGCTGGCGCGCTTCAGCAGATCTACAAAGAGGAGACGCCGGAGGACAAATTTCGGCCTGACAAGCATGATGGATTTCGCGAAAAAATCCTTCAAGCGCCGGTCGTGATCTGCATCTGCATGAAGCGGCAGGAGATCGAAAAGATCCCCGAGATCGAGGAGATCGAAGCCGTCGCCTGCGCAGTGCAAAATATGCATCTCACGACTTCAGCGGTCGGGATGGCTGGCTATTGGTCCTCCCCTGCCCCGGTTTACAGCGACGCGATGCGCGAATTTTTGAAGCTCGGCGCGAAAGACCGTTGCATGGGCTTATTTTATCTCGGCTGGCCGAAAGACGAGAACAATTGGCCTGTCGGCAAGCGTAAGCCGATTCAGGAAAAGCTGGAGTGGATCAACGAGTAGCGGATTTTTTCGAATTCGGCCGCCAACACGCGTCCCTCTTCGGATCGCCGACGAAACATGGGGTAGAAAGGCGTGACTCAACAAAGTCACAACTTCGCAATGGAAACTGACTACCTCGTAATCACCTACACCATCTATCTAGTTCTCAGCTTGCTCGTCACCGTCTGGGTGGCCCGCACGCTTCACAAAAACGGCCGCGTCTTCCTCGTCGAATGTTTCAACGACAACACCGAACTCGCCGACAGCGTCAATCATCTGCTCGTCGTCGGCTTCTACCTCGTTAACATCGGCTTCGTCACGCTCTACCTGAAAGTCGGGATCGAAGTCCTCGCCGCGCGCCAGGTTTTTGAAGTTGTCGCCGCCAAAATAGGGGTCGTGCTCCTCGTCCTCGGCGGGATGCACTTCTTCAACATCTACATCTTCACCAGAATGCGCCGACGCGGCCTGATGAGGACTTTCCCGCCGCCGATCACGCCGACCACCACGGTCGACTTAACGCCGGCGACCGATCCTCCCACCCCTCCTGAACCGTGGACAAAAGCCCTGTGAAAACTCTCCACGTCTTCTTCGACCACGAATGTGGGATGTGCAGCCGCTTCCGCCGATGGCTGGAGCGGCAGCCGAAATTCGTCGAAATTCGGTTCACGTCTTACCACGATCCTGAGGCAAAACGAATTTGCCCGGTCCTTGACGAGCTTCATCCGGAAGACAAACTCGTCGTCATGGCCGACACCGGCGAAGTTTATCAGGGCGAAACGGCCTGGATCATGTGCCTCTGGGCGCTGGAAAATTATCGCGGATTGTCGATGACGCTTGCCCGCCCTCGCTGGCTTCCGCTGGCACGCCGGGTTTGCACTTTCGTTAGCGAAAAACGCTACTCGCTTTCCCGCTTCTTTTTCCGCACACCAAGACCGATCCACGAGCAGCAGCTGCTGGAAACGGTCGAGGCGGAAAAGCCGGCCCAAACCTGCGTTGACGGCGTTTGCCCGATCTGAATTCAGGGATGCAAAAGTACTTTGAGTAAGTCGCCTTCACGTCGGTGAAGCTTGTCGAACCACTCCTGACCATCGGCGATTGACGCCTTGGCGCTGATCAAAGGTTTAACGTTAATGGAGCCCTCCGCGACTGCCGCGAGGGCTTCTTCGTATTCGCCAGCTGAAGCGCAGGAGCCGTAAACTGTGATTTCGCGAGTGACGATCGCTTGAAGCGGAAACTCGACGCTAGCTTTGAGATTTCCGACCGCGCCAACCTTGCCGCCTTTGCGAACGGAGTGCACCGCGAGCTGAATCGTCGGATCAATCCCGACGACCTCCATCGCGATGTCCGCGCCATCACCGCCTGCCCATTTTCGAATCTGATCAAGCGCGTCAGCAGCGCCGGAATTGACCGAATCGTCGGCTCCGAGTTCCTTCGCCAGCTTGAGGCGGCCTTCGTCCAGATCGACCGCGAGAACCCGGGAACAGCCCGCGCGTTTCAGCGCTTGAACCACGAGCATCCCAATCAAACCCGCGCCAACGACGACAGCGGTGTCGCCCGCAGCTGGTGAAACCAGCCCGACCGCGTGAAGCGCGACGCCGACTGGTTCGCCAAACGCAGCCTCCTCAAAACTTAGCCCATCCGGCAGGCGAAGAAGCATGTGTTTGGGAATCGCGACGAACTCAGCGAAAGCTCCGTGGCGGGTGTATTCCGGGCACGAAACGCCGATCACGCGGCGGTCTTCGCAGAGATTCGTGTGCCCGGCTTTGCAGACATCGCATTCGCCACAATAAATCATCGAATCGAACGCAACCGAGTCCCCGGCCTTCCAGCCATCGACTCCGGAACCGACTTTCTCGATCACTCCAGAGGCTTCGTGCCCCATGATCACGGGCGGGATTCTGCGTCCGCTCGAGCCATCCATCCCATGAATGTCGCTGCCGCAGATTCCGCAGGCTTTGACCGCGATGAGCACGTCGTCGTCGCCGAATTCGGGTTCGGGAACTTCGCCGTAGTTGAACTTATTATATTCTGTTAGGGTAAGCGCTTTCATTCTGGAATTCAGCCACTCTAGGCGGGAAAGCCGTCCACAAAATGAAAAAGTGATCGGCGAACGCGAAAACGCTCAATCCGTGGAAAGATCGATTCAATCCAACGCTTGAAAGCCCGGTTTCATCGCCCAGACTGGGCGCATGAAGCTGACTCTCGCCCTCACGATTCTGACCGTCGCCCTCAGCGCGACTGCACGCGCGCAACAAGCCGATCCGGACTCTCTCACGATGCTCGGACGCGTCGCCTTCACCGAAGGCCCGGCCTGGCATCCGAGCGGAGACGGGAACGTCTATTTTTCCGATATCGAAAACAACCGGATCATGCGGATGGATCCGAGCGGGAAGATCCACATTTTCCGAACTCCTTCAGGAAGGTCCAACGGCCTGATATTCGACGCCGAAGGCCGATTGCACGCCTGTGAGGGTGGACGCGAGGGCGGCAACCGGCGGCTGACGCGCACAGAGCTCGATGGAACGATCACCGTCCTGACAGACAACTATAAGGGTGGGCGCTACAACTCGCCGAACGACCTTACGATCGACAAGAAGGGCCGAATTTACTTCACCGATCCGCGCTACGGCGACCGGGACGACATGCAGATTCGCGACGGTGATGACAAGCCAGTCGAAGGCGTTTTTCGCCTCGATCCGGACGGCACGGTAACGATGGTGATCGCCCACGAAGTCGATCGGCCGAACGGAGTCGCGCTCTCAGCGGATGAGAAAACGCTCTACGTCTGCGACAACAATCCAGACAAGCGCGGTAACAACCGAAAGCTCTGGCGCTTCGATCTCAAAGCCAACGGCACTGTCGGCAAAGGCAGCCAAAAGCAACTTTTCGACTGGGGAAATGACCGAGGTCCAGATGGAATGGCCGTTGGCCCGGACGGTCTGCTTTACGTGACTGCAGGTTTTAATTTCCCGGATTTGCCCAATCAAACGGCCGGAAAATACAAAGCCGGAGTTTACGTCCTTCATCCCTCTGACGGCGATCTCGCTCGCTTCATCCCGATCCCAGAAGACATGATCACGAACTGCACTTTCGGCGGAAAAGACGGCGAGACGCTGTTCATCACCGCTGGGCACAAGCTCTGGAGCGCCCGAATCAAGTAGCAAGCGGACAGGATACTGATTACCCATGAATTGGCGCTCCCCTACTCTGCCCTGGATCGCAGCGACACTCAGCGGAGTGCTTCTAGCCTTGTGCTTTGAGCCTTGGAATTTCGGAGTTCTGCTTTGGCTCTGGCAAATTCCGCTTTTCGCGACGCTCTGGTTTTGTGAGTTGCCGGACGAACACGAGCCACCGCGAATTGTAAATTGGATGACTGGCGGCCGCGTCCGTCGTTTCCTTTTTGCGCCGCTGAATTTCCTCCTGACACCAGCGACGGCCGATCGACGCTGGGCCTTTGGTTTTAAAGTAGGATTGTTGTCAGGATTTGTTTTCTTCGTCGGCTCACTCTGGTGGATTGGAGCCTTCGTCGTGACGAGCGATTCGACCGGATTCGCACGATTTGCGCAGATGTTTTTTGGCGGCGCTGTCGTCTGCGTGCTCAGCGGCTACCTCGCTTGCTACTTCGGAATCTGGGGCGCGTTTGTGGCGACGTTAGGTCGTTTACGGAAAGACAAAATCGCGCCTCAGGAGAGCGAGCCTGAACTCGTACCGGAACCGGGCCGCTCGGAAAAGCTCTTCTCGCTGACGAGCAAAAACCGGAAAGAATCGAGCATAATGACGCCTTCGCTCCACTCGCTCTGGATCGCCTTGATCTGTAGCAGCTGCTGGGTCGGGCTGGAGTGGCTTCGCGGCTGGGTTCTCGGAGGTTTCGGTTGGAATGGGCTTGGCGTCGCGCTTCACGACGAGCCGAACCTGATTCAAATCGCCGATGTCGTTGGAGTTACCGGGTTATCGTTTTTGCCTGTCTTCTGTATTTGCATTGGCGTAACGACGCTCGCGCGGTTCCGAGCAGAACTAGGCAAAGGCAGAATGCGACCGCATGTCGATTTTGGAATCGCGATGCTTGTTTTGATTTTGACGTTTTTTTACGGTTTGAACACGGGAACTCGCTACGCCCCGAATCCGGAAGAACAAACCGAGCTCGATCTGGTTTTAATACAAGGCGCAATTCCTGTTGAAGACCGTTCTTTCAAGCCGGAAAAATATCGCGGTATCGTTGAGCAGTATCGGAGAATGACGGAGATGCACGCCGGTTCAGGCTCGGATCTGATCGTCTGGCCGGAAACGGCTTTGCCTTATCCCTTCCTCCATCCCGGTTCCGCCCGGCCCGTGAACGACATTATGAGTCGGGGGGATTTTAGCCTTGCACTCGGAAGTGAGGATTATGAAAGCCTGGGGAACCCTTACGACGTCTACAACGGACTCTTTCTGGTAAGCAAATCAGGCGATCTTCTGCGAAATTCAAAGTCCTACCGAAAGCATTATCTTCTTCCTTTTGGAGAATACATGCCGATGAGGAATTTTGGGATTCCCGGAACAGACATTAAACCGATTCATTGGGCGGTCAAAAATTGGCTCCCTCATAACTTCAGAGCTGGCGAGGAATTCGAATTGCTATCGATGACACGCCCTGAGGTCGATCTCATTCCGAGCGTCTGTTACGAAGATACCGTGGGCCGTCATCAACGGCGATTTATAGCGGACAACGAGGTCAAACGCCCCCAGTTGCTACTGAATATCACGAACGACGGATGGTTCAAATCAACTCCGGTAGTCAGACAGCACCTTGCCAACGCGCGATTTCGCGCGATCGAGTTGCGGCGGCACATGGCCCGATGCAGCAACACAGGAGCCAGTTGTATCATCGATCCTTTCGGAAACCTGACCGAGCCTGAGTTTCTTGAAGTACCTTTCGAGACGCTGTCGAATGAGGCCATTTTTGATCTAGTGAAGAATGCGAGAAGCCAAAGCGCCCCGGTCGAATTCATCATCGGCCACGAGGTAATTTCCAGCGCCAGCGAAATTGTGATCAACACAAACCTGAGAGACTTCAAGGAACTCGAGGGAGTGCTTCTTTCTGGCGAAGGCCAGCGCATTTCGGTCAATTCGAATCTAGCTCAACGTGATTTGTTCGAAGAAACGATTAATTGGCTTCCTCAAGTATGGCCAAAACTCAGTATCTCCGTCCAGGAAAGCATTTCAGACATTAGCAATCTTGAGGAGTTCTACAAACTCGCTCGACGGAAATGGCCAGAAGTTCCAATTTCTTTCCGAACGCGAATCGCGCACTTGAAACCCGGAATAAGGGACTTTTTCCCGAATACCTTTCCAACGACAGTGATGCTCGACTCGAATCCTCCGATAACCGTTTACGCGAAATTCGGCGATTGGTTTGCGCTGACCGCATTGCTTTTCACGGCCCTAATTATCGGCGTTCCCGCTACTCAGCAGTTGCTAGCACGCCGAAAACGTAAATCCTGACCCTCCAAGCTCGTGAGCACGTTCATCATCGTAAAATACGGCATAACCGCAGGCCTGATCGTAGTTGTTTCGGAGATCGCCAAACGAAGTGATAAAGTCGGCGCATTTATCGGAGCCATGCCGTTAGTGACCACGCTGACGATGATGTGGCTCTTTATCGAAATGGAGCCCGGAGACGGCCGCACTGGCAAAATCGCGAATCACGCTTGGTACACATTCTGGTATGTTTTGCCGACGATGCCGATGTTCTTACTGATGCCGTGGATGCTGCGGCGCGGCGCGAATTTCTTCCTGACGCTGGGCTGCGGCGCAGCTTTGACATTTCTCTGCTTCGGCGTGCTCGGCGTTATTTTGAAGCGATTCGAAATCCACCTTTGGTGAAAAAGCGCGCTTAAACCGGCTTATCGCGGGTGAAAACCCACGTATCGCCCTCGGACATTTTTTTATTGAAGCGATAGCCCATTCCCTTAAATTTTTTGAGTCCGTCAGGGTCTTCGATTCGCTCACGAATCATAAAATCCGACATCACACCGCGCGCCTTTTTCGCAAAGAAGCTGATAATCTTGTAGGCGTCATTTTTAAGGTCTTTGAAGACCGGCGTGATCACTCGAGCGGCCAGCAGCTGCTGACGGACAGCCCCGTAGTACTCGTTTGAAGCCAGATTCACTAGCACCTCGCTGCATGACGCTGTGATCGCCTCGTTCAAGGCCTCCGTGATGATCGAGCCCCAGAATGCGTAAAGGTCTTTGCCACGTTTTGTCGCAAATTTCGTTCCCATCTCCAAACGGTAGGCTTGCATCAAATCCAGCGGACGCAACAGCCCATAGAGCCCTGACAGAATCCGAAGATGAGCCTGCGCATAACCGAAATCATCTTCATCGTAGGTCTCCAGAGTGAAACCGGTGTAGACATCACCCTTGAACGCCATCAGAGCCTGCTTGGCGTTGTCCAAAGAAAAGGGCGGCCGCCAATCCTTATACCGCTGAGCGTTCAGCGCCGCGAGCTTCGGACTAATCGACATTAAAGCGCCGACTTCCTCTTCTGAAAGCTTCCGAAGCGGTGCGATCAGCTGTTTTGAGTGATCCAGAAAATCCGAATTCGTCGCCGTATCCGTAAACGGAGGCGTATCGAAATCGAGAGTCTTGGCGGGCGAAATTATCGCTAACATGGCAACAACTTGGCTCAACTCAGATCGAATGCAATCCGCCGATTACCCTCGGATCAAACGCTTGGCCGAATCGCGCCCGTTTTTGAGAACTCCGTCAAATTGCGGCGTCCCGATCAGCGCCCGGGCCATCGTCACCGTCCCGATCAAGATTGTGTTTAGCGACTCAGCGCGAGTGCGGCGCTCCTTTTTAGGGAGGTTCGTCAGGCGCGAGGCCAGCATCTCAGCCCATTGCCCGAAAAGCTCAGCAAACGAGTTTCGGCAATCTTGACTTTGACGCTCAATTTCAGAAATCACACTTGGCAAAGGGCAGCAGTTTTGTTCTGCCATAACTTGCTGAGGACTGAGGTAAAGATCGATGAAACCTTCGACCCAATCAGGCCCTTCCAACTCGCCAAGGTGAAGATTCAGCCCGTCACGCATCAAATCCGGAGAGCACGACAACATCTGGATCAGGAGATCTTCCTTATTCCGAAAATGAGCGTAAAAACCGCCTGCAGTCAGGCCAGCCTCGTTCATCACCGTGTCAACGCCGCCGCCGCCAAAGCCTTGGTTTCGAAAAACCTTCAGCGCCGCTTCGAGGATTTTTCGCCGAGTTGCCTCTTTATGTCCTGATGGGTATCGCATCGCGTATTCAGATCGTATTGGATAAAAATGAAGACAGAACTTGCTTTAACATGACGTCCGTAATATTACCAGCGTAATCTTTTGCCAAAATCGGCGACCAAGCCAACCAACATGAGCCTTTCAAATCTCAAAACACCGGGGAGCAACCGTCTCAGCGCCCGCTACGCCGACTTCATCGTCAAGTGGCGTTGGGCGGCAATTGCGGTTTCAGTTATTCTCGTCGCAATCGTTGGCTCTGGAGTTCGCTGGATCGAAATGGGCAACAACTACCGCCTGTTCTTCAGCTCCGATAACCCTGAATTGATGGCGTTCGAGGACTTTCAGGATACCTACACGAAGAATGACAACATCCTCTTCGTCGTTCAGCCCGAGAACCCAAAAGAAGGCCAGGTTTTCACGCAAGATGTTGCAGCTGCGATTCATCAGCTAACCGAAGAAGCGTGGCAATTACCTTATGTGATTCGAGTCGATTCGATCACCAATTTCCAGCACACCTGGGCCAATGAGGACGATCTGACAGTCGAAGATCTGATCAAGGAGGGCGACGAAACAAACCAGCTGCTGCTGGACGAGCGCCGGGTGATCGCGCTTGCCGAACCGCTGCTAAAAAACAACGTAATTTCGCACGACGCCGATACCACCGGGGTGAACGTCATTTTTCAGTATCCGGAGAAGTCGATCACTGAGGTCCCCGAGGCCGCGACCGCCGCACGAGAGTTGGTTGCTAGGATACATGAGAACCATTCCGGCCTAAGGATCGCCCTGACCGGAGTTTCCATGCTTAACGCAAGCTTCGCGGAAGCGAGCATGAAAGATATGTCGCTAATGGGCCTGATGTTCGTGATGATCATCGTCGTTGCTGCGCTTTCGTTGAAACAACTTTGGGGAACCGTCGTAACTATTTTCGTCATCGTGCTATCGATGATGGCCGGTATGGGCTCATCCGGCTGGGCGAATATTAAGATAACGCCGATTTCGATGACGGCTCCAATCGTAATCATAACTATAGCGATCGCCGACAGTATTCATATTCTTGTCTCAATGCGAAAAGCGCAAGCCGCGGGAATGGTCCAGCTTGAAGCGCTGAAGGAAAGCCTTCGAATAAACCTGGTCCCTGTCTCGATCACGAGCCTGACAACGATCGTCGGATTCCTTGCGCTGAACTTCTCCGAGACACCACCTTTCAAACACCTCGGAAATCTTACCGCCGTCGGGATCGGAGCCGCCTGGATGCTTTCGTTGACGTTTCTCCCAGCGGTTATGAGCCTTCTCCCTGTCAGAGCCCCAAAAGGAGCGGCTCTAGCAGCCAGATCGGGAAATCTCACAGCCGGACCGCTGCTTTCGTGGTCTAACTTCATCATCGGAAATCGCAACATCGTACTTGGAGTTGCAGGCATCGCAGCGATCACGTTTGGAGCCCTCGCACCGACAGTCGAGTTGAATGACGAATGGGTAAAATATTTCGATAAGCGAATCCCATTCCGCAATGATGCAGAATTTGGAGAAAAGAACCTCGCAGGAATGTACTCGATTGAGTATTCGGTTGAGTCAGGCGAAGAGGGCGGAATTTCAGAACCAGAATACCTTTCGAACCTTGAAGCGTTCACTGAATGGCTTCGAACCCAGGAAGAGGTCGATCATGTTTTTAGTTTCAGCGATATTATCAAACGGCTGAACCGAAACATGAATGGCGATGATACAGAGTTTTATGCAATTCCTGAGAACAGAGAATTAGCAGCGCAATACACGCTTCTTTATGAAATTTCACTTCCTTATGGACTAGACCTGAACGATCGGGTCGCCATCGATAAGAGCGCGACGCGCGTTACCGCCACTTTGCCAGAAATATCGGCTCTTCAGGGATTTTCGTGGCAACTATCTAACGGAAAGAGATCTAACTTTGCGCAGAAAAACATGATTCGAATGCGGTAGTTGGCAAAGGACCGAAATCCGCGCGCTGCTGACTTCAGGCTTT